>JBPPMD010000327.1:0-4045 GCA_051305875.1 Desulfuromonadales bacterium | reverse complement strand
AACGCTTCAACGCTTCAACGCTTCAACGCTTCAACGCTTCAACGCTTCAACGCTTCAACGCTTCAACGCTTCAACGCTTCAACGATTCAACGATTCAACGATTCAACGATTCAACGATTCAACGATTCAACGATTCAACGATTCAACGATTCAACGGGAGGTCTTCAGATGGCTGTCATCAAGCGCGCATTGATCAGTGTTTCCGACAAAACCGGCATCGTCGATTTTGCTAAAGGATTGAGCAAGTTCGGCGTCGAAATTCTCTCAACCGGCGGGACTGCCAGCATAATGCGGCAGGCCGGTCTGAACGTGAAGGATGTCTCTGAGCATACCGGTTACCCGGAAATGCTCGACGGACGCGTCAAGACGCTGCACCCGAAGGTCCACGGCGGCCTGCTCGGTCTACGCGACAACCCGGCCCATGTCGCCATGATGGCGGAGCACGGCATCACACCGATCGACATGGTGGTGGTCAATCTCTACCCCTTCGAAGAGGCAGTGGCCAATCCCGACTGCACCCTTGAAAATGCCATCGAGAACATCGACATCGGCGGCCCGACTATGCTGCGCAGCGCGGCCAAGAACAACCAGTCGGTGACTGTGGTCATTGACCCCGCTGATTATAGCCTGGTCCTCGACGAGATGAATGCCCACGCCGGCGATGTCTCCTGTGAAACCAATTTCCGCCTGGCCCTCAAGGTTTATCAGCGGACTTCCGCTTACGATGCCGCTATCTCCAACTGGCTGGGACGCAGGATCGACGAAGAAAGTGCCGATTTCCCGAGCGCGCTGACCTTTCAGTACCAGCGCACCGAGATCATGCGCTATGGTGAAAACCCGCACCAGAAGGCGGCTTTTTATGTCGAACGCGGCGTCGAAGAGGCTTCGATCGCCACGGCAAAACAATTGCAGGGCAAGCAACTCTCGTACAATAACATCGCCGACACCGACGCCGCCCTGGAATGTATCAAGCAATTCAATGAAGGCCCTGCTTGTGTCATCGTCAAGCACGCCAACCCCTGCGGCGTGGCTTATGGCGAGACCTTGCTCGAGGCTTATCAGCGCGCCTTCAGCACCGATACCGAGTCGGCTTTCGGCGGCATCATCGCTTTCAACCGTGAGCTGGATGCCGTCACTGCCCAGGCGATTGCCGATCAGCAGTTCGTTGAAGTGATCATTGCGCCGAAGGTAGCCTCCGAAGCGGTTGCCGTGATCGCTGCCAAGAAAAATGTCCGTCTGCTCGAGTGCGGTGAATGGCCTGATCAATCAGCCGCCCGACTTGACTTGAAACGGGTCAACGGCGGCATGCTGGTGCAGCAGGCCGATCTGTTGTTGACTGCCGAGCTGAAGGTGGTCAGCAAGCGCCAGCCTACGGCGGAAGAGTTGCAGGATCTGCTTTTCACCTGGCGGGTCGCCAAATTTGTCAAATCGAATGCAATCGTCTATGGCAAAAACGGTATGACCATCGGCGTCGGCGCCGGTCAGATGAGCCGGGTCAACTCAGCGCGTATTGCAGCGATCAAAGCCGAACAGGCAGGGCTCGAGGTCAAAGGTGCGGTCATGGCTTCCGACGCCTTCTTTCCTTTCCGTGACGGCATCGACAACGCTGCCGCTGTCGGCATCAGCGCCGTCATCCAGCCGGGTGGATCGATCCGTGATGAAGAAGTCATCGCCGCCGCCGATGAGCATGGCATGGCGATGGTGTTCACCGGTATGCGGCATTTCAGGCATTAAGCCTTTGCTGCCACCAAGGCACTAAGACACAAAGTTAAAATCTTAGGTTCTTGGGTTTTCTTGGTGCCTCCGTGCCTTAGTGGCCAGCTTTAGATTGGGAGATTTTAGATGAAAATATTGGTGATCGGCGGTGGTGGACGCGAACACGCGCTGGTCTGGAAAATCGCACAGTCGCCTCTGGTGGGAACCATCTATTGCGCTCCGGGCAACCCGGGGATCGCAGGCCTTGCCGTATGTGCCCATATCCCCTCAGACGATATCGAGTCACTGCTTGATTTTGCCAAGGCTGAGCAGATCGATCTGACCGTGGTCGGCCCGGAAGTGCCCTTGACCCTGGGCATCGTCGACCGGTTTCAGGCGTTTGGACTGGAAATTTTCGGTCCCAATCATGCGGCAGCCCGCATTGATGGGAGCAAAAGTTTCTCAAAGGACCTGATGGCCAAATACGCGATCCCGACAGCGGCCTACCAGACCTTCACCGAGCGTGATGCTGCGGTCGCCTACATCAGAGCGCAAGGCGCCCCGATCGTTGTCAAAGCCGATGGCCTGGCCGCCGGCAAGGGTGTCATCGTCGCCATGTCCGAGGAGCAGGCCATCGCTGCCGTTGACGAAATCATGCTCGACAAGGTGTTTGGCGCAGCCGGGGCGAGCATCGTCATCGAGGAATTCATGGAGGGTGAGGAGGCTTCTTTTTTTGCCTTTACCGATGGCCGACGTGTCCTGCCGCTGGCTTCATCGCAGGATCACAAGCGGGCTTTCGATAACGACGAAGGCCCGAATACCGGTGGCATGGGTGCTTACTCCCCGGCTCCGGTGGTGACCGCAGCTCTGCATGACGAGATTGTCGAAACCATTGTCAAGCCGACCATTGCCGGAATGGCCAGCGATGGATGCCCGTACAGCGGTATCCTCTATGTCGGCCTGATGATCAAGGACGGTAAACCACGGGTCGTTGAATACAATGCCCGCTTCGGTGACCCGGAAGCTCAGCCGCTGCTGATGCGTATGAAGTCGGACATCGTGCCGGTTCTCCAAGCCTGTGCCCGGGGCAACCTGCGGCAGGATTCCATCGAATGGCACGACAAGGCGGCCGTGTGCGTGGTTATGGCCTCGGGCGGCTACCCGGCATCTTATGAAAAAGGTTTTGAGATCACCGGACTGGATGATGTCCTGGCCATGGATGATGTGGTGGTTTTTCATGCCGGTACCAGCCTCAAGGATGGCAAAATCGTCAATTCCGGCGGCCGCGTTCTAGGTGTTACGGGACTCGGCAGTACGGTTGCCGAAGCGATTGAGTGTGCCTACAGTGCTGTTGACAAGATCAACTGGAGCGGTGTGCACTTCCGTAAGGATATAGGTCGGAAAGCGCTAAATCGTTAAAAAGTGAAAAGGTAAAAGGTAAAAGGTAAAAGGTAAAAGGTAAAAGGTAAAAGGTAAAAGGTAAAGACCGCCACAGGACAAAGGGTACCTGTTTTTATTATTTTTCACATTTCACATTTCACTTCATAGGAAGAAACAATGAAAGAAAACCCTTTGGTCGGCATCCTCATGGGAAGCGACAACGACTACGAGATCATGAAAGAGACGGCCGTAGCTCTCAAGCAGTTTGGCATCCCTTTTGAGATGACGGTCTCCAGCGCCCACCGCACGCCAGAACGAACCTCCCGTTATGTGCGTGAGGCCCATGGTCGGGGAATCAAGATCCTGATCGCAGGGGCTGGAGCTGCCGCTCATCTCGCCGGGGTGGCTGCTGCCGAAACAACCCTGCCGGTGATCGCTGTGCCGATCGACGCTACGGCCCTCAACGGCATGGATGCCTTGCTGGCAATGGTGCAGATGCCGGCCGGCATTCCGGTGGCGACCATGGCAATAGGTAAGGCCGGTGCCCGCAATGCCGGTATTTTTGCTGCGCAGATGCTGGCTGTTTATGATGCCGGACTCAGCGACAAGCTGGTGCAGTTCAAAGCCGATATGGCCCTGGGCGTTGAAGCCAAGGCGGAAGCACTCAATAAGCGCCTGAAAGAGGATTTCGGGGAGTAGGAGGCTGGGCATATTTACCAGCAGCCTGTCCCCAGCAACCAGCCACCATCCTTTGTCTTTGCCTTGACATGAGTAAATAGGTCATATATTTTGCATTGTGATTTTCCTCGTCAGGCAAAAATTTGATTGGAGAAACTAACTTGAGTAAAGAACAGAGCTTCACTGACCGGTTGTGGGATTTTTTCTGTTCCCTGAAACTGGCGATCAGTATCCTGATTCTGCTCGCGACGACCTCGATCATCGGCACGGTTATCGAGCAGAACCTGACCCC
>JBPPMD010000283.1:0-2179 GCA_051305875.1 Desulfuromonadales bacterium | reverse complement strand
GCGCTTGCGGGGATTGCGGTTCAAGTTGCCGGTTCCCGCCCTGACGCTGCGCTTTACGCCGACGGAAGACAACCTGCGTGAATGCCGGGAATTCGCCGCCCAGCTTGCCGCGAAAGTTGTTGGGCAGGAGGCGGCTTAAGGGCCGTAGTGAAGCTGTAATTGCTTATAACCCAGGAAAAGCTATCGATATTTAACGCAAAGGCGCAAAGATTAACAGAAAGTACGCAAAGAAAACCTGAACCCTGTTTTGGATAAGATTGAAACCTTAAGGCTATTGTTTTTGGTTGGCTTGCTCTTACCCGCATTGATCTACGTTCAATAGCAGGTTTAAAAAGTTTTCCCTTTGCGTCTTTATTGGCTTTTCTTGGCGTCTTTGCGTTGTTTTTTCTTTCCAGGATCAAGTGTAGGCTTTTGTGACATCTACAACACAACCGGCGCAGGCCGCGGCGATTGCCGTGGTCGCGCCTCTTGACAAAGTCCTCAGCTACGCAATCCCGGCAGCCCTGGCGGCGCAAGTCCGAATTGGCAGTCGTGTCCGCGTCCCGCTTGGTCGCCGCCATGTGGTCGGCTATGTCATGGACTGGATGGACCCCGGCGAGGCTCCATTGAAGGATATTCTCGAAGTCATCGATCCATATCCCCTGTTCCATGCCCGTCATGCTGCCTTTTACCTTCGTGCGGCACGTTATTACGTCTATCCTCCCGGAGAAGCAGTGAGGACGGCGCTGCCGGCGGGGCTTTCCGCCCTGGACAGCAAGCCGTCGGTTTTGCGCGACAAGATCTACCAGGCGACAGTTCGCGAAGAACAACCGCAAGGTGCGCGACAGCGTGAGGTCATCGACTTCATCCGAGCGTCCAAACAGGTCAGCCTGAGTCAACTGCGTCAACAGTTCGGGACGCCTCATGTGGTTCTTCAGCGTTTGCTGGAATTGGGTTTTTTACAGGTTGAAGAAGTCGAGCGGTGCCGGGACCCTTTTGCCGAGGTTGCTGTTGACATCCGTCAGGCTTTCGAACTCAACCCTGCCCAGCAGCAGGCGGTGACTCAGGTCGAAGCAGCATTGCACGGTCCGGCCGCCTTTCATGCTTTTCTTTTACATGGCGTGACCGGCAGCGGCAAAACCGAGGTCTATCTCCGAGCGATCGCCAGCACACTCGAGCAGGGCCGTCAGGCCCTGGTCCTGGTCCCGGAAATTGCCCTGACGCCGCAGCTGGTTGCGCGTTTCCGCAGTTGGTTCCAGGGCCATGATGTCCGTCTGGCCGTTTTGCATTCCGGATTGTCAGACGGAGAGCGCTACGACGCCTGGCGGCAGGTGGCACGTGGGGACATTGATGTTGTCATCGGCGCCCGCTCCGCGGTGTTTGCGCCACTCCCCGAACTGGGCCTGATCGTTGTTGATGAGGAGCATGACGGCAGCTATAAGCAATCGGAAGGCTTCCGCTACAACGCTCGTGACCTGGCTCTGATGCGTGGTCAGATGGATGGAGCAGTGGTGTTGCTGGGCAGTGCAACGCCGGTTCTCACAACCTATCATAGGGCCCTGGAGGGGCACTTGACTTACCTGGATCTTCCGGAGCGGACCGCAGAACGGCCTCTGCCTGGGATTCAACTGGTTGATCTGTCACTCTATGCGAGCGAGAGCCTGTTGAGCGAACCGTTGCAGACCGCCCTGGCAGAGACTCTGGCTGCAGGAGAGCAGACCCTGCTTCTCCTCAATCGCCGGGGCTATGCGCCTTTTTTGCTCTGTCATGATTGCGGTGCCACCCTGCGTTGTCCGAATTGCGACATCACCCTGACTTATTCTCAGGTGCAACGTTCGCTGCGTTGTCATTACTGTGATTTTCACCAGCGGCCACCGGAAAACTGCGAGCGCTGTAGTGGTGTGCACCTGCTTCCTGAAGGCATGGGCACCGAGCGACTCGAGGAGGAAATCCTCCAGAACTTTCCCACTGCACGGGTGGCCCGCATGGACCGGGACACCACTACCCGTAAAGGAGCCCATCATCGACTGATAGAGCAGATGACGAGCGGTGCAATCGATGTGTTGATCGGTACCCAGATGATTGCCAAGGGACACGATTTCCCGGCAGTTACCCTGGTCGGGGTGCTCAACGCCGACACCGCACTCAACCTGCCGGACTTCCGCAGTGCCGAACGGGTCTTCTCCCTGCTCAGCCAGGT
>JBPPMD010000281.1:0-6550 GCA_051305875.1 Desulfuromonadales bacterium | reverse complement strand
GGAAGGAGATCAGGTAGCGCAACACGGCCTCACGATCAATCTTTGGTCCCTGGTAACGAATCAGCACACTTCCCCAGTCAGGCTGGTTGGTCACCAGGCAGTTGCTTTTCAGCAGGTGGCTGTGCAGCGTCTCAGCAACCTGCTGTTGTGGATCAGCCGCCCCCTCGAGCAGACCAGGGTCCAGGGAATAGTTGTCAATCGCAAGATCGAGATCATCGATACAATGGCCCGGCAGGGTGGAGAGCGACTCAGCGGCAAACGCTGCAGCACCGATCAAGCGCACATCCACTGGCGCTCCGGCGGCGCCACCGAGATCGCGGCTCAGCAGGGCCCGCACCGACTCGAAATCATCAAAGCGGGTCTGGTTGAAAGCATTGAGGTAGAGTTTGAGGGATTTTGACTCGAGCAGGTGAGGTGATTCGCAAGGGATGCGCAACTCGCCCATGGCAACCATCGGCTTGCCCCGCGAAGTCAGACAGGACACCTCATAAGCATTCCAGATGTCCACACCGTGAAAGGGCAGCTCATCGGGCAGACTAATCTCGTCACGCTTGAGTTTGCGTGGTATCGGGCAGAGCAGACCGGGGTCGTATTCAGACGTGTAAACAGTGGCCTTGCCCAGGGGCAGATTGGCTTCGAATTCATTCATATGTTGACACTCTGACTTAAGGGGGAACTGTTGAATCGTTAAACTGTTGAATCGTTGAATCGCTTAAAGCAAAAGACTGTTGAACTGTTGAACTGTTGAATCGTTTAGGGCGAAAGGCGGTTGAACTGTTGAATCGTTGAACTGTTTGTGGCTTAAAACGATTCAACAAGCGAAGCGATTCAACAATTCAACGTGCGTAGCACCAGTTGAGCAGGACAGCTCTATTCTGCCGTTTCACCCATCAGTTTGGCAAGCATATCCGAAAGGCTGGCATTTTCATTGCCTTCTGCAAGGTGGAATCCGGCTCTGGCTTCCTCCTGACGAACCTCTTCAGGGATCTCCGCCAGGAAACGGCTGATATCACGCGGCTCCGCCTTGCCGTACTTCATGCGCGCATCGGCGTGCAGAATGGTCAATTTTTCCCGGGCACGGGTAATGCCAACGTAACAAAGACGGCGCTCCTCGTCGACATCGAAACCTTCGGAGACTGACTTCTTGTGCGGCAGGAAGCCTTCTTCGAAGCCGGGCAGGAACACATGAGGGAATTCGAGCCCCTTGCTCGAATGCAGACTCATCAGCACCACGCCATCCTTGGCCAGTTTTTTCTCTTTGCTGTCGGAACCCGGTTCGTCACGATCAAGCAGGGAGACCTTTTCGAGGAACCCCGACAAGGTCGGCTTGTCCTCACGCCCCTCGTAGGTGGCGATGGCGCTGATGACCTCCTGGACATTCTCGATGCGCCGCTCGACCTTCTCGCGGGAATCCGGTTCACGCCGCAACTCGGCTTCAAGACCGATTGCAGCGAACAAAGCTTTTGTCGTCGCGACGAGCTGTCCGCCACCGCGAAAGCTGCGCTTGTGGTCTTCAACCAGAGCGACAAATCGTTCCATGGCTTCGGCGGTCCTGGCATTAATCCCCGTAATCATGCGTGCCCTTCTGATCACCTGCCAGAGCGGTTCCTTGCTGGTAATTGAGGTGCGGATCAGCTGATCGGCAGTGGTGCGGCCAACGCCGCGGCGCGGGTAGTTGAGGATGCGCAGCAGATTGACCTCGTCGTACGGATTGACGATAAAGCGCAGGTAGGCGATGGCGTCCTTGACCTCCTTGCGGTCAAAAAACTGCTGGCCGCCGATCAGCACATAGGGGATGTCAGCGAAGCGCAGCTCCTGCTCAAACACCAGGGTCTGGGAGTTAGTGCGCATCAGGATCGCGTGATCCCGGTACGCCATGCGCTTGTTGCGTATATTGTGCCGAATGCGTTCGATCACGGCCCGTGCCTCATCTTCGGCATCGATGCACTTGACCACGCCGATCTTCTCGCCAGCACCTCCGGCAGTCCAGAGCGCCTTCTCCTTGCGCTGCTTGTTGTGCCTGATCACCTTGTTGGCAGCATTGAGGATATTCGCCGTGGAACGGTAGTTCTGTTCGAGCTTGATGACGCGGGCACCGGGAAAGTTTTTTTCAAAATCAAGGATATTGCCCGGATCGGCGCCACGCCAGCCGTAGATCGACTGGTCATCGTCGCCGACCACGCAGAAATTGCCCCATTTTTCGGCGAGCTGCCGCATCAGGGTGAACTGGGCGGTATTGGTATCCTGGTACTCATCGACCATGATGTAGCGGAAACGATCCTGGTAGCGCTCGCGGACCTCCGGAAACTCCTCAAAGAGACGCACCACCAGCATGATCAGGTCGTCGAAATCGACGGCATTGTAGCTTTTCAGGCTCTTCTGATATTCGGGATAAACAGCCTTCGCCATCTCACCGATCACATCACCGCGCATGCAGGGACCGAACTTCGCCGGCGGCAGCAGGCTGTTCTTGGCATCGGAGATCTTCCAGAGGATGACATCGGGCGAGAGGCCATGGTCGGCATTGATCCTGTTCATCAGGTCCTTGATCAGGCGCTGCTGATCGGAGGTCCCGTAGATGCTGAAGTTGCGCTTGTAGCCGAGCTGTTCGATATCTGCGCGCAGGATGCGGCAGCAGAGCGAGTGAAACGTCGAGACCTGAATGCGTTCCGCCTTGCTACGGCCGACCAGCTCGGCAACCCGTTGCTGCATTTCGCGCGCGGCCTTATTGGTAAAGGTGACGGCCAGTACCTGTTGCGGATCGACGCCCTTCGCCCCGACCAGGTGGGCAACCCGGTGCGTGATCACTTTGGTCTTGCCCGAACCGGCACCGGCCAGCAGTAGCAGTGGTCCTTCGGTATGCAGCACCGCCTCACGCTGCTGCGGATTGAGGGCGTGCAAACTCACGAGGCCATCCGTTGCAGCAACAGGTTGACAAAAATATCCCTGCCGCAGAGTGCGGCCGGACGATTACAGAACATCAGATTGTCTCCCCGGGATTTGGCAGAATGCCGATTTGAAATGTGCTCGCCGATCAGGTTACAGGATACTAGGTAAATCGTCAGCAAAAGGCAAGGGAATCTAGTGAACGGGAGGCTTGAGGCTTGAGGCTGAAGGTAAAAAACCAGGGAACCCCTTTCCAGTCAAGTACGGTACCAGGCGTGAGAGCCATTGCCAGCCCCCAGCCTCCAGCCTCCATCCTCCATCCTCCATCCTCCAGCAACCGTCAAAGCCGATTATAGCCGTTCAACGCAGCGACCCGGTAGGCTTCGGCCATGGTCGGATAGTTGAAGGTGGTGTTGATGAAGTACTTGATATTGTTACACGGCGGCGGCTGGGTCATGATCGCCTGGCCGATATGCAGGATTTCGGCTGCGTTGTGGCCGAAGCAGTGTATACCGAGGATCTCCAGGGTTTCGCGATGGAAGAGCAGTTTGAGCATGCCGGCCTTGTGCGCCGTGATCTGTCCGCGGGCCAGGTTACGGAAGAACGAGTGGCCCACCTCATAAGGGATGTGTTGTTCGGTCAAGTCGCGCTCCGTACCCCCCAGGCAACTGATCTCCGGCGTGGTGTAAATGCCGGTCGGGATATTCCTGACCAGACGCTCGTCACAGAAGCCCTCGGCGATATGCGCCCCCGCAAAGCGCCCCTGGTCGTAAGCGGCACTCGCCAGGTTGGGAAAGCCGACAATATCACCGACCGCATAGATATGCGGCAAGGCTGTCTGATAGGCCTGGTTTACGCCAAGGTTGCCGCGATGATCAATCGTGATGCCGAGCGCCTCAAGCCCCATTCCCGCTGAATTGCCGGTACGCCCGTTGGCCCACAGCAGCATATCCGACTTGATGACCTTACCGGTTTTCAAATGCAGAACAACCGCGTCGTCTCGCACCTCGACCCTCCCATACTCTTCATTCTGGCGGATCAGGATGCCCTGTTCATCACGCATATGGTAGCTGAGCGCATTGCTGATCTCTTCGTCGAGATATTCGAGCAGGCGCTCCCGGGTGTTGACCAGATTGACTTTCATGCCGAGGCCCTTGAACGCCGAAGCATACTCGCAGCCGATCACGCCGGCGCCGTAGACCGTCAGTGTACCGGGGAGTTCGCGCATCTGCAGAATCGTATCGCTGTCGACCACGCGCGGGTTGGCGAAATCGACATCATCCGGCCGGTAGGGGTGCGAGCCGGTCGCAATCACGAAATGACCCGCCGTGAGCTGTCGCGGGTTGCCCGCCTCATCGACAACCTCAACGGTGTGCGGGTCGATAAAACGCGCATGCCCCTCGATCACCTCGATCCCGTTGCGCGCGTAGAAGCCTTCGCGTTCACGGACCTGCTGGGCCACCACATCCTGCACCGCAGCCATGAGATCGCCGCAGGTCACCTTGACCTGCTGCAAGGCCCGGCCGAAGAGTCGGCTCTTCTTCTGCTCGGAATATTGACTGATCTCATGAATCAGGGTCTTGCTCGGAATCGTTCCCAGGTGCGTGC
The DNA here is from genome assembly GCA_051305875.1 of Desulfuromonadales bacterium. Lineage (GTDB taxonomy): Bacteria > Desulfobacterota > Desulfuromonadia > Desulfuromonadales > BM103 > M0040. The sequence goes on along the minus strand of JBPPMD010000281.1, from coordinate 2,056 downwards.
AGCCACCCCCTACCATGGAGTGGCTTTCAACGACCGCGACCGCCTTGCCCGCCTTGGCAAGCTTGATCGACGCGCCTTCGCCGCCCGGACCGCTGCCGATGACAATGACATCAAAATGGTTTTTCGGGGCGTCCATAGGAACTCTTCACTCACGTTATCGAAAAGCAACCAACACAACGTCTAAGGATAGTGGAAACCGGGAACTTTGCAAGAGTCACCTACGCACGTTGATGGTGCTGCGCACGTTGAATTGTTGAATCGTTTAAAGCCTCAAGCAATTCAAAAGCCCTTCGCTTCAAGCGATTCAACAGTTCAGCGATTCAACGATTCAACAATTCCCTCGACCTTGATAACGATCCTTCTGGTCAGGTTGACCGCAGAGAGCACCAGGCCACCGGCGATGATGCCCGCCAACGCATTCACGGTAACAGGCGCGAGCACCGCCAGTAGCCCGCCGATTACGGCGACACCCTGGACAGCCTCAACCACAGCGTGCGGCACCAGCTGCGCCCCGGGCAGACCATGCATGAGGATACCGCCACCGACCATGAACATCGCCGCCGTGCCGACAATCGACAGGGTCTTCATCAGCAACGGCGCCAGCCGCAGCAAAACCTTGCCCAGGGTTCGGCGGCAGACACTCCAGATATCAGAGCCTCCAGCTTTGACCAGGTGCAAACCGGCATCATCCAACTTGACGATCCCGGCCACCAGGGAATAGACGCCGATGGTCATGAGCAGGGCAATGCCGGCAACCACGACAATCTGTTTGCCCATGGCAGCTCCCTGCACCGTCCCCAATGCAATGACGATGATTTCAGCAGAGAGGATAAAGTCCGTGCGCACAGCCCCCTTGATCTTCGCCTGTTCAAAGGCCACCAGGTCAATGTCCGGATCGCTCAATACCAGGATTTTCTCGATATGTTGCGACTGAACCTCGGCCGTTCTGTGTAAAAACTTGTGCGCCAGCTTCTCGAATCCCTCAAAGCAGAGGTAGGCACCGCCCAGCATCAGCAGCGGGGTAATGGCCCAGGGTGCGAAAGCGCTGACCGTCAGGGCCGCCGGCACGAGAATCAGCTTGTTTTTCAACGAGCCCCGGGCAACGGCCCACACCACCGGTAGTTCGCGCTCGGCGCGGATCCCGGAGACCTGCTCGGCATTCAGGGCCAGATCATCACCCAGCACGCCGGCGGTCTTCTTGGCCGCCACCTTGGTCATGACCGCGATGTCGTCGAGAACCGTTGCGATGTCATCAAGCAGAGCTAATAAGCTGGTTCCGGCCAAAAGGATCCCTCATGTGGTCAGGTTGGTGTTGAAACGGCCATTACAGCGTACATCAAATGTGATCTGCATCCCATCAGGTTTTTGATCTTGAAGACATAGTCAAAGGCAATGGGACGCTGATTAACGCTGAAAAAGCGGATTAAACAAAAGGAAAGGTTGATGCCTTTTCGCCATTTGACCATTGACATATTCGCCCATATTTCGGTCCGCTGCAGGCGGCGGCCACCGAAGGGATCTTGCGCATCTCTCCGCGGAAGAGCTCGAAGGGGTCATAGCCCATGAACTGGCACACATGCAAAACCACGATACACTGATATCCGCGATCGCCACCGGATTTGGTCTGACCTTCGATGCGCGATGCTCACAGGGCATTGATCGCACCCAGAGATAGCGAGTAGAGGCTTTTCATTGATATGAATACTGATGTCGTGCTGTTAATTGCTTATGTGATGATGGCGTTGTGCTTTTCGTTCCTCTGCTCGGTGGCAGAAGCGGTGTTGCTGAGCATTACGCCTGCTTATATCGAGCATCAGAAGGTGAAAAAGCCAAAGCTTGCAGCGCTGCTGAAGCGATTGAAGCAAGACAACGTGGATCGCTCTCTTGCCGCTATTCTGACTCTGAACACCATCGCTCACACCGTCGGAGCGATCATGGCCGGGGCCAAAGCCACCGTCGTATTTGGAAGCACCTGGTTCGGCCTCTTCTCTGCAATCATGACGCTGCTGATCCTTTTTCTTTCCGAAATTGTTCCTAAAACCATAGGTGCTCTCTA
>JBPPMD010000265.1:0-14983 GCA_051305875.1 Desulfuromonadales bacterium | reverse complement strand
CAGAAGACCTGGGCCAGCGTCACCGTCTTGTTATATCCAGCATTGTGAAAGACACCCAGAATCACCGAATAACTATTGTGATCGCGCAGGGCGACCGGTTTGGAACTGCCACTTATATCATTGCGTTCGGACTTGTAGTAGCCGAGTACATAGGAGCGCAAGGTGCGCTCCCGGGCATCTGCCCCGGCCGCCTTATTGTAAGAGACGCGCTGGGCTGGCACCAGCAAGGTAGTCACCGCATCGACCATGGTGGACTTACCCGAACCTATGTCGCCGGTGAGCAAGGCGTTCTTGCCATCGAGTTCCAGCGTCCACACACGACTGTCAAATGTTCCCCAATTGAAAACTTCCAGGCGTTGCAGACGAAAGCCGGCCAATTGATCGTCGCCGATGAACTCCAGCTCCAGGGTCTCACTCATCGTTTACCTCTCCTGAGCCTGTCAACAAGTTCTGATAACTGGCCAGGCTCTGATCGAACTCCGCCAGCCACTGGGCATCGACGAAGGCTTTGAGAATTCGTCGGACCTCGAACATCCGCTCCTGTCCGCGCAAACGACGGACAAATCCAAGTTCCGCAATCTTGTTCAGGTGGGTGTCAACCTGATCGATCAGCCGGGTCTCATTGCTCCCCGCAGGCAAAAAGACACGTATAAGCTCAACGACTTCATCGCGTGAGATGATCAATCTTGTATCGCCGCCACCAGCGTCAGATTCGGCCAGCTTCTTGCGCAGCAGAGCCAGCAGCAGACTGACCGGAAAGGAGAGCTGACGACGCGTCACCAGACGCGGTAATTTGATACGTGAATCTTCTTGGTCAGATTCAGTTCGTGAACAGAGAAACGCATAACCTTCAGATTCATCGAGTACCAGTTCCAGACCGAGCACAGCCACATAATCACGCACTTGGGCTTGCAAACAGAGCAAGCTGTGCCACTGACCCGGATTATCCTCTTGATAGACGACCCCTTTGAGGAGCGGCACCACGATCGCAGATAGATCGTAATCTTCAGCGTGAGGTGCCATTGTCTGACTGTCTGTAGTATCCATCATCAATCCCTCACGAAAAGGACCCGGGGCAAACGGGCCCGTCGAACGGTCCCGCTCTGGGTTTGCCATTCAATCGTATCGATACTTTCCTCATCCACCACCGTATGTGGCCAATCGCCCGCCAACTGCAAATAAGTCACAAGTTCAGCCAACCCCTGTCGTAACGGATGTCTGGAAATCAGCTCACTCAGGCTTATTTGCGCACGGGTCTGCAGCGACTGGCGAATGAAGCTGGACAGTTCCGCCCTGTCGATGACCACCTGCCCGTAAAGAGCCGCTGCATCAACTTCAGCATCACCTGCCAGTAACTCCACATCATCGATCAACGGTTTAATCGGTGGCTTGTAGAGCGGTCGTTCCATCGGCAGATCAATCGCAACGACGGTATCGTTCAGCGGAATGAAATCACCAGAAGGGGGAGTTTCACGCAGGGCCAGTACCCGGCCTTCGATTGTGTGCAGGATGTCCATGATCCGACGATTCTCCAGCCAGGCTTGATCGTCGAGAAACCGCCTGAGCTGCTGAGAAAGCCGGGCAACTGTGCGCTGGGTGCTTTCACCAGCTTCAAGCCAATCGTAGTGGACACGACGCAAACGGGGTTCCGGATGCATCGCGACGATCGGCGGCAAAGCCAATACCTGGTCCAGCAACAGAGTCAACTCCTCCTGGCGCATCTGCGACATAAGAAAATCCCAGAAGGCGCGAAAACTTTTGCCCTGATCTGAATCGGCAATCAAATCGCGCTCCCCCATGATCTCTTCGAGCAACGTTCCTTTGGCTCCGTCCCAGAGCGTTATACGCTCGCGTACGCGCCGATCGAGAGTCCGAAAATTTTGTTCCACCTCGCGAAAGTCAGTCAGGAGTTCGCGTGCCAATTGCAGGAACTGCTGAAAACGGTCTTTCAGCGCCGTGTCGTCGAGCAGGGGAATGTCACCAGTGCGAATCCGGGCGATTTCGGCATTGATCTCGGCGCGACGTTTATTCAACTCGGCGATGCGCACCTGTGGATCCGTCTCGCTTCCTGCACTCATCTGCCTGAGTAATGCAAACAGCGTCAACAGTCGCGATTCGGTACCGACAAAACTGCGTGCGGTAAGGCTCTCAAGCCAGGAAATAGCCTTCTCTGACGCCGGAGTCAGGTCAAAATACGGCTCATCGGATCCGGTCGGGTAGAACTTGCGCAACCAGCCCTTATCATTGTCAGCCCAGTCATTCAGATATGCCGTCGCAGGTTTTGGAAAAACGTCCGACCCATGTTGCTCACGCAGGGCAAACAGCTCATCCTCCAGCGCTTCAGCAAGATCAATCTGGGCCATCTCCCGCACATTTGGCGCGATGAAAACCCGGTGCAGAAAACTCGCTATCAGCGGCGCATGATCCGAGCGCAGCAATCGCCAGGCAGGATGACGTTGCCGCAACAGGTTTAAAGTTGTGTAGTCCAAGCTCAAGTGTGGTTCTTCCTCATCGCTGTACCCTGAATGTTTGTCACATCAACCCGCTGATGTGCGACAGGATAAGTCACAAGCATGAATCGGGTCAAAGCCTTCTCGCATACCTCTTCAGCAACAAACTATTCGTCACCACCGAAACACTCGAAAAGGCCATGGCCAGCCCGGCAAATTCCGGTTTGAGGACGATACCGAACGCCGGATAAAGCACCCCGGCGGCAATCGGGATACCGACGACGTTGTAGAAGAACGCCCAGAACAGATTCTGCTTGACCTTGGCAAGCGTTTTGCGGCCCAGGCGGATGCCCCGCTCCACATCGCGGATATCACCCTTGACCAGCACCAGATCACCGGTCTCTTTGGCGACATCGCTGCCGCTGCCGATGGCGATGCCGATATCTGCCTGTGCCAGGGCAGGAGCATCATTGATGCCGTCACCGACCATGCCGGTAAAAAAACCCTGCTCCTGGTACCGACGGACCACGTCCAGCTTGCCGCCGGGAAGCACTTCGGCCTCGACCTCATCGAGTCCCAGCTGACCGGCGACAGCATGGGCGGCGGCATGCCGATCACCGGTAATCATGACTGTCTTCAGGCCGAGCTGCCGCAACCTGGCAACCGTTTCGGCAGCGCCCTCCTTGAGGGTGTCAGCCAGAGCGAGAACGCCCATCGCCTGTCCATTCCGGGCGATATAAATGACGGATTTGCCGACGGCAGCCCAGGAGTTGACCTGCAGGTCGAAAGCTTCAACTGCGACCTGCTCACGCTCCATCAGGCGATGACTGCCAGCGAGGACCTGAGCTCCGTCGATCGTACAAACCAGACCGTGGCCGCCGACTTCCTCAACGTCACTGACTGTCGGGTAAATGACATCATTTTTTTCAGCATGTCGCACAACAGCCCGGGCAAGAGGATGGGAGCTGACCGCTTCCACTGCGGCCGCAACCTTCAACAATTCCTCTTTGCTGACACCATCAACAGACAGCAGATCTGTGACGGCAAATTCTCCCCGCGTCAAAGTGCCGGTTTTATCCAGCAGCAGAACCTGCAGGTGTGAGATATTTTCCAGCACCGATGCTTTTTTAAAGAGGATGCCGGCTGAAAGACCGATGGAACTGCCGACCATAATCGCTGTAGGGGTAGCCAGGCCAAGGGCGCAGGGGCAGGCGATGACCAGCACGGCAATGGCCATCTTGAATGCAAACAGGAAGCCGGCGGCAGCCGACCAGTACCAGACGGCAAAGGTGACCATTGCTACCGCAACGACCGCGGGAACGAACCAGCTGGAAACTGCATCGGCGAGCCGCTGGATCGGCGCCTTGTCGCTCTGGGCGTCTTCGACCATGCGCACAATCTGTGCCAGGACCGTTTCATTGCCGACCCGGGTCGCTTCGACAACCAGGCGGCCACTGGCATTGATCGTCGCTCCGGTGACTTCGGCGCCGGGACCCTTTTCAACCGGCAGCGATTCACCGGTGACCATCGCTTCATCAACCGCCGAATCACCCTCGATAACAATGCCGTCCACCGGGATTCTCTCGCCAGGCCGTACGATGACCCGATCACCGACACGAATCTGACTGGTGGGGACTTCTGTCTCTCTGCCATCCACGAGCAGCAGGGCCCGATCCGCCTGCAGCTGCAACAATGATTTGAGAGCCTGACTGGCCTTGCCTTTCGCCCGGGCTTCAAGCCACTTGCCGAAACGGATAAAGGTGATCAGCATGGCGCTGGTTTCGAAAAAGACTTCTCCGGTCAAAGCGAAGACATTGAACAGGGCCAAAAGCGAATAGCCGTAGGCAGCGGTAATCCCCATAGCGACCAGCACGTCCATGTTGGCCGAACGGTTCTTCAATGATTTCCAGGCACTTCGATAGAAAGTCAGGCCGGCGCTGAACTGAACGATGGTCGAGAGCGCACAGATGATGTAGATGGTTGCTGCGCCGAAAGGAGCAAACCACATCAACGGCATGATCGGCAGCGACAGGCTGGCGGCAAAGATCAGCCAATAAAGCTGCAATTGGCCCTCTTGCTTGTCTTGCGCGTCTTCAGAAGCAGCCCGATAGCCCAGGTCCTCTATTCTGGCAATCAGGTCAGCCTTTTGCAGGCGGGTGGAGTCATAGACGACTGCCAGCTTTTCTGCCGCAAAATTGACGCTTGCAGACGAAACCCCCGTTAGTTTGGCGACGCCCTTTTCTATGGTCTGAGCACAATTGGCGCAGGTCATCCCTCGCACAGCAAAAATATCCGTGTGGATCGCAGCTATCGAACCGAGGCTCTCGACTGCGGGAGATTGCGTGGCTTCTGGCTCGGCGTCTGCTACCGGAGCAACCGTCTGAAAGCCGGCCTGGATGACGGCACCCATAAGCTGGTCACGATTCGGACCATGTTCGGCGACCGTCACTCTGCCCAGCTTCTCCAGCAGAGAGACATCGACCTCGATGACGCCTTCAACCGCCCGCAGGGCAGTCGACACCTTGGCAACGCATTTCTGACAGCTCATGCCATGGATCGGAATTATAATTTCAGGGTTTAGCGTCAAAGCGTAAATCTCCTCAGGAACAGGGTGTTCGCAGTAGCGGGACCTGCCAGAGTATCATTCCGGTTGTTTCCAGAACCTTGCCAGCAGACTGGTCAGCAGTATGGCCAGAGCCAGCCGCAGGCCAAGCATGACAACGGCATCACCACCCAGCACCACAAAAATCAGGACGTCTTCAATCACGGCATGACAGGTTGCCAGAAACAGTCCGGTGAGAAAGAGTTCGCGGCGGTTCATCTGCCCTGCTGCTGCTGAGCGGATGATTATACCGGCACCGTAAGCGATGCCGAGGAAGATCCCGGTAAACAGCGGCAGGACCGCGGATCGTCCCAGGCCGAGGTAGCGCATCGCCGGTTCGGTCCTCGAACCGAGGCTACGGAACACTTGCACGTAACGCAGAACCTCAAAAATCACCATCAACGGCACGACGATGATCACCAGTTTGCCACACAGCATCAACGCGCCGAGGCAGGCGTCAAGAAACACTGTCATCCGGCCACTCCCAATACCTGCATGCCCATCATCAACCATCCGGCAATCGCAGCAAGCAGGATGCGGCAAAGCGTCAGGACCCCACCACGAGCACCGGTGCTGCTCAAGACGCCCCCTTCGAGGACCAGGTTGTGGGCTATGCCCATCATGACGCCACACTGGGTGACCTGCCATGGTGTCAGATCCAGAGGTGCCAGGACCGCTATCGCCGCATAGAGATTGATCAGTGCCCCGGCAATAAAGGCAAAAGCCGTAGCCCCGGGGAGGCCGAACAAACCCATAAACGGAGCGCACCAGGTCCCCAGACTGTCGAGCAGACCGTAGGCTTTACAGAGATCGACAACAATATAGAGCGGCAGGACAAACTTGATCATCTTGAAAACCGTCCGCCAGCCCTCAATCACCCCGTAGCGGATCCGCTGCAAGATTGGCGGAATCTGCTCTTCCCTTGTTATTTCCATGTTTTATCGCTCTTTAAGTGCTCTTTTAAGTACAGTTGACATATCGAAAGCCCAGACCTATAGTGACGCCCATGAGAGCACTCTTCCTCGCCGATGCGCATCTTTGCAAGCCTTCAGACCCTAACTACCGAACCCTGCTTGCCTTTCTGGAAGAGCAGTGCGGTAAAACGGACCGGTTGATCCTGCTCGGTGATATTTTCGAATTCTGGATTGGCAAAACAACCGTGGTCGCTGACTACGCCCCTTTAATCGATGCCCTGGAACGCATGCACCAGCAAGGGACAAAGCTGGTTTACGTGGAAGGTAATCACGATTTCCACCTGGGGCCGGTCTTTACCGACCGGCTGAATTGTCAGGTTTTCCCCGATGGCGGCAGCATCGATCTCGACGGCAAAAAAGTGTTCCTTGCCCACGGTGACCTAGCCAACCCCGATGATGCCGGCTATCGCCTCCTGCGCAAGGTTCTGCGCAGCAGCCTGATACGTGTATTGCTCCGCATCGTACCCAATAGCCTGATCATGGCCATTGCCAACCGGGGCAGCGACAAAAGCCGTAAAAGTTCAGGAGCGCTGCGCAACCGCTGGTCAGCCCACGAAATTATAAAACCCTACGCAGAAGCCATTCTCGCAGCAGGACATCAGGCTGTCGTCACCGGTCACTTCCATCAGCCTTTTCATGAAAAACTGGGCGATGGAGAACTCATCGCCCTTGGTGACTGGATCACGCAGTATTCTTACGCTGTTTACGAAGACCATGCCTTTGCGCTGAAAAGCTATCCGGCAGCCCCATCCTCAAATGGCTCCATCTCCTGATCTTCAGCATTTTCAATCTGCAACACCAGATCATGCAGTGTCATACCGCCCAGGGCCTGCTCTCCGGCTTCTTGCAGCGCTTGTACAAGCCCGGCTATTGCGCCACGTTCATGGGTTTTGCGCAGCTGACTGTAATCTTTGCCATCCATTGCAAGCCCATTGATGACTTCATGCAGCGTGATCTGTTCCAATGCCCGGGCAGGCTGATAACCGGCATCATCACCATCCTGCGTAACGGCCACGATAAAACCAAGACGGGTCAATTCATCGACGATGGTATGCAGCAGGCGGGGCGGAGCGTCCAGGTGAGACGCCAGCTCCTCCTGTCCCAGTGCAGGCTGGCCAAGAAAGAAGCGGCGTCCAACGAAGAGCAGCAACGTCAAGGCAATGAATTCATGGCTGGCAAAGTTGACCCGTTCACCCAGAATGTCCTGACGGATGGTCCTCAGGTTCTGGGTAGCATAGGTCATCTCCAGGCCGAGCAGGACGATCATCCAGGAAAGATAGATCCAGACCATCAGGATTGGCAAGGCGGCCATGGTTCCATAAATGGCGTTATAACGAGCCACCCCGACCTGAAAATTCAGATAGCCCCACTGGCTGATCTGCCAGAGTGTGCCGCCAAAGATTCCGCCGATCAAAGCCGCCCGCGGACTGACCTTGACGTTCGGCATAAACAGGTAAAGACCGGCAAAGACCAGCCACATCACCATGAACGGCAACACTTTAAACAGCCCCAGCAGGATTTCACCAACGTATGCATGATCCAGCAGTGACAGCACAAGGTGCTGGCTTTTCAAGGTACTGGTCATGGAAATGGCCATTACCACGAACAGCGGTCCGATCGTCACCACCGAGAAATAATCTGTAAACCGCCGCCGCAAGGGTCGGGTCTCGTTGACCCCCCAGACACTGTTGAATGATTTTTCTATGTTCGAAAGCAAGGTCAGTACGGCAATGACTAAAAAAATCAATCCGTAGGTGCCAAGACGGGTGACATTGGTGTTGTTGATATATTCCACGATCTTGGTGACCGCCGAACCACCGCCGACCGCCAGTTGCTTCAACAGCAGCGGTTCCAGTTCGTTCTGCACTCCAAACCCTTTGAGCACAGCAAACATCAATGCGAGTAGCGGCACCAGTGACAGCAATGTGGTAAAGGTCAGCGCCGAGGCTCGCAACATACAGCCATCGGCAATAAAACCACGGACGACCAGAATCAGAATCTGCCCCTGGTTGAGCAGGAAACGCCTCCACCAACGCCGGTCAACGGCATCCATTTCCCAGAGATCGTGTTCCAGAAAATGCCGACTGCGATCAATAAATGTGCGTAGTTTACTCAAACGCGTCTCGCTCGCCTCCGGATCTGTTAACGGGACTCATCCAGGTCGACTTCAACAACCGGCAGGTCAAACTCCGCAAGCCCCCCGCTGAACTCTTCCGGGTTGCCGACCAGAACGACCTGCTGACGGGAGGGGTTGATAAATTCACGCGCCACACGTTGCACATCGGCAGCAGTTACGGCAGCGATCCGATCACGATAACGGGACAGGTAATCCTGCGGATACTCGAAAAAAGCCAGCGTCATCTGCTGACTGACGACCGAATGGGTGTTCTCGAAACTAAAGACAAAAGAGTTGATCTGGCTCTCCTTCGCCAGCTGCAGTTCGTCATCGGTCACTGGATTGTTTCGCAAATCCTCCATAATTTCCCACATCAGACTGACCGAGGGAAGCACGGAGACGTTCTTGGTTTCCGTCCCGGCGACAAAAGGACCCGGCAGGCGTCGACCGATCTGGAAGTAGGAATAAGCTGAGTAGGCCAGGCCCCGGTTCGAGCGGATTTCGCGCATCATACGCGAGTTGAAGCCACCGCCGCCGAGGATGTAGTTGAGAACACGGGCAGCATACTGATCGGGATGATCCTTGGTGAGACCCAGGTCACCGATAACAATTGTCGTCTGTGGCAAGTTTTTTGATGCAACCTGTATCAAGCCAGACTCAGACCGGGTAATCGGCGGAACTGGCTGTTCCGGCACTTCGCGTTGAGTCCAGTCACCAAGATTATCATCCAGGATTCTCAAAAGATTATCTCGATCAAAATCACCGGAGACTGCTATCCAGAGATTGTTCGGCGCAAAATAAGTGCGATGGAAGTCGATCAGGTCTTGCCTCGTGACTGCCGCCAGTGTTTCCGGGGTTGGCGTATAGCCGAGGTAGTGGTTCGGATAAAGTGCAGCCATCAACAGGCGGTTGGAGATGGCGCCCGGGCTATCGTTCTGGCGACGCAGCTGTTCCTGGGCCTGGAGTCGTTCCAATTCGAGCCGTTCTGTTGCAAACCCGGGATGGAGCAGCAGATCGGCAAGTACCGCTACGCCCTGCTCCAGATCCTCCGAACGCAAGGAAAGATCCAGTTGTGAGCTATAGGGCCCCATGCTGGCACTCAGGTCGGCAGCCAAAAAGTCAAGGTACGCATCCAAAGCTTCAGGAGTCCGCTCGCCGGCTCCGCCGGTACGCCAGGTGCTGCCGAACAAATCGGCAAAGCCGATCTTCCCGGCCGGGGTGGTCATGGCTCCGGAACCGATCATTGCAGTCATCTGCACCAGAGGCAGCTCTTTGTCCTCTTTGAGATAAAGATGAATTCCGTTGGCAAGGACCAGGGTCTCAACTTCAGGCAGCTGGAAAGCCAGCTCAGGATAATGTAGCTGATCAGGATGTTGTGGTAGCGAGGCTGCACAGCCGGACAGGATCACCATGATGGCAATCCCGCCGAGCAGGGCCCGATGGAGGGAGCGGCAGAGAATCATCATAACCCGGCCTCCCTCTTCAGAACAACGACGGTACGATTGGACGAAGTAAAGTACTTGTTGGCGACCGCTTTAATGTCTTCAGCAGAGAGTTTCTCGATCTCCCGGGTATATGTTGCCAGATAGCGCCAGTCGCCCGCAAGGGACTGGTAGCTGGTCAGGAGGCTGGCGAGCCCTGAGTTACTTCTGAGCTGCCGCAGTTGGTCGGTCACCAGCCGATTTCTGACCTTGCTCAGCTCGGTTTCACCGACCAGTTCATTTTTAAGCCTTTCAAGCTCGGTATAAATGGCGGTTTCAAGTTCCTCAGTCGTATGCGGATGACGCGGTATGGCGTCAATGACAAACAGATTGGGATAACGCGAACCCGGTGCCCCGTACACGGAGACCGCAGTGGCCAGTTGCTGTTCTTCCACCAGGGAACGGTAAAGTCGCGACGTACGACCGCTGCCGAGGATCTGATCAATCAGGTCAAAGACATAGTCATCCTGATGCGGCATGGTCGGTTTATGCCAGGTGATTGCCAGGCGCGGTTCGGCGTCGAAAATTTCGGTAATCCGTTTTTCTCCGTTCTGTGCCGGCTCGGTTGCTATAATGACGGGTGCTGGGGTTCCCTCCTCAATGTCACCGAAATAACGCTCCACCAGGGCGATGGCATCGGCGGCCCTGACATCGCCGACCAGGGCGATCACGGTGTTGACCGGCGCATAATATTCCTGCAGAAATTCACGGGTTTTTTGCGGACTCAGATTGGCAATATCCGAATGCCAGCCGATGATCGGATTGCGATAGGGATGTACAGTGAAAGCATTGGCCACCAGGGTCTCGTAGTGCCGCCGCGGCGGGTTGGTATCGTAGGAACGGCGCCGCTCCTCCCTGATCACGTCGCGTTCGGTATAGAACTCGCGTAAGACCGGATTCTTCATCCGATCAGACTCGATCAACGCCCACAGTTCCAGTTTGTTCGACGGCAGGGAAATCAGGTAAGTGGTCAGGTCTTTGCTGGTAAAAGCATTGTAGCCAACGCCTCCATTCTCTGAATAAATTTTGGAGAAGACATCCTTAACCACGTATTGCTTGTGCTCTGCCTGCAGCCCAGCCAATTCTTTCTCTAAGGCGGTAACCCGTGATGGATCGGCATCGGCTTGCAATCGCAGCGCGTCCAGCTTACCGCCGACCTTTTCGATGGCCTCAAGGATGGGCTTCTCTTTCTGGTAGTCTGTTGTGCCCAGAGTTTCAGTCCCTTTGAACAACATGTGCTCGAGAAGATGTGCCACGCCGCGTGTTTCACTGGTCTCGTGCACGGAACCGACGCCTATGGTGATATAAGCCGAGACGACCGGTGTGTCATGCCGTTCGACCACCAGCAGTTGCATGCCATTGGCAAACTGGTGCTCAATCACCTTCTCTTCTAAGGTACTGCTGCCGAAAGCCGCTCCGGAGAAACAGAACAAGAGCGCGGTCAGAAGCAGTATCATCAAGCTATTCAGCTGTCTCATTAAAATTCTTCCTGTCTGATCGTTACAGAGTTTCCACATCGAAAACTGTGCCTGGGTTGTCCGGAGTCTCCGGATGGAATTCAACGTGCCTGAGGCACTTGCAAAAGTCAAAAGTCTGCATTCCGTCGGGTTCCTGCCGAAAGCAAGATTCAAACAGACCGAAAAACCGGATTCCCGGCATCGGCTTTCGAGGATGACATCCTGTTTTGCAAGTGACTCTATTTATAACCACTTTTCTACCTTTTAGATGTATCATATTTCTGCAAAAAAAATAACATATTGCTCAAATTATCCAGGAATCTGCCGGACTATACGGGCCGAAGCGAGTGATTGACGCAGAGATAGCTGAAAAGGGCCGTTTCCGGACGGAAGCTAGTACCCTGTAACCCATAAACTATCGCATCTTGCTGGTTCTTTGCCGCGTCAACGGCGTTGCGCCTTCAGCTGAGTAGCTACGGCTGGGCAGCTGAAGGCGCGCCTTGCTGACCCGCCAAATCCCTGCGCAATCTTGCGAAATCCTATAGGTTACAGGGTACTAGTCTTGAATCGTACTGTAATGTTCCAGCAGCCTGTGGAGATCGCGCAGATGGAAGGGTTTGCTGAGAAAATCATCGGCACCGGCTGCCAGCGCATTTACGAAATCACTGCGCTGGGTCAGGGCGGACATGACGATGACAACTGTTTTACTGAATTGACGATCCTTGCGGATCATCCTCAGCAGATCCATACCATCCATACTCCCCGGCATCATGATATCGAGCAGGACGACTCCGGGCTGCTCGGCAAGGATCATCTGCCAACCCTGAACGGCATCGTATGCGTGCAGAATCGGGCGTCCGTATTTCTGCAGAGAGATTTCCAGTAATTTCTGGACATCTTGCTGATCTTCAACGATCAGGATTGCTGAGGTATCTTTCTGCTTCAGTATCATAAATGTTTGCCTCGTGGCAGGCTAAAAGCAACCGTCGTGCCAACCTCTGGCGTGCTCTTTACCCAGGTCTCTCCACCGTGGGCTGCAATGATCTCCTTGACCAGGCTAAGGCCGAGACCGAGGCCGCTGACTCCTGTGTTCGAAGCGTCGGCACGAAAAAATTTGTCGAATACACGCTCTTGCACCGCAGGAGTCATTCCAATCCCTTCATCAGTGACCATCACTTCAATCCGGTCGGCAAGCAACCTGGAGGACAAGGTGATTGGGCCGCCCCCCGGTGAGAACTTGACGGCATTGCTGAGGAGATTTTCGAGCACCTGGGCGATTTTGTCAGCATCGAAGGAGATCCTGGGCAAGTCGTCGGGAAACAGGGTAGAGAATTGGTGTTTGCCACTTTTGTGGCAATAAGGCAGCAGAGCCTGTTTCAGCATGTCAGCCAGATCACCGTGAGAGGGATTGATGATGATCAGGCGTCCGGATTGCACGCGGCTCAAATCGAGCATATCTCCGATGATCCTGGAAAGTGCCAGTGACCGTTCATGGATGATCGCGATGAAATCTTTAAGTTGTTCTGCATTGAAACGCTCCCAATCCTCCATCATAAGCTCCGAATAGCCCTGGATCGATGTCATCGGGGTACGCAGCTCATGGGCTGCGGCCGAGATGAAGTCGTCTTTCAGACGATCGACCTCCCGCTCCCGGGTGACATCACGCAGAGTGAGGACGACGCCTTTGACCTGCTCGTCCGCCCCGAGCATGGGCACGATCCGCGCTTCCAGAATCTTTTCTGATTTACCGCAGGCATCCGGGAAGGTCAGGTCATAAGGACGTGGATGAACCCTGCCGGTCAACGCCGAACGAATCCGTTCGAGAAAGACCTTTTCCGGAAGCAACTGGTCGATGGCGACCCCATCTCTGCAATGGCAGTGCTGATCGAACAGCTTTTCAGCGGCGTGGTTGCCCATGATGATTTTGCTATCGGGATCGACCACGATCAACGCATCGGCCGCCGACCTCAAGATGGCATCAACCTGCTCCCTTGAATTCCGGGCATCCGTAAGAGCCTGCCGCAATGCTTTCTCTGCCGACTGCCGTTCTGTAATATCGTTGAAAGCAACCACCGAACCGACAACGGTTTCTTCCTTGACAATCGGATAGGATGAGTATTCAACCGGGAAGTTGGTGCCATCCAAACGCCAGAAGACATCCCCTGTGACGTGAACCGATTCACCCAACCTGAAAGCCTTGGATATCTCACATTCCTGCTCAGAGTGTGGGCTGCCATCCTGACGGGTATGATGAAACAGCAGATGCGTGTTTTTGCCGAGGATTTCACTTTTGTCGCTATATCCAAGCAATTTCAAGCACATGGGGTTGACAAATGTGCAGTTGCCGTCGCGATCCACGCCAAACATAGCTTCACCGGAAGATTGCAGCAGCAACCTGACCTGCTCTTCCTTATCGTGCAACTCCTCATTGGAACGAATGATTTCCGAGATATTCAGTGCGGTGAAAATAACACCGGCATCGAGAGCGCCGGCATCGATCGGCATCGACCGCAGCAGCACATCAATCACCTTGCCGTTTTTGCAGACCCAGCGGGTCTGCACCTCGCCCATCCGACCTTGGGTGACTTCGGTATATTTTTCAGAACCGACCCTTTCGAATTCTGCCTGGCTTTCATAGAGCATCACGGCGTTCTGACCGATCAGCACCTCTTCAGCATAACCCAACTCCTCTGTCATCCAGCGGTTGACCCAGCCAAAAACCCGGTTGCGGACCATGCCGATACTCATCGGTGCGGCGCTCAAAATACTTCTAAGGGTTGCCTCACTGGTCCGCACTGCTTCAGCTGCGCGCAGACGCTCGGTGACCTCCATGAACATGCACGTGATCCGCTTTGGAGCGGTCCGGAAAGCATGCACTTCGTAGGCACCGCTGACCTTTTGATCCTCATAGGTGAATTGCTGGGTATGCCAGGCTTCACCAGTAGCACAGATCTGCCGATATCGTTCAGGAACCTCCGTGACTTGCAGATTCGGGAAAGCTTCGCAGATCTCCAGACCCAGAAACTGGCTGTTGTCGACACTGAGGATCTCATTCGCCGCCGGATTATAACCGTTGAAAATCAAGCGACCGTTATCTTCGAGCGCATACATGTGAATACCAAGCGGCGTGGAATTGATGATGCTACGCAAACGCCGCTCGGATTCTTCGAAGTCCTTCCTTGCGGTCACTTCGTGCAGCCTTTTTACTCCGGCCTCAATCAAAAGTTTGACCTGAATCGCATGGAATGCGAGATATTCCTGAGCTTTTTCTCTTGGCACGACGGGAACTTCAGCGAGAAGTTTCAGGTATTCCGACGGATCGAACCCGCAACGGACCGCCTGGTCCCTGAAATGTTCTACATTTGGCGGTTCGTAGAGGAGTTGCACGATAAAGAGCAGGCAAAGATATTGATCTTAGAATAAAATGGGCAGAGCAATATTTACCAGCCCGCTCTCACAAATGAATTCAACGGCTTCCCTGCCGGGGAACTCACACCCATCTGTGCCCTGATTTGAGACCCAGTTCAACAGGCATCTCTGGCCGATGTCAGGGTTTTTGCAGTGATACTGTCTGCAGAGCTCCTGCCAGCCGGTTTCGACCAGGACTTCACCCTGCACGTCGATGATGCCAAGGGGAATTCCAGTGGCACGCCACAGGCTGTCGAGCATTTTCTGCAGGGTCGGAAGATCGAGGATGTTTTTCAGCATTTCGTTCATAAACCCCTGAATAAACTGCCGGCAGCGATGGGTATTGTAACCGTCCTGAATGGAATTAGTTTTCGTCCGGAAACGGCCCTTTTCCGCAATCTCTGCGTCAATCGGCGGATTTGATTGTGCGGCGTAAAGGACTACGCCTCCGCTCAAATCCTTGATTTCCTTGACCTTGCGAAAAATTGCTCGTTT
>JBPPMD010000156.1:0-4364 GCA_051305875.1 Desulfuromonadales bacterium | reverse complement strand
GCATGGAGGTCAAGGATGTCCTGGCGTATCTGCGGGTTTTCAGTAACCCTGCCGATTCGGTTTCTGCCCGACGCATCATCAACGTCCCGGCGCGGGGCATCGGCGCCGTAACCGTCGACAAGATTGCGCAGTTTCAAACGGAATCCGGCGGTTTCTTGCCGGCTTGCCGCAGGGCGTTGGAGCGTGGTGCCCTCAAAGGAGCCGCAGGAGCCAAGGTCAAGGCGTTTGCCGA
This sequence comes from Desulfuromonadales bacterium, assembly GCA_051305875.1. Taxonomy (GTDB): domain Bacteria; phylum Desulfobacterota; class Desulfuromonadia; order Desulfuromonadales; family BM103; genus M0040. The sequence goes on along the minus strand of JBPPMD010000156.1, from coordinate 4,132 downwards.
CCTGATTGACGATTTCCGGCAGCGTGCCAAGGAGACGCCCTATCCTCAATTGACCTCGGAACTGATTGAAGAGACCGGTTATGGCCCCCAGTTGCGGGAAGAGCGCACCGAGGAGGCACGCAACCGACTGGACAACCTGGAACAGCTTCTGGCCGGTATGGAAGAACATTTCGGCAGCGAAGGGACTCTGCAGGAATATCTCGAACAGGTCGCCCTGATTACCGATGTCGATTCCTACGATCCGAGTCTCGATCGGGTGACCCTGATGACTCTGCATGCTGCCAAGGGCCTGGAGTTCCCCATAGTGTTCATGGCCGGCATGGAGGAAGGACTTTTCCCGCACAGCCGCTCTGCCAATGGTAAGGACGAGCTGGAAGAGGAGCGGCGTCTCTGTTATGTCGGCATGACCCGTGCCATGGAGAAACTTTACCTGACCCACGCGCGGCGGCGGCGCATCTTCGGCGACTACCAGTTCAATCCACCCAGCCGATTCCTGAGGGAGATTCCGGCAAAACTTCTCGATCAGCCTGCGCCGAGCGGCCTGCACAAACCAGCCAGCCACAATCTGGCGTCACTGTTTGACCAGGTCGAACCCGATTTCTCTGCCGAAGACCCATTTGTCGATGACGATGAAGTACGTATTATCCCTGATGCCGAAGAGGGGCTGCGTATCGGCTTGCAGGTCCGACATATCAAGTTCGGGGTCGGCACCGTGCGCCGCATTGAAGGGCAGGGCGATAACCAGAAGGTCACTGTTTATTTCCATCGCATCGGCCCGAAGAAGCTGCTCGTCAAATTTGCCGGGCTTGAACCTGCCTGAATAACAGCCTGCGTAACGTAAAGACCCAATGAAGCGCCAATAAAGGCGGGCTTTGGGTTTTACACAATAATTCTTTGCTTCTCTCTGCGTTCTTTCCTTTAAACTTTGCGCCCTTGCGTTAATATAATCCCTCACAATGATTTTCGAGGAGGTCATTCATGTTGAAAACAAAGTGCGTAATTGCCCTAACCTGTGTCTCAGTTTTGTCCCTTTGGTCTGTCGTGTCTGCCAGTGAACTTGTCAGTACACTGGCTGATCAGCAGGAAGTAGCCGTGACCATTTACAACGAGGATCTGGCCCTGGTGCGTGACCAGCGTCAGGTGAACCTGCCGCTTGGGCCAGTCGATCTCGCCCTGCGCGAGGTAAGTGCCCGGATCCGCCCGGAAACCGCCCTGCTGCGCAGCCTGACCCGTCCCGGCGGGCTGACTATCCTGGAACAAAACTTCGATTTTGACCTGCTGACGCCGCACAAGCTGCTGGAGAAGTATGTCGGCAAAGAGGTCCAGCTGGTACGCACGCATCCGGAAACCGGTGAGGATCGTTATGAAACGGCCCGCGTTCTGGCCGCCAATGACGGCGTGGTGCTGAAGATCGACGACCGCATCGAAACCGGTGTGCCGGGCCGCCTGGTCTTCCCCGGTGTGCCGGCGAACCTGCGTGACCGGCCGACCCTGGTGGTGTCCCTCGATAACGCGCAAGCCGGCCAGCAGGACATTGAGCTGAGTTACCTGACCGGTGGCCTCGGCTGGCGCGCCGATTATGTCGCCAAACTGAATCCGGAGGATACGGCTCTCGATCTGTCAGGCTGGGTGACCCTGACCAACCAGAGCGGTACGACCTACCGCAATGCCCTGCTGCAGCTGGTGGCCGGCGACGTCAATCGTGTGCGTGACGATATGCGTTTGCGCGGTGATATGGTGATGGAGGCGACCATGGCCAAGGCGGCGCCGCAGATGAGCGAAGAGGCACTGTTCGAGTACCACCTCTACACCCTGCAGCGGCCGACCACCATCAAGGACAACCAGACCAAACAGGTCTCATTGCTCAACGCTGCCGGTGTTGCCGTGCACAAGGAATTCCGCCTGCAGGGCAACCCTTATTATTATCGCGGCCAACAGGGCGACCTGGGGCAGAAGCTCAAGGTCGGCGTGTTTGTCGAATTTGACAACCGTAAAAAGGATAACCTCGGCATGCCGCTGCCGAAAGGGGTCGTGCGGGTCTACAAACAGGACCAGCAGGGCCGTCCGCAGTTTGTCGGCGAGGACCGCATCGATCACACGCCGGAGAACGAGAAAGTACGCCTCAAACTGGGTGACGCCTTCGATGTGACCGCCGATCGCAAACAGACCGACTTCCGCAAGCTGGGTGGTGACAGTCGCTACAACTACCGTTTCGAGAGCGCCTACGAAATCAAGCTGAAGAACGCCAAGGATGAAGAGGTCACGGTGACGGTGGCCGAGCCGGTGCCTGGTGACTGGCGCATGCTGCAGGAGAGCCATCCCCATACCAAGGCGGCTGCTGATACGGCGCTGTGGAAGATCAGGGTGCCGGCTAAGGGGGAGACGGTGCTGACTTATCGGGTTGAGGTGCAGTATTAGCAGAGAAGTGCGTGGTGCGGGGCGGGAATTACCGTAAAAAAAGGGGCGGCAATGATGCCGCCCCTTTTCGTTGATCGATTCTTTCGGTTATGAAGAATAGGTGTCGGCGTTGATAGTCGGATTATCCGCAATCCCGTTAATGAGATCTGAAAGGGTAGCGTTATCATATGCTGAATATGTGTCACCAAGCCCGGCCAGGGTTACGGTGGTATCGACATTGACAGCGTTCGGGTCATGAATGGTCAAAACCAGGTCACCGTCAACGACAGTGACATCAACATAATCCGTGGCAAACAGGTCGTCTCCCAGGCCGGGTGCTCCACCATCGAGCAGGTCCGCAAAGCTCAGGGTGTCTTCGACCGGATTGAAGTCTATGATGGTGTCATACCCCTCGCCGGCATTGGCCGAGAAGACGAAGTGATCTGCACCACTTCCCCCAAACAAGAGATCATCACCTTCTCCACCGACGAGGAAGTCCCCACCGGATCCGCCGTCCATGGTGTCATTCCCATCTCTCCCTAACAGCGTGTCATCACCGCCATTTCCGCTCAGGTGGTCTGATCCTAAGCTTCCATAAATCAAGTCGGAATTTACGACGTCTCCACTAACGGTAATCCCCGGATCACCAGGGTCAAATGCAGCGGTTTCGAATAAGGCATAACGTGCTTGTTCATTGCCGCCAGTCGTGTCGTCATACTGAATTGCCCAGGCGTCACCAGTTTGCGGGACATTTATGGCGAGGTAATCGGCCAGAGATGTGCCGGGATCAGAAACCATATGCACATCGCTAAAATTGATTTCTGCCTTCATGAGTCCGGTGGCATCATTGTACGTCCATGTGTCCGGATCGCCATCGTTTGCAGTGACCACCTGGAACTGAATACCGTTGACGAAGAGGTAAACGTTGACTTGGGCTTCGAGATCATTGCCGTTTTGATCCGTCGGGTTGACCATATTGTAAGTCCCGGTAGGATCAAGATCGCCCTTGATGTTCCAGCTTTGGAAGTTTGTGCTCACAATGAGATTGCCATCGTAAGGATCGTTTACCAGGGCAGCAACGAAGTCGGTGTTCAGAGTCAAGGAGGTTTCTGCGTTATGTCCTGATGTGAGAGGTTGTTTCCCGCTACTGAGTTCACCCGTTGGCCCAGGGATTTCCGTAGGTAGCGTTTCGGTTATGGTCACAGTCTGGTTGACATTGACGGTCCCATCAAAGACGTTCAATTGAAGTTCTGACGAAGGTGTGTCGTCAATCCGGCTTGTTGGCTTATAAACCAGAGCATCGAGCAGATTGATGCTCTCTGCAGGATTGTAGAGGACATCGCCGATAGCGAGTGCTGTGCCGTTGGCATAATACACGCCAGCAGGGGCATTTACCGCGGTAATCGTCAGGTTGTCGCCATCGACATCCGTTGGTATAGAGATAAGCAGCGGATAGCCGTCCATGTATTCGGCAGGTTGTTGAGACGGATCGCTAGAAATCCAGACGTTAGTATTCTGTACGTCGGGCGGATCGTTGACGTTGGTCAGGCTGATGGCGACGGTGGCGGTGTTGCTGCCGCCCTCGGCATCGTCGACCTTGATGTTCAGCTGGTAATTATCGAGTTGGGCGTCATCGATGTTCTGGGTCACGCTGATATCGCCGGTGTTCGGGTCGATCGCAAACAGCCCGTGATCGGTGCCGACGATACTGTAGGTCAGGCTGTCACCGTCCGTA
>JBPPMD010000154.1:0-2299 GCA_051305875.1 Desulfuromonadales bacterium | reverse complement strand
CTCTCTCCGGCAAAAAGTTTTTCCCGGAAGAACTGGACCTGGTCCAGATCATTGCAGGAGATCACTTGTCCGGTTTCCTTCTCGAACCAGCGAAAAGCCGGAATCGTATGGTCGCTGCCATAGAAAAAGGTCGATTGGGCTGCCGGTGTTGTGCTCGGCAGGCCGGCACGGTACTCGATCAGCTTATGGCCGCGGCGCAGGTAGCGTTCCAGGTGAGGGAGATAACCCCGGTCGAGGGCTTGCTGCAGGTGAGGGAAAGCCAGGCCGTCGATCTGGATGCCGACAAAACCTTTTTGCCGACCATCAATCAAACGTTCCCGGCGTTCCTTGCGGAAGGGGAAGAGCTTGAGGCCGTAATAGCAACCGGACAGCCATCTGATCAGTGCGGAGTGTGGCATGGGGGTCATTATAGCAGACACCACGCGGTTGAGAAATCAATAACTTGCGCCACCCGGTATCCCCGGATGGCGCAAGGGTTGTTCCTGCTAACTTTCGATTGTAACCTTCAGGATGCTGATTGATTCCGCAGGGACATCCTGATGCATGCCTTTGTTGCCGGTCTTGACCTGACGGATAGCGTCAACTGTGTCCATGCCGTCGGTCACTTTGCCGAAGACCGCGTAGCCGAAGCCTTGCGAAGTCGGTGCTGAGTGGTTGAGAAAAGTATTGTCGCCAACGTTGATGAAAAACTGGCTGGTTGCACTGTCAACAACCCCGGTTCGGGCCATGGCAACTGTGCCAAGGCTGTTTTTCAGACCGTTGTCGGCTTCATTCTTGATCGGGGCTTTTTTGTTGTCCTTGTCACGCATATCTGCGGTAAGCCCGCCACCCTGAATCATGAAGCCATCGATGACCCGGTGGAAGATGGTCCCTTCATAGAAACCGGCGTTGGCGTAATCGATAAAGTTGGCTACGGTCATCGGTGCGTTGACAGCATCGAGCTCAAGAACAATGTCTCCCATGCTGGTTTCGATACGGGCGACAGGATTGGTACTTTCAGACATATTGAGTCTCCTTTTAATAGTTGAAGTCAGATTTGGCGCAGGTATAACATGAGTCGAATGTGGAGGGCAAGCAGGGCACACCCACTTCCGAATTCAGCAGATACGACCCAGATTGTAAACTTCGACACAGGCCCAAATTGTTGGAAAAATGCCTGTGAGATATTTTTGAGGACCAGCGTGTATAGTGACGCAGAGATTGCGGAAAAGGGCCGTTTCCAGATCGAAAACTGAGGTCGTGTCCCCCGGAGTTTCCGGATGGACACTAACTATGAATGGCAGTAAAAAAAGATGTACAGACAATACAGGACAAAAGAAAAAGCCCCCGGCAGAAACGGGGGCTTTTCTCGTAAATGGTACGAAGGCCGGAATCGAATAAATTGTTTAAGGCTCTGATTTAAAAAGATTTATCAATATTTTCAAACCAGCTTGACCCCGAAATCTACCCCAGGCAGGAGATGCATCTATTGCTTTTCGAGGTCTCTTTTGGGAGCGATTTTCCCGAGTTTTTCGACTTCACCAAGCACCGCTTCGGCAGCCTGAATCAGATCAAGAACAAGGCGTTCGCTGATTTCAAGAAGGCCCTCGTATTCTCCCCGGTTACGCAGGTTGTGGCAGTGAGCCAGGATACGCCAGACTTCAGGACCGACACCTATCGTCTGCTGCAGACATTGAAAAACGATATAGCGGTTTTCCGAGCGATATCCATGCCAGCGAAGTGCGGCGAGTGACAATGCATGTGCAGCATTGTAGGCCAGATCGAAGCGACTCTCCAATGACAGCGCATCCATCCGGGAGTCTTTGAGCCGCGTGCGCCCTGAATGGAGAAGACCATCGAATTCTTTCTGATCCCCTGGTTCCTGCTTTATCTGTCCGATATCAACCAGATTCTTAAACTGTTGGGAGGTCATCTTCCGATCCGATCAGAAATATTTTGGGTTGCTCGACCACTTTGACAACAAAGTTGTTTTCCGCAGTCATTTTGCTTTTGAACTCTTCGACAGTATAAATCGTCGGGTTGATCTGTCTTCCCAACTGGCTTTCCAGCTCAGAAAAGCTGACCAGCAGATCCGGGTAGGTCAACTGGTCTGAAATCAACATCAGATCGATGTCGCTTCCAGCAGTGTCTGATCCTTTCGCAACAGAACCGTAGATGAAAGCGACCTTGATTCTGTCCTTGAATTGCTCCAGGGCCAGACGCAACGGGTTGGCAAGACCAATGGTTTTACGGACGATTCCTTTCAACTCATCGAAAATTGGTGATGACGGGTTTGCCTGGTCATGTTTTTGGTTACCGA
>JBPPMD010000120.1:0-12950 GCA_051305875.1 Desulfuromonadales bacterium | reverse complement strand
GGCTGGAGGCTGGAGCATCAACTACGATAAGTATGCAATAAAAAAGGGGCAGCCTGAAACAGGCTGCCCCTTGGTGCTTTCGCAATAATCAGATCAACAGGCTTTCTGAATCGCCCCTGATCGGATGCAGCGCGTGCAGACTTTGATACTGCGCACAGAACCATTCTTGACAGCACGTACCTTCTGCAGGTTCGGCTGAAAAACCCTTTTGGTTTTATTATGCGCATGGCTGACATTACAGCCACTCATCGGTTTTTTCCCACAGACATCACATTCGTTTGCCATTTTTTAACTCCTCCTGATACGTTCTGAACGGAATCTTCTAGCATGAATAATCATGCTTTGCAAGGGCTTTTCTTACTTTGAGCCCTGTTTGTGCTTGCTTGCCAGATTCTCTGCCAAGGTCCAGGCGAGCAGAGTGGCCCCGGAAGCACCCGTCTCTGGCAGTAAAATACTGCTGTCGGCGCAATAGAGATTGCTGCCGATCCGCAAGGGCAAACTGGTCAGTTGCAGCCGTTGATGAGCCGTGGCTGACATCGTTTCCGGTGAAAGGTTTTCCTCTTCCGTTGCAAGATCATAGTCAGCGAAGGGGAGTGCCGGTTCAAGCTGTTGTCGCAGTTGCTTCTCTGTTGCTTCGCCGGTGCTGAGGATCTGGCCGCAGAACCGGTTATGTTTATCCTCAATTGCCAGGCGCAGTGGCATGTTCCCGCCGCAAATGACCCGCGATGCCAACAGCGGTGAGAGTTGTCCGCTCAGGGTGCTGGTTGTCTGTTTAACAACGGCATGGGGTGACGGCAAGGCATCGATCTTGCCGGACTTGAAACGTTCAACCTGGTGCGCGTCGCCAAGCAGAAAAGCTGCAGCGGTAAATTGCCCTCCGCCTTTTATCCGGCCTCCGGTCCATCGCGAACCGTCGAAGTCAATGCATTCAAGTTCTTCAAGGTCGGTCTTTAATCCATGGAACTGATCAAAACGTTTGCTTAACAACTCGCTGAAATCAGCTCCCTTGAGATTCTCCGGTCGCAGGACCTGTGCCCACAAAAGAGCCGCCTGGGCGCGTGAAAGTTCGCTGGTTCTCTTAAGGGCGAGGCCTTGCAGAAGATCCGTAACAAAAGCCGTTGCCGTTAGCGGCAACGACTCAAGCGACTTTGTGACTGGTGCCTCAAGCTCCGCCCACTTAACTCCCCGCCGCATACTGAGAAGCTTGAAACGGGCCGCTATTTTGAATGATGGCCAGGGCAGGCCACCATGCTCCCAGAAAAGTTCCTCCAGCTGAACCCCCTGAAGCCGCAGTCTCTCCAGCCAGTGAGAAATGGCGAGACCATCCAGGCCGAACTCCCGGCAAAGCTCGTCATCAAGCGAAATGTCATTATTCAAGGTTACCCTGGCTTTTCGCGAAAGGACCTGAATCGGTTCCTGCGCGACAAAACACGAGCGGCCTCCGAGTGTGCCGAGAAGTTTTTCGAGAAATAGTGAAGAATGAAACCAGGCCGAGGCAGTGGATTCACGATGACGCAAAAAAAGCACCTTACTCCCACGCTTGGCGAGCAGGACTGCTGCAATGCGGGCGGCAAGAGACCCGCCGATTATTGCGATATCGTAGTGTTTGCTGCTCATGGATTTTCTGTGCTTTGAGTCAACTTAAAGATCTTCTTCAGACAAGACTTCAAGGCCTTCCCTGATCAGTAGCGCTGTGGTGACGCCAACGCCCTGAACGCGTTCGGTGCCTCGATAAATTTGATGGACACCACAAGAAGGGCTGCGTTCCTTGAGCAGTGCGCGGCGACAATGAGTCAGATGAGCAACCTGGAGGGCCATCTTTGCTCCGCGGCAGAAAACATCATTCATCGGCTGGCCGGTTGTCGAAATGACCTGGCCATCCTCTGCAAGAACGTTGCGGCCGTCACCCGAATGAAAAAAAGTCTTGTCGCGCGGGGTCGTCATCCCGGCGAGTTGTTCTGGACATATCGGGATCGGCACCAGGTTTTCGCGATGCAGGTAATCGATGACAGCCTGCGAGCGCTTGGCTTTGCCATCGTAGCGGGTCGCCAGGCCGAGCAGACAGGCACTGACCAGGATTGGCGTGCCATGAGGTTTTGCGAGCGTACCTTGCTTGGCCATCGGAAAATTCAACCCTTTATCGACGGGTTGACCAGTGCCGTCAGCTCAGGTGGACAAGCCGGTTCAATGGTCACCTGGCGTCCGTCAACGCGAACCCGGCTTTCAGCAATCAGCTGGATCGCCCGGGGATAAACCTTGTGTTCCTGTTCGAGGATGCGTGCCGCCAGGGTGTCAGCGGTATCATCAGGCAGGATCGGCACGACAGCCTGAATGATAATCGGTCCGGTATCAATTCCGCCATCGACAAAGTGTACGGTACATCCAGAGAAACGTGCACCGTAGTCGATCGCCTGTTGTTGTACGTGCAGGCCGGGGAAGGCCGGCAGCAGAGCAGGGTGAACATTGATCACCCGTCCGGGGAATGCATCGATAAAAGTCTGGCTGATGATGCGCATGAAACCGGCCAGGGCGACCAGCTCGACTTCAGCATCGAGCAAGACTTTGACCAATGCCTCGTCGAACTCTTCACGCCGGGAGAAATCCCGATGGTTGATGCAAAGGGTTTGAATGCCGGCTTTAGCGGCCCGTTCCAATGCCCCCACGCCTGGATTATTGGTGATGACAATAACGATTTCTGCCGCGAGGCTGCCGTCCTGACAGCGGTCAATGATCGCCTGCAGGTTGGTGCCTCCACCCGAGGCAAGAACACCGATGCGCAGCAATTCAGGCATGAAACTCTCCGGGGATATTTGTGAGTCTTTGAGGTTTTAGGTTTTAGGTTAAAGGTTAAAAGTTAAAGGTTAAAGGTTAAAGGTTAAAGGTTAAAGGTTAAAGGTTAAAGCAGTCATGCCTCCAGCCTCCAGCCTCCAGCCCTATACCAACTCAACCCGTTCACTCTTGTCATCACAGGCGGCAATCTCGCCAATAACATACGCCTGTTCATTTAAGCCCTGCAGTCGCGTGAGGATATCATCAACCGAATCCTTCGGCACAACCAGGATCATGCCGATGCCGTAATTGAAGGTGCGGTACAATTCTTTTTCTTCGAGATTCCCGGCCTCACGCAGCAGCTCGAAAAGCGGCAGCTTGGGCCATGAGTCCTTATGGATCACCGCTTTGCAGTGATTAGGCAGGACGCGCGGCACATTCTCCAGGAGTCCGCCGCCGGTGATGTGAGCCATGCCCTGGATTTCGAAATTACGCAACAGGTTAAGTATGGTTTTGACATAGATTCTGGTCGGGCGCAGCAAGGCATCACCAAGCGATTCATTGAGATCCGGATGGATTTTATCAAGACCACCATCCAGGCGTTCGTCAACAATGCGGCGGGCGAGAGAGTAGCCGTTGGAATGCAAGCCGTTCGAAGCAATACCGATGACCACTTCACCAACCTGGATGGAAGAGCCATCAATGATCGCGTCACGATCGACCACGCCAACTGTAAAGCCCGCCAGGTCATATTCGCCGACACTGTAGAATCCTGGGAGCTCGGCTGTCTCTCCGCCGATCAGGGCGCAACCGGCCTGACGGCAGCCTTCGGCAATACCTTTGACAACCTCTGCTGCCTTTTCCGGAGCCAGCATGCCGGTGGCAAAATAATCGAGGAAAAACAGCGGTTCGGCGCCTTGGACGATGATGTCATTGACGCACATGGCGACCAGGTCAATGCCGACCGTATCATGGCGATCAAGTTGAAACGCCAGCTTCAGCTTGGTGCCGACCCCGTCGGTCGAGGAGACCAGCACCGGTGACTTGTATTTATGGGAGCCAAGACAGAAGAGACCACCGAACCCGCCAATATCAGTGAGGACTTCCGGACGGGTTGTTGACTTGACCAGTGGCTTGATCATATCGACAAAACGATTGCCGGCTTCGATATCAACGCCGGCACCTTTATAGGTCATACTGGGACGGTCTGACAAGAGTGATTCTCCTTAGCTGTTACCTGAATTCGTGGGGTCTTATGATAAATTCATGTTTATCATTCGGTCGTATAACCAAGTTAATTGAACAGCCCTATTTAATAAATCACCCCCTGTTGGTTGTCAATTATAAACCTTGGAAGCAGGCAGTATTCTCCCTCTTTACAGCTTGACACCGCTGGCCTATTATAGATGGCTTGGGGCTGGAGGCTGGAGGCTGGAGGCTCGAGGCTGAAGGCTGGAGGCTGGAGGCTGGAGGCTGAAGGCTGCAAACTGTAAGGCTACAGAGAATCTGACCTTTAATGCAAATCGATCAAACGACCACCTTGCCTGAAGGTGACAGTATCGCAGTGATGCAGCAGGCTGACCTTGAGGCAGTGCATCAGCTTGAATGTGCCAGCCAGCAAGAACCCTGGAGCCTGCAGCACTTTGCCGACGAGCTGGACAACCCGGTTGCCACGGTGGTTCTCTATTGGCATTGTGGTCAACTTGCCGGATTTCTCTGCTCCTGGCTGATAGCCGGTGAACTGCAGATTCAGAATCTGGCGACATTGCCTGCCCTGCGGCGGCGCGGAGTCGCCGCCCGACTTCTTGAGCATGCCATTGCGCGCAGCAGAGTCGCGGGCCTGACCTCTGTCTGGCTTGAAGTCCGTGCCAGCAATGCACCGGCGATTGCTCTGTACAAACGTTTCGGCTTCTCTGCCTGCGGCATGCGCTGCGCGTACTATCCCGATGGCGAAGATGCTCTGATCATGACTTTTGATGCTGTGAGGCTTGAGGCTTGAGGCTTGAGGCTGGAGGCTGGAGGCTGGAGGCTGGAGGAGTGAGGAATGAGGAGATTATGAAGAATTACCGCACCAAAATTATATCCAACCAGGAAATTTCACCCGGATATTTTCGGATGAAGGTCCTGGCCCCCGGCTTTGACGAAAAGGCCCACCCCGGCCAGTTTGTCATGTTCCGTGTGCAGCGCTCATTGCCACCACTGCTGCGGCGACCTTTCGGCATCTTCCGAACCGGTTTCCTGCCTGCTGATTGTGACGGCCTGCCGCCGATAGAATTCGTCGAGATCGTCTACAAAGTCGTCGGACGTGGCACGTCCATTATGGCGGAACTTCACGAAGGCGACCGGGTTGAAGTCCTCGGACCTCTGGGCAATGGCTTCGACTGTACCTCTTGCCAGGGTGAGAAGATTCTCGTCGGCGGCGGCATCGGCCTGGTCCCTCTGTACATGCTGGCAAGCGAGTTGGTTGCCAACGGCTGTAAAGTACGACTGCTGATGGGGGGGCGAACTCGTGATGATATCTTCGCCGTCACAGAATTCGAGCGTCTTGGTGTTGAAACGTATATCTCAACTGATGACGGCAGCCTTGGCGAAGAGGGTCTGGTGACCCGCGTGCTGGAACGTAAACTGCAGAAATACCCCGATGCCGAGGTCTTCTCCTGTGGTCCCCTGCCGATGCTCAATGCGGTGCACAATATCTGTTTGTCTTACAAGACCCCGCTGCAGGTTTCACTGGAAGAGTCCATGGCCTGCGGTGTCGGCGCCTGCCTTGGCTGTGTTGTCAAAGGTGCAGGACATACCGAGGAAAACCCGAGTTACCTCTGCACCTGCACGGTCGGGCCGGTTTTCAAATCACAATACCTGGACTGGAGTGCTCTGCAACAAAGCGACAACAACTGCGGGGGGTGCGCCTGATGAAAGCAGTCACTGAGACATCCGTCAAGCGCCCCGACCTGTCCGTGGAGATCGCCGGGATCAAGCTGCGCAATCCCGTGATGCCGGCTTCAGGGACCTTCGGCTACGGTGAAGAGTACGCTCCTTTCCTCGACCTGGAAAAGATCGGTGCGATCGTTACCAAGGGGCTCTCTCTGAAGCCCAAGGCCGGTAACCCGACGCCGAGAATCGCAGAAACCATCAGCGGCATGCTCAATGCCATCGGCCTGCAGAATGTCGGTATCGACGCCTTCATCAAGCACAAGATGCCTTTCTTGCGCACTGTGAATACCCCGATTATTGCCAACTTCTTCGGCAATACTCTCGAAGAATACGGAGAAGTCGCCAAACGCCTCAACGATATTCCCGAGCTTGCCGCGGCAGAATTAAATATCTCCTGTCCGAACGTCAAACAGGGCGGCATTGTCTTCGGCACCGACCCCCGTGCGGCCAGTGAGGTTGTCGCCCTTGTGCGCAAGCACCTGCAAAAACCGCTGATCGTCAAACTGACGCCCAATGTGACAGATATCACTGTCGTTGCCAGGGCGGTCGAGGAAGCCGGCGCCGATGCCATCGCCTGCATCAACACGATCACCGGCATGTCGGTCGATATCCACACCCGCAAACCACGCCTTGCCAACCGCACCGGTGGCCTTTCCGGACCGGCTATTCGACCGATCGCTGTGCGCATGGTCCACCAGGTCGTTCAAACCGTTTCAGTCCCGGTCATCGGCATTGGCGGTATCATGCGGCCTATGGACGCTCTCGAATTCCTGATCGTCGGTGCCACGGCGGTGCAGGTCGGTACTGCCAACTTCGTTGACCCGGCAGCGATGATGACGATCATTGAGGGGATCGAAGCTTTCTGCATCGAAGAAGGGATCGATGATATTCATCAGTTGATCGGCAGTCTCAAGTTTTAAAAGTTTTGAGGCTGGAGGCTGGAGGCTGGAGGAGATCATCTTCTGCTGATTAATAACGCTTCCGATGTTAGTATTGTCACATCTGCGTTTGGTGTACAGTGCCTGACCTGATCACGCGTTACGGGTTCTTCATCACGATCCTTTCATCACAGGACCTTCCATGGACGTCATCACGACCCACATCAATGCCGATTTCGATTGCCTCGGGTCAATGATTGCCGCCAAGCGCCTTTATCCTGAAGCTGTTATGGTTTTTCCCGGTAGCCAGGAGCGCAGTCTGCGTGAGTTCTTCCTGAAAAGCGTGCAATACTCCTTTGGCTTCAAGCGTGTTCGCGATATCGACTTGAAGAGTGTCACCCGCCTGATCCTTGTTGATGTTCGTCAGTCTTCACGCATTGGTCCTTTTGCCGCTGTCGCCAAACGCAAAGGGGTTGATATCCATATCTACGATCATCATGTGAGCAAAGCAGGCAGCCTGAAAGGCTCAGTCGAACACATTGAAGCGGTCGGATCGACGGTCACCGTCATCAGCCATCTCCTCATGGAGAAGCAGATACAACTGACTGCGGACGAAGCGACCATGATGATGCTCGGCCTCTACGAAGATACCGGCAGCCTGACCTTCCAAACTACAACGGTTAAAGACTATCAGGCTGCCGCATATCTGCTGTCTAACGGTGCCAACCTCAATGTAGTTGCCGACCTGATCGTGCAAGAGTTGACCCCTGACCAGGTCCGTCTGCTTAATGATTTGATCGCCAGCAAGACTATCCTGAACGTTCGTGGCATCAACGTCGCTCTTGCTCACGCCACCATTGATCATTTCGTCAACGATATCGCAACGCTTGCGCATAAACTCAAAGACATGGAGAATCTCGATGCCCTCTTCGTGATCGTGCGCATGGAACGCCGCATTTTTATCGTCGCCCGATCGCGGTTGAATGAGATCCATGTCGGCAATATCCTGATGGAATTCGGCGGCGGCGGTCATGCCTCAGCAGCATCCTGCGCGGTTCGCGACCTGACTTTGCTGCAGGTGCTTGAACGATTGCCGAATGTCCTGCAACAGCATGTCCGGCCACAATGGCAGGTGCGTCATCTTATGTCGACCCCGGTCAAGACTGTGGCCGTTGATGATTCTGTTGCCGATGCTCACCAGACGCTGTCCCGTTACAACATCAATGCTGTCCCGGTTGTCAGGAAGAATGAAGTGGTCGGGATTCTCTCTCGCCAGCTTGTCGACAAGGCGGTTTATCATGGTTTGCGGGAGCAACCGGTCAGCGAGATTATGACCAGCGATTTCCACCAGGTCAGTCCGCAGACCAACGTTGCCACATTGAAGTCACTGATTGTCGATAGCAACCAGCGTTTCATCCCGGTAATTGAAAATGGCACACTTGCGGGCGCGGTCACCCGCACCGACCTGTTGCGATACCTGGCCAGCAGTGACGGTACGCCGCCGCTATCCGGAGAACGCAGCCTGGTCAGTCGTGGCGGAAAAAGTTACAAGGCAGGGCAAATCCAACGGCTGATCCGCAACCGCCTGCCGAAGCGCATTCAGGAGATTTTAACGCAACTTGGCAGGGTCGGCGATGAACTGGATGTCGGCATCTTTGTTGTCGGCGGCTTTGTGCGCGATCTGCTGTTAAATAAGGAAAACCTGGATATGGATGTCGTGGTCGAAGGTGATGGTGTCGCCTTTGCCGAGACATTCGCCCGCAGGAATGCTTGCCGGGTTCGCTGCCATCGCAAGTTTGGTACGGCAGTGCTCATCTATCCCGACGGCTTCAAGCTCGACATCGCTTCAGCGCGAATGGAGTATTACCTGGAGCCCGGAGCCTTGCCTGATGTCGAACATGCGTCAGTGAAGATGGACCTCAGCCGTCGTGATTTTACCATCAACACCTTGGCGATCAGCCTGAATCGTAATGTGTTCGGTGAAGTACTCGACTATTACGGGGGGCAGCGGGATATCGACGATAAAGCAATCCGTGTGCTGCACAACCTGAGCTTTGTGGAGGATCCGACCAGGATTTTTCGAGCTGTACGTTTCGAACAGCGTTTGGGCTTTCAGATCGGCAAACAGACTGAACAGCTCCTGCTCAGCGCTGTTCGCCTGGGTTTGCTGGAAAAAGTGAGTGGCAAGCGGATCTTCAATGAACTCTTATTGATTATGAACGAACACCAGCCGTTGCCTGGGATCTTGCGATTGGCTCATCTGGATGTACTCAGATATCTTCATCCGTCACTGATCAGCAAGGTTGATTATTCAAAGTCCTTTGATGAAGCAAGGCGTGCCACCGACTGGTATGACCTGCTTTATACCGGGCGCCCGTGTGAGCGCTGGCTTTGCTATTTCCTGGTTTTTACCGCCGTGCTGGATCGCGCCGGAATGAAGGACCTGTGCAACCGTCTGCAGATCATGCCACGTTATCACGACATATTGAACCAGCAGCGCAGTATCGCTCTGGGAATATTGAAGCGACTGGAAAGGCGCAATCAAGGTATGCGTTCACCCAAAGCCAGCAGCCTGTATCGCTGGTTTCAGCCGTTAGCAACAGAGACCCTGCTTTTTATGATGTCCAAGACCAGCAAAGAGCATGTTCGTCAATGGATTTCACGCTATATAACGCATCTGCGTGACGTACACCCGATGCTTACCGGTCATGACCTCGAAAAGCTTGACATTGCACCCGGCCCGATCTTCCGGACCATTCTCGATGACCTTCTGTACGCACGCCTCGATGAACGTGTGGTCACGGCAGAGGAGGAGAGAGACCTGGTACAACGTAAATATCATAAATACATGAACTGCAGTAAGGTGAGGTTCATGTAAGAGTCAAAAAAATACGGGCTAATAACCAAAACAAAGGCTATGGACAAACCAACGCATTCTCTGCGTCTTTGTGTTGGTTTGTCTCTTTGCACCTGATGACATTGACAGTACTGAATTGTCACCAAATTTGTAGTTTTAATGTTTTTAAAATCAAATACTTACGATGTTGCCGTTAACGCTGGGTCATTGACTTGCGCAAGCGCATCTGCTAAAGATACCCATCTTTAATTATTGATTGCAGAGCTCTTCTTTATGGAACATATCCTGCTTAAAATTTCAATCATGCTGGTCCCGGCATTGTTGGCGGTGACCATGCATGAAGTTGCCCATGGCTTTATTGCTGAGCGCCTCGGCGATCCGACTGCAAGGTTGCTCGGCCGGTTGACGTTGAATCCCGTCAAACACCTCGACCCGATCGGTACTATTGCTCTGCTGGTCTTCGGATTCGGCTGGGCGCGTCCGGTGCCGGTCAATCCGAACAACCTGCGCCGTGCAAAAAAAGATATGATCTGGGTTTCTCTGGCCGGGCCATCAGCAAATCTTATGTTGGCCCTTTTTTCAGCGTTGCTGCTGCGGGTTATTGTGTATATCGCTGCAATGCTTCCGGAAGGCAGTCAGATACTGCCCTTGATTAACCCGGTTGGTTTGATGGCGGCATTCGGACTCTATATTAATGTCATCCTCTGTCTCTTCAACCTGTTGCCGATTCCACCACTCGATGGAGGCCATGTCCTCATGGGCATCCTGCCGGAACAGCAATCACAGCTGCTGCGTCGCATTGAGCCCTTCGGCATGTTGTTAATCGTGTTTCTCATCTTCGGTACGTCGATCTGGAAGACAACCTTCGGCCCTGCTGTTCATCATGTGGTGGCCATGATGGCAGGACCTCATATTGACGTGGTTGAGCAGACCATGCGCTTGCTTTTCTACCAATGAGCGCCGGTATGGAAAATTACGCCATTCAACTGGAGAACTTCGAAGGACCTCTCGATCTTCTGCTTCATCTCATCAAAAAGAATGAGATGGATATTTATGATATCCCCATGGCAGCGATTACTGATCAGTACCTGACCATTCTGGATGCTATGAAAATCCTCAATCTTGATCTGGCCGGTGAGTTCCTGCTGATGGCAGCAACCTTGCTGTATATCAAATCGAAGCTGCTGCTGCCCAAAATAGTAGAGGAAGAGCTGGAAGAGGAGGAAGAGGATCCGAGAGCAGAACTGGTACGGCGCCTGCTCGAGTATCAGAAATACAAGGAAGTTTCACAAACCCTCGAAAGCCAGCCCCGATTGGGACGAGATCTTTTCGCCCGGGTTGCCCCGCAGCCGGAAGTTCTGGAAGAAGCCGAGGCGGGCTTTGTTGCCGTTGGCCTTTATGATCTGCTGGCAGCTCTCAGGGACGTTCTTAAGGAAAGCCCGGAGCAGCTTGTTCACGAAGTCAATATGGAGCAGCTTTCTGTCAAAGATCGTATTAATGTGATCCTCTCCAGTCTGCAGGGGCAAGAGAGCATTGCATTTGTTGACCTTTTCAGTGGTGGCATAAAACGCAATGAATTGATTGTCACCTTCCTGGCACTATTGGAGTTGGTGAAGTTGCGCATGGTTCGCTTTATGCAGAATACCAGCCACGGCACCATCTGGCTCTTTCCTGCGGTCGTGCTCGACGAAACCGATGATCTGGATGTCATAGAGGATACTCTTGGATATACTTGAACTTACACCGCTGGTCGAAGCCCTGATCTTTGCCGCCGATGGTCCGATCAAGGCCGAGCGCATCGCCGAGGCCCTGGATACGGATCAGGCAGAGATCATGTCTGCGATCGAAGCGTTAGAAGTCGATTACGCTGAACGCCCCCGCGGGTTCTTCCTGCAGGAAGTGTCCGGAGGGTATCAACTGAGAACCCGTCCTGAGTATGCCGATTACTTAAGGAGACTCGGTCATAGCCGGCCATTCAAATTTTCCCGCCCGGCCATGGAGAGTCTTGCCATCATCGCTTACCGGCAACCGGTGACCAGATCTGAAGTCGAGTATCTGCGCGGTGTTGATTCCGGGAGTGTCCTCAAAACGCTGCTTGAGAAGCGACTGGTGAGAATCCTCGGTAAAAAAGATATCCCCGGTAAACCTATGATTTACGGGACGACCCGCGAGTTTCTGGAACTGTTCGGCTTGTCTGATCTTTCGGCGCTGCCAACTTTGCGTGAATTCAGTGAACTGGCTCCGGAGGAGGAAAACGGGGTTTTTACGGCAAGTCTGCCGCTGCTGGTTGATGAGGATGGTTTGGCGGAGTTGTAGGGCTGGAGGCTGGAGGCTGGTTTTTTTAAAAAAACAGGCCGGCAACCAGAAGGTTGTCGGCCTGAAAAGTGCTAACAAGATGCGTTGGGGCGTTAACGACCGCCACGCTTCGAAGCTTTGATCGGGTTGACCTTGACGTCAGAGATCTTGACTTCAACTTTGCGGTGAGTCGCGAAGTTGCACAGACCGGCTGACCATTTTTTGAGAGGCGCGGGTGCCTTGATGCAGACAGGGCCGATGGTGCCTTCAACGATATTGTCGCAACCTTCACACATCTCGATAACGTTCTGGCAGCTGTTGCCCTCAAAAACGCAACCGGCTTTGCTCCAGAAAGTACATTCCGTACCGGGAAGAACTGTTTGACACTGCATAGGGTACTCCTTTATTTGTCGCGTGTTCTGTTTTCCGAAAGAGAATTTCTACCCCCTTTTGCTGTCCTGTGTCAACCGAAAAAACCAGACTCTCATGACCATTGACCGGATTCTCCTGATTGGGTAATTTGCCTTTATGAAAAAAAACACCACAACAAGTCAAAGGGGCTGGGAGGCCGTCTGCTGCAAGTGCGGTCGATGTTGCTACGAAAAAATAGATTTCGAGGGACGTATTTATTACACGGACATCCCCTGTGAATTTCTTGATCTTGAAACCAGTCTTTGTCGCGTCTATGCTGAGCGTGACAGTCAGCGTCCCGGTTGCATTCGTTTGACACAAAAGCATATCAAAAGTGGCTTTCTTCCGGCAGATTGCCCTTATGTGGCCGGTATAAAAAACTACCCGGCGCCGATCATGAAGGACGAGCCTGATCCGGAAAACTCCTGAAAAACGTCTTCCTTAATCGTGTCGTTACGCTTTTCTATGATAAGGTTCTGGTTAATTTATCGCAAAGGCGCAATGAAATTACCCTCTTGCGAAGTACAAAACGGTCATTCACGAAGTACTTTTGATCAAAAAATCAGGTTCTAACGGTTAGGACAATGTTTACCTTTGCGTCTTTGCGCTAGTTTTAAGTTCTTAGCCAGCATGTCATCACGAAGTACTATAATTGAAAATATCATGATCAGGAGAGCTTTATGCGTCAAATCAAGTTTGGCACTTCAGGATGGCGCGGAATCCTCGCCGAAGACTTTACCCTGGACAATGTCCGCGTTGTAACCCAGGCCATTGCGGATTTCCTGCGCGCGGAAAAATCTGTCGAG
>JBPPMD010000019.1:0-2739 GCA_051305875.1 Desulfuromonadales bacterium | reverse complement strand
TCACTTTATCTTTTTATCTTCGGCGCCACCCTGGGTGAACGCATCAGCGTCATTGAAGGCTTCAGCTATGCGCAGTTCGTTATTCCCGGCTTGATTCTGATGGGGGTCATCAACAACTCCTTTTCCAACGTCGCCTCCTCGCTTTTCATGTCGCGCTATCTGGGCAATATCGTCGACCTGCTGGTCACCCCGGTCTCGCCCACCCAGTTCATCATGGCCTACACCCTGGCCGCCATGTTGCGCGGCCTGGCTGTCGGCCTGGTGGTCTGGCTGATTTCCTGTCTGTTTGCCACGCTCCCCTGGGCGCATCCGTTTGCTGCAATCGCCATGGCCTGCCTGGCCAGCTTTCTCTTCGCTCAGTTCGGCATCATCGCGGCGATTCATGCCGATAATTTTGATTCCCTGTCGATGTACACCAACTTCATTATCCTGCCGCTGATCTATCTGGGCGGGGTCTTCTACCCAATCTCGATTCTGCCGCCGCTGTGGGCCAAACTCTCGCACCTCAATCCGCTCTTCTACCTGATCGATGGCTTCCGCTATGCCCTGCTCGGAGTCGGCGACCTCCCTTTCCCAACCTCCTTCGGCGTCGCCCTGGTCATGGCCATGGTCCTGTTCTGCTGGGCAGCAAGCCTGATCGCCCGCAGCTATCGCCTGCGTAATTAGTTTTCTATTTCGACATCCCCTTGCCGAAAATATTTTTTCTGGAACCAGAAAGCGACATGCACCAGACCGATCATCACCGGCACTTCCACCAGCGGACCAATGACTGCGGCGAAGGCCGCACCCGAGTTGATGCCAAACACGGCGATGGCCACCGCGATAGCCAGTTCGAAGTTGTTGCTGGCGGCGGTAAACGCCAGGGTAGCGGTCTTGCTGTAGTCGGCGCCGACCTTTTTACCCATGTAGAAGGAGACCAGGAACATGACCACGAAGTAGATCAACAGCGGGATGGCGATGCGCACGACATCCATGGGGATCTCCACGATCAGCTCACCTTTCAGGCTGAACATGACGACGATGGTAAAGAGCAGGGCAATCAGGGTGATCGGGCTGATCTTCGGCACCAGCTCGGCGTGATAACGTTCACGCCCCATAACCTTGACGCCGATCAGACGGGTCAGAGCCCCGGCGAGGAACGGGATGCCGAGATAAATGAAGACGCTATGCGCGATCTCGCCAATGGTTACATCGACCACCGCACCCTCAAGACCGAACAGCGGCGGCAGCACGCTTATGAAGAACCAGGCGTAAACGCTGAAGAAAAGCACCTGGAAGATGCTGTTGAAAGCGACCAGGCCGGCAGCGTACTCGGAATTGCCATCGGCCAGCTCGTTCCAGACGATGACCATGGCAATACAGCGTGCCAGACCGATCATGATCAGGCCGACCATGTACTCGGGGTAGCCCTGCAGGAAGACGATGGCCAGGATGAACATGAGGATCGGACCGATCACCCAGTTCTGTACCAGCGAGAGGCCGAGAATCTTCTTGTTGCGAAAAACGTCTGGCATCTCCTCGTAGCGGACCTTGGCAAACGGCGGATACATCATCAGGATCAAACCGGCGGCGATGGGGATGTTGGTGGTGCCGACGGTGAAGATATTGACGAAATCCTTGACGCCCGGGATCAGCCAGCCGGTGCCGACTCCCACCGCCATGGCGACAAAGATCCACAGAGTAAGGTAACGATCGAGAAACGAGAGTTTTTTAGTGAGCCCATGTTCCATGTCTGTCCTCTATGCTTTTAATTTAAGGTGCAAAACTGCGACTGCACGGCAACCGCCGGGAAATGAGTGCGGCGATCAGGACGAACGCCGCCGACACCCAAAGACAGGCCACCAGCCCACCGTATTGAAAGACCAGGCCGGAGAGCAGGGTGCCGACCAGTCGCCCCATGGCGTTGGCCATGTAATAGAAACCGACATTCAGAGCCGCCTGGTCGCTCTCGGTATAGGTGAGGATCAGGTAGCTGTGCACCGAGGAATTGACTGCGAAAATCAGGCCGAAGAGAGCCAGTCCGGCGACAATGGTTAGCCAGGGTGAGAGATCAAGGCTGACGCCGATGGCGATCATGACGGACACGATGGCCAGGGCGAAAGCGCCAACCGTCGCCGTCCCACCCTGGGGTGTTCCATTACCCAGAAAGCTTTTCAACAGGTTGGGTGCCAGGGCCTGGACACCACCGTAGCCGATCACCCAGAGGGCCAGAAAACCGCCGACCTCGGCATGGCTCCAGCCGAGACTTGCCGAGAGGAAGACCGGCAGACCGACTACGAACCAGATATCGCGCGAGCCGAACAAAAACAGTCGCGCCGCCGAGAGCAAATTGATCTCCCGGCTTTTCGAGAGGATCTGCGAGAATTTGACCTTGACCCTGGCCTGCCCAAGGTCGCCGGGCAGTGAGAACACCGCCGCCACCAGGACCAGCGCCAGTCCCGCCGCCATGATGAGCAGCGAGCCACGGAAGCCGAGAGTGGTCAGCAGCACACCGCCGAGGAAGAAGCCGACGCCTTTCAGGGCGTTCTTCGATCCGGTCAGAATCGCCACCCATTTAAACAGCGTGCTTTCTGCTTCTGCTGGGATCAGCACCTTGATGGCGCTTTTCGAGCTCATCTTGGTGAGGTCCTTGGCGATCCCCGAAAGGGCCTGGGAGCCCATGACGTAGGCGACCGAGAGGACCACCGGCCAGTCGGGATTGAGCATGGCCAGGCTGATCAAGGCCAGGATCTGCAAGGC
>JBPPMD010000032.1:0-9237 GCA_051305875.1 Desulfuromonadales bacterium | reverse complement strand
TCTTTGGCCACTATCCGATTCTGCCGCCGCTGCCGGAATAAAATTGAATCACAAATAACCGCACACTCCCACACGGAGTCGTTATTGTTCCTTATTTTTCACCAACCGCCTTCTGTTCAGAGACTTGACAGAGTCCCCCTGTCCAATGTCAAGAACTGACCCCTCTCTTTTATTCCCAATTAGGTGCAAACGCAGCAGTTCAGATTCGATGCGTCGCAGGCGCAGCGTCACCTGCAACTGCTTGTTATGCGCCGGTGTCACGTGGACCAACCCAGAAGTGAGGATTGTGCGCCACCTCCCAAAGGTGACCATCTGGATCAGCGAAATAGCCGCTGTAGCCACCCCAGAACACTTTTTCTGGTTTCTTCACCAGGGATGCGCCGGCTTCTAAGTCCTGTTTTACGACCGCGTCGACCTCTGCTTCCGACTCAACATTATGGGCAAGGCTAAACGAATTGAAACCACTACCTTCAGCTGAAACCTTGGCATCCACGGCCAAAGCCTCCCGGCCAAACAGACCAAGCCAAGTGCCGTTGAGTGTGAAAAAGGCGACTTCGGGAGGAGATTCCATCCGAGGGAAACCCAGGCCCTTTTCATAGAAGGTGATCGACTTCTCGAGATCGCGAACTCCGAGCGTAATCATGCTGATTCGGGGTTGCATATTTCTCTACTCCCACTTCAATTAGGTGCATAACGCCCGCGTTCAGACGCGCTGTCAAGCGTCGACTGGAACGCTAGGTTGGGGCTGTTCTTTGTCCAAATCGAAATCGCTATCGGGATCGAAATCGTTCTTGCCGTTGCCTTCGACAATGTTCAGCGGTATCGACTGGCTCGCGCGCAACCACAGAGAAAGGGTCAGCCCCTCTCTTCTGACATGGATACGTACAAAATCCCTGGCCTGGGAGCATGCAATCGAGGATTTGCGTTCATGGAACCTTCTTTCCGGAAGGCAAAGTGGAGTCAATGCTCCTGCAGAAGTTTTGATATGGGTTTTCAGCTGGTCACCGCCCCGCAGGATGCAGACGAAACCATCCGGGCGTATTTTGCCAGAACGCCCCTGGCATAACGGGCTTCCGGAGGGTGCCACCCGGCTAAGCGGCGTGCAATTGTCTCTGCCTCAAGCTTCAGGTTCAATTCGCCGAGCTGCAGGTCTATCTCGATGACGTCACCCTCTTCAACGATAGCCAGCACGCCACCGGTCTGCGCTTCCGGTGCCACGTGACCGATCATAATACCGTGAGTGCCTCCGGAGAAGCGGCCATCGGTCACCAGGGCCACATCTTTGCCCAATCCTGCGCCCATCAATGCCGCCGAGGGCGAAAGCATCTCGCGCATGCCGGGGCCGCCTTTTGGACCCTCATAGCGGATGACCAGCACATCACCTGCATGGATTTTACCGGCCAGAATCGCTTCGAGGGCGTCTTCTTCCCGATCGAACACCCGGGCCGGGCCGGTAAAATGACTCATCTCCTTGCCACTGAGCTTCAACACACACCCCTCGGCGGCAAGATTTCCGCGCAACACCCGGATATGCTGGTGAGCCGGGGCATAAGGTTGCTCCGGACTATAGAAGACATCCTGATTCTCTGGTCGTTGCGGAGCATCAGTCAGATTTTCTGCCAGCGTTCTTCCGGTCACCGTCAGGCAATCACCATGAAGAAAGCCTGCATCCAACAGGGTTTTCATCACCATCGGCAAGCCGCCGATCGCATGCAGATCGTTCATCACGTAATCACCAAACGGCTTGAAGTTGCCCAGCAGCGGGACACGGGCAGTCACCTGTTCGATATCAGCAAGGGTCAATTCAACCTCGGCTTCGTGAGCCAGGGCCAGCAGATGCAGGACTGCATTGGTTGAGCCGCCCAACGCCCAGGCAACAGTCAGGGCATTTTCAAAGGCCTTGCGAGTCATGATATCGCGGGCCTTGAGTCCGGATTGAAGCAACGCCATAACAGCCAGGGCAGCACGCTTGCAATCCTCGCGCTTGTCTGCAGAGATTGCGTTGCCCGCATCGACGGCAAGATTGGACGCCGCACCAGGCAGGCTCATACCGAGAGCTTCAATCGCGGAGGCCATGGTGTTGGCGGTGTACATGCCGGCACAGGAGCCGGCCCCCGGGCAGGCGTGGCATTCAATCGCATGCAGTTCCTGCGCATCGATCTTGCCCGCACAGTGAGCACCTATCGCTTCGAAGGCACTGACAATGTTGAGGGCTTTGCCATGGTATTCGCCGGGCAGGATGCTGCCGCCATAGAGGGTCAGCCCGATCAGGTTGTTACGGGCAATCGGCATCAGGGCAGCGGGGATGGTCTTGTCGCAACCGGACAGGGTGATCACGGCATCGACCCGGTAGCCTTCGGTCATCAGCTCGATACTGTCGGCAATCACCTCGCGGCTGACCAGCGAATATTTCATCGCCTCGGTCCCCATGGAGATGCCGTCCGAAACCACCGGGGTGCCAAACACGATTGCCTTGCCACCGGCGTCTTCAATGGCCTCCTGGACGATGTCACCAAGAGCCCTGATATGGTCATTGCAAGGCGTGCCGTTGGTGTGCGGCACGGCAAGAGCGATGATCGGCTTGTCAAAATCTTCATCGGTAAAGCGTACGGCACGCAGCATGGTGCGTGCGGCCGTGCGCTCAACCCATTTAGCCGAATCCTTGCGACCGGTAATTTCCTCACTGCGACGCTTCATCGTCTTCCTCACTTATCCATGGCCGTGACGCCGGTGCGGGCGATCTCGATCAGATGTTCGGCGCCGAGGTCATCGAGGAAGCTGTCGAGCCGATCGGTCGGACCGGCGATCTGGATGATGTGGATATCATGCGGCTTGCTGTCGAGAATTTCGATCTGATACTTTTTCTGCAGCTTCTCAAGCTTTTTGATGTCCAGTTCGAATTTGACAATGGCCACCTCTCGCCAGTAGCTGCAGTCGCGATCGAGTTCCTTGGCACGAATGACTTCGGTAAATTTTTCCAGCTGCCGGATCACCTGGGTGACCTTGGCCTCGTCGTCTTCACGCAGGGTAATCGTCATGCGGCTGACACCGGGTGGCTTGGCCTTGCAGACGGTCAGGGTGTCGACATTATACATTTTACGGCGAATCATCATGGAAATCTTGTTAAGAGTACCCGGTTTATTCTGCACGAAGGCCAGAATGGCCCGTCTTTTCATCTTTTTGACTGTCATCTTGATTTTCCCGTAAGTAGGTGGTTTTGTCTTCAGGCCTGCGGCCGCGACACGATCATGTCGCCGAAGCCTCCGCCGGCCGGGATCATCGGCAGGATGACCTCGCTCGGATCGCAGATGAATTCGAGTATGTAGGCGCCGTCATGGGCAATGGCTGTTCGTATCGCCGCATCGACCTGCTCGAGTTCCGCAACCTTCTGGTAGGGGATACCGTAGGCTTGGGCGATCAACCCGTAATCCGGGCTCTGCATCGGCGTGCCGGCATAACGGCCATCGAAGAACAGGGTCTGCCACTGGCGCACCATTCCCAGGTAGCCATTGTTCAGAATCATGATCTTGACATCAGTTTTCTGCTCCATGATGGTGCCCAGTTCCTGAATGTTCATCTGAAAGCCACCATCACCGCTGATCGACCAGACCCGCTCTTCGGGCCGGGCCAGTTTGGCGCCGATGGCCATCGGCAGGGAGCACCCCATGGTTCCCGCCCCACCGGAGGTGAACCAGCTGTTGTTGGTCTGGAAGTTATAATAACGAGCCGACATCATCTGGTGCTGACCAACATCGGGAACGACAATATCCTTGCCTTCGGTTATCTCCGACAAACGGTGAATGATCGTTTTCATCAAAAGCTTGCCAGCGACACCAACCCCGGCGGCAAGCTCCTCCGCGACCGAGGAAATCGTCACCTGGCGGTTCACTTCAATTTCCTGCAACCAGCGCCGGCGAGGCTTGGAAATCAGTTCAGGATCGTTGAGCATGACATGCAGAGTCCGGGAGACATCAGCGTTGATAGCAACGGTGGTCTTAACATTCTTGTCGAGTTCGGAGGGATCGATCTCCACGTGAATCACATCAGCATCTTTGGCATATTCTTTCAACTTACCGGTGACCCGATCATCGAAGCGCATGCCGAAGCTGATAATCAGGTCGGCATTCATCACGGCACGATTTGCCTCGACGGTGCCGTGCATGCCCATCATGCCCAGACTCAGGGGATGATCGACAGGCATGGCCGACAAGCCGTGCAGGGTGAAGGCCACCGGGATGTTGGTCTTTTCGGCGAACTCCTGCAACATCGCTCCGGCATTGCTCAAGATCACCCCGTGCCCGCAGAACATGACTGGTCTTTCACTGCGGTTGATCAGCTCGATCGCCTGGTGCAGGACATCCCTTTCCGGCGAGGGGTGGTAGTAAAACCCCGGCAATTTCGGACGGAACTTCTTGAGGTCAAAGTTGTAATTTTCCCTGGCCTGCTGCACCTGTACATCTTTCGGAATGTCGATCACCACCGGTCCAAAGCGCCCTGTGGTTGCCACGTAGAAGGCTTCGTGAATGGTTTTCTCGATTTCATCGGCGGAGAGCGGCATATAAGTCTGTTTGCAGATCGGCATCATGACACCGACCACGTCGCTCTCCTGGAAGGCGTCGGTCGCAATCACGCCCGTTGCCACCTGACCGGTAATCGCAATAATCGGGACGGAGTCCATGTGCGCATCTGCGACACCGGTCACCAGGTTCATCGCCCCCGGCCCTGAGGTCGCCATGCAGACCCCGATTTGTGGAGTTGCTGTCGAAAGTGAAGCGCGCGACAAACCCTGGGCCATGAACGTCGCCCCTTGCTCATGGCGCGGCATGACGAAAGTGAAGAACTTTTGTTTTTCCATTTCATCAAACACCGGCATGATCGCGCCGCCGGTGTAGCCGAAGATGAATTTCACGCCTCTGGCATGAAGCGCTCGTAAAACCAGTTCTGTTCCTTGCATACCAACCTCTTCAGTCAATGTAATGTTTAACGAATCTAATAAAATCCTAACTATAACGAAAGATCAACGCAATGACGCCAAGAAAAAAGAAAGACGCAAAGCTTGTGAATTTTAATCAAAACAAATGGTTGTCTTTGTTTACTCCTTGTTTTTCCCCTTAGCACCTTTGCGCCTGCGTTGAAGAAGTTTCAGCCTTTGGCTTCGATGCAGATTTTGAATCAACGCCTGCATGAACCAAACAACCACGGCTCCTCAAGCTTGCGCCGCGCCTCGAAGGCCTTGATCTCATCGACATGCTCCAGAGTCAGGCTGATGTCATCAAGGCCCTGTAGCAGACATTTTTTGCTGAAAGCGTCGACGGCAAAGGTGAAGACCTCGCCGCCCGGCGTGGTCACCTGCTGTTTTTCAAGATCGACGTTCAACCGGTAGCCGGGGATCGCTGCAACCTCTGCAAACAATCTGGCGACATCTTCAGCCGGGAGCACGACCGGCAGGATGCCGTTCTTGAAACAATTGTTGGCAAAGATATCGGCAAAGCTGGGCGCGATCACAACCCGAAAGCCGAAGTCAAGCAATGCCCAGGGAGCATGTTCGCGGGATGACCCGCAGCCGAAATTTTCACGCGTCAGCAAGATTTGCGCGCCCTGGTAGCGTGGCTGGTTCAGCACAAAAGCGGGGTTCAAGGGCCGCTTGCTGCAGTCCATACCAATCTCTCCATGGTCGAGGTAGCGCCACTCGTCAAACAGGTTCGGGCCGAACCCGGTGCGTTTGATCGACTTGAGAAACTGCTTGGGGATAATGGCGTCGGTATCGATATTGGAGCGATCCAGAGGCGCAACCAATCCGTTCAGTTTGCAAAATGCTTGCATAGGTCAAACCTCCAGAGTGCGAACATCAACGAAGTGGCCGACGATTGCTGCGGCGGCGGCCATGGCAGGACTGACCAGATGAGTACGCCCACCCTGCCCTTGCCTGCCTTCAAAATTGCGGTTTGAGGTCGAGGCGCAACGTTCCTGTGGTGAAAGACGGTCTTCATTCATGCCCAGGCACATGGAGCAACCGGGCTCCCGCCATTCGAATCCGGCCTGCTTGAAGACTTTGTCCAGGCCCTCAGACTCTGCCTGTTGTTTAACCAGACCAGAGCCGGGGACAACCAGGGCCCGCTTAATATTGGCTGCCAGCTTATGGCCTTTGACGATCGCTGCCGCTGCACGCAGATCTTCAATGCGGGCATTCGTGCAGGAACCGATGAAAATCGTTTCGGGATAGATCTCGGTGATCGGCGTATTCGCGGCGAGACCCATGTAAGTGAGGGCCGCCTGCATTCCTTCACGCTTGACATGATCCGGTTCCGCTGCAGGGTCCGGGACACAGCCGTCGACGGCAACCACCATCTCTGGCGATGTCCCCCAGCTCACTTGAGGCCGAATTGAAGCGGCATCAAGATGCACAACCCGGTCATAATGGGCATCGGGGTCACTCTGTAGAGTCTGCCAGAACGTTTTCGCCTTGTCCCAGAGGTCGCCGCGCGGCGCATAGGGGCGGCCTTCAACATAATCGATGGTCCTGGCATCAACGGCGATCAGGCCGGCACGTGCGCCAGCCTCGATCGACATATTGCAAACCGTCATGCGCCCTTCCACTGACAAGGCGCGAATCGCGTTGCCGCCATACTCGACAACGTAGCCGGTGCCACCGGCAGTTCCTATCTTGCCGATAATGGCCAGCGTGATGTCCTTGGCCGTAATACCATGGCCCACCTGGCCGTCCACACTGACCAGCATGTTGCGGGCTTTCTTCTGGATAATGCACTGAGTTGCCAAAACATGTTCCACCTCGGAAGTGCCGATTCCAAAAGCAAGGCAACCCAGGGCACCATGGGTCGAGGTGTGAGAATCACCACAGACAATCGTCATGCCGGGGAGTGTCACCCCCTGCTCGGGACCAATAATATGGACTATCCCCTGACGGATATCGTTCATGGCGAATTCGGTGATGCCGTAATCCGCGCAATTGGCATCCAGCGTTTCAACCTGAATGCGAGACAGAGGATCAGCAATGCCTTCTCTGCGGTCTGTCGTGGGAACGTTATGATCCGGCACGGCAATATTGGCATCTGACCGCCAGAGCTGTCGGCCGGCAAGGCGCAGGCCTTCAAAGGCCTGGGGCGAGGTCACTTCATGAACCAGATGCCGATCGATATAGAGCAGACAGGTGCCGTCGTCGTCACAGCGGACCACGTGGCGATCCCAGAGCTTGTCATACAGGGTTTTTGCACTCATCACATTCTCCCCAGCTTGTGTCTATCCGGAAACTCCGGATGGCACGACCGCAGTTTTCACCTTACGGGCGTACGCCCCGGTCATCAAACTTGGCGTTTAATAAGCTGTTATTATGGACCATGCCCTTCCGATGTCAAACCGGAAGATGTAAATCACTTTATTCATTACCTTTTTACCACAAAAAAACAATTCCAGAACAGACATATACAGGATCATTCCCGACAAAAAAAGGCCTCACCCTGGAGGCCCTCTTCTGTTTAATGTGATCAATCACACCTTGAGTTATTTCGGCTCCAAGGGATAACCCTTGCTCTCCCATTCATGCCAACCGCCCTTGAGGGCATACACCTTGGAGTACCCCATCTTCATCAATGTCAGTGCCACACTGGCACTGGTCGCTTCGTTCACTCAGGTACAGTAAAGAACGATGACCTTATCTTTAGGATAATTACCGGCCCACTGATTGACAGCCCCGGGATTGACACGCACAGATCCAACAATCTGCTTATCTGACTGACCCCAGTCCTGACCACTGCGAACATCAAGGATCACCAGGTCGGATTCACCGAGCCGCATATTAAGTTCATCAATGGAGATCCGCGGAACCGCTGCTGCACTTGCGACAAAGCTTGTAGCACAAAGAAGTGCTGTTAGCATAATCACGACATGGAAAACAAAGTGACTGTTACGCATTGCCATAACTCCTTTCGTAAACTGTAATGCACTTACATGAAACATTAACAGACTTCGACGATTCATGACAAGTTCCGTCTTATTTTTTCGGATTTATAACCCGTAAAAAGGCTGTGGTTGACAATTATGCCGACAGGGTGTACCTCCAACCATTACATTTTGTCGACCGCAACAAGGAGTCTTACATGTCGAATCCGGATCGCAAATTCGTCTACTCAGTACCCTGGAACTGCTTTCTGATTCTGGTTGGCACCTTTATCCAGGCAATCGGCTTCAAAGCCCTCGGCGAGCCACAGGGGTTTATCCCCGGCGGGCTGTTTGGCGTCGCCACCCTGATCCAATACATGACCGGAGCTTTGAACACTGGCATTTTTTACCTGCTGCTCAACATCCCCATGTTCATCCTCGGCTATATCTATGTCACCAAGCGCTTTCTCGCCTACAGCACCGTCGCCATGATCTCGCTGTCACTGTTTTTTATGCTGATTGACTTTAGAATCACTTTCGAAAACCAACTTTATGCGGCCGTAACCTTCGGTGCCTTTATCGGCGCCGGAGCCGGGATCGTCCTGCGTTCCCTGGGCTCAAATGGTGGTCTGGATGTTGCCGCCGTCATTCTGAACCAGAAATTCAACCTCGGCTTCGGCAAGTTCTTTTTCGGTTTCAACTGTCTGATTTACAGCTTCAGTTTCATGAACTTTGACAATGATCTGGTTGTCGCATCGATGATTTCTGTGCTGATAACATCGTTCACCGTTGATTACTGCCTGTCACTCTTCAATCAACGTAAGTTGGCGCTGATCATCTCCGAGAAGCCCGACGAGATTGCCGACGAAGTGATGAGTGCCCTGAAAATAGGCGCCACCCTTCTGCCCGGAATCGGTGCATACAAGCGTAAGAGCAAAACTGTCTTGATGGTGGTCATCAACAACATCCTGCTCAAGCGGCTCGAAGAGATCGTTTTCACCAATGATCCGCATTCACTCTTTATTGTCGACAACACTTTCACTGTGCTAGGCTCTACCTTCTCCAAGCGCAAAATATATTGATGATGGCGAATCTAGGAGGCGGATTAATTTCTCCGACAAGGGAATGACCCATTGACAAATTTTATCCTGATCGGAATTTTTGTATTACTGGGCATTCTGTTCCGACGCCTCAAGGCTTTCCCGGACCAGACAGCGCATGTGCTCAACATGTTTGCCCTCTACGTGTCCCTGCCGGCGGTCATCCTCCTCAAGGTCCCGGAACTCTCCTTCTCCAGAGAATCTGCCGTAGCCGCCATCGTTCCATGGTGCATGCTGTTGC
>JBPPMD010000299.1:0-12741 GCA_051305875.1 Desulfuromonadales bacterium | reverse complement strand
GATGAGCGTTATCGTGTCAGCCGAACCGTCGGCACACCCTCAAAGTGGCTTCTGGCCAAAGAGGTCGGTGGTTATTTCGAGGTTGAGGAACACAAAGACAGCAAGGAGACCGAGGCGCGCCTGAAGGAACTGTTAGGACTTAAATCCGGGCGCTCGCTTGCCGAACAGTTCGAACTGGTGATCGGCCCGTTCCAGAATGAATTCCTGGGGCCCTTTGTGATCAAACAACCGGCCAGGCGCCGTGACAAGTTTGACGAGATTCTCGGCATCGATACCTGGCGCAAGACCTTCAATGAGACCAAGGTTTTGGCCAGTGCCATCAAGGCGAAGGTTGACGCGTTGGCAAGCGCGATCGAACCTCTTCAGGATCAAGTGGCAGAACTCCCGACGAAAACGGATGAACACAAGATAGCCAGACAGAATCTTGAAGAGACGGAAGCTGAGCTGAAGGTGCAGCAGCAGACGCTCAAGGAGTTGGAAACCCTGCTGGTCGATGTCAATAAACGTGAACAGGACTTTAAATCCCTCGAAGTTGAGATCGGCACGTTCAAGGCACGTATTGATAACGGCAAAGAGAAGATCAGTAATCAGAAGCTACTGGTTAGCGAGGCGGACCAGGCATACAAGGTTACTGTAGAGACAGCCTCCGGAAAGACAGCCTTCGAGCAGGCAGAAGTCCGGCTAATAGCGTTACATGAGCAGGTCAAGATTCAGCGCCAGCTTGAACAGGAGGTGGCTGGCCTGAATAACCAGGTTGGCAGGCTTGGTGAGCGCTTTGAGGTCGAATCGAAAGCGCTCGGAAAAGCCCGGGAAGAGATTGCCGCTGAAGAGAAAACCCTTGCCGAGAGCCGGAAAGCTCTGGCCATTGATGAAAAACAGCAAGCGTTAGCAGGGCGTCTGCCGGAAATTCGCTCTGCCATTGACCGGGCGCGCAAACAACTCGGCGAGCTCGAAGGGCATCGTGCAGGACTTGAAGAGGGGAGCGAGAAACTCGCCGAGGGGATCTGCCCGTACTTTCAGGAGCCTTGTCTCAATATAGCCGAGAAACCGCCGGGTGATGTCTTCTCCGCTAAATTCTCAGCACTGGATAAGGAACGTCAGCACCAGACCAGCGGTGTAGAAAAGCTCGAAAAGGAAGAGATGGCAGCCAGCCATGCGAACGATCGACTCAAAGAGGTTGCGGTCAAGCTCAAAGGCCTGGACGATCAGGTTGAGAAACTCTCACAACGTCGTATTTCTAACGAGGTAAAAGCTGAAAGCCTTGCTGCATTGCAAAAGGAAGAGGCCTCGGTACAGCAACAGTTCACAGAGAAACAGAAGGTTCTGGCGACCTACAGCCGCTTACAAGCTGATATTGAAGGGGCGGACAAGGACAAGGCTAAATATCAGGAAGAGCGCGATCTATATGTTGCTAACCATAAGCAAGCCGCTGAGTTGGCACAACGTCGGGCCGATCTTGAACATTTCGAAAAACTCTTCAAGCAGTTGCAGGAGGAGTTGATTGTCAAAAATGAGGCATACGGCAAAGCGGCCAATGAGTATAGCGCTGCAGAGCATGAAACATTACGCAAACAGAAGGACGCACTGGGGCTTGCGATGGGAGCATCAGGGGAAAAGTTTAAGGGGTTGACTGCTGATGTTGCCCGCCTTGCCACCGAGGTCGATAAGCTCAAACAGATCGAGAAAGACATTGCGGCCAAGCAGAATCAGGTCAAGTCCTACAAAGAGAAGGATGAGCTGGTCAAATTTCTGCGCAACCGGGTCTTCCGCAACGTCTCCGGCTATCTCTCGGAGCGCTTCCGTGAGGAGATCAGCCAGCGCGCTAATCGTATCTATCGCATAATTGCCGAGGTCGACGAGGAACTGGCCTGGGGAAATGATTACCGCATTGTGTTGCGCGATATGGTCGACGGTGAACTGCGCGAACGGGCCGATGACCAACTCTCGGGCGGCCAGATCATGAGTGCCGTGGTCGCGCTGCGCCTGGCGATGTTGCAAACCATCAATGCCCGCATCGCCTTCTTCGACGAACCGACCTCGAACCTCGACGCCAGCCGTCGCGAAAACCTGGCCCACGCTTTCCGCGCCATCGATGTCGGCAAGGAAGAAGTCACCGAGCATTGGTACGATCAACTCTTTTTGATCAGCCATGATGTGGCTTTTACCGAGGTGACCGACCAGATATTGACGTTGGGGTGAACATCCGGGTGCGTGGTACACGCTCTTTGCAAAAGTGTATACAGGCACATATTGTTGATGACCACAGTCGAGGTTGCAAAGCTCCTGCCTTCATTTCACCAGTACAACGACTGAATGCCCCTGTACTTGATAATTCAATTGATCTGCGACTGCAGGTTCATCTCCCGGAACACAGCTTGCCTGCCCAGCCTCCAGGCCGGTGTCAATAAAGCGTCGCCAGGGCTTCTGCTTGCTTGAGCGCGGCAGAGAAAAAACCTTGGCCGCTTCAGCCGCATGAGAGATCAGGTAGATTTCAGCCTCATCCGGTCGGCCCTGCAGGTGCATGCCAAGAGAATGGGAAGACTTTGACCAGTCCACTCGATTCAGCCTAGAGCCATGCCAGGTCAGCTGCCGCTCCCCACTTTCCTCCCCTTCGAAATGACGGGCTCGCAACACGGAATGCTGCTTACGGAAGGCGATCAGGTTACAGAAGAATCGGAACAGATCATGGTTGCACTCGAGATTGCTCCAGTCGAGCCAGCTGATGGCGTTATCCTGGCACCAGGTGTTGTTGTTGCCACCCTGGCTGCGTCCCATTTCGTCACCGGACAGCAGCATTGGTACACCGTGGGCGAGAATCAGCAGGGCGGCAAAGTTGCGTGTCTGCTGATCACGCAGAGCGCGGATGACCGCATCGTCAGTTGGCCCTTCAACACCATAATTGGCACTTAAATTGTGGTCGTCACCATCGGCATTGTATTCGCCATTGGCTTCGTTGTGCTTGTGCTGATAGCTGACCAGGTCGGCAAGTGTGAAGCCATCGTGACTGGTGACGAAATTAATGCTGTGATAGGGGGCGCGGCCGTCATTCTGGTAAAGGTCGGAACTGCCAGCCAGACGAGTAGCCAGCACCGGCACCATGCCCTTGTCACCGCGTACGAAACGGCGGATGTCATCGCGAAATTTGCCGTTCCATTCCGCCCAGCGACCGAAATTGGGGAAGGTGCCGACTTGATAAAGACCGGCAGCGTCCCAGGCCTCGGCGATCAGTTTGGTATTGGCCAGAACCGGATTGCCGGCTATTCGTTCCAGTAGCGGCGGGTTGGCCAGCACTTCACCATCAGAGCCGCGACCGAGGATCGAGGCCAGATCAAAACGAAAGCCATCGACATGCATCTCGGTGACCCAGTAACAGAGGGCATCAATAATCAGGTCGCGAACCACCGGATGATTGCAGTTGACGGTGTTGCCGCAACCGGAATAGTTCGCATAGGCGCCGCTCTCCGGATCAACGATGTAATAGACGCTGTTGTCAAAACCCCGCAGGGAGATGGTGCGTCCTAGCTCATTGCCTTCGCCGGTGTGGTTGAAGACCATGTCGAGAATCACCTCGATGCCTGCTGCATGCAGTGCCTTGACCATCTCCTTGAATTCATTAACCTGGGCGTCGGCGGTCATTGCTACTGTGTAGGCAGCCTTTGGGGCAAAGAAGCTCAAAGGGTGATAACCCCAGAAATTATGCAATGCTTCGCCGGTCAGAGGGTTCTTGCGGTAATTGTCGGCTTCGTCGAATTCGGTGACCGGTAAAAGTTCGACGGCGGTGACTCCCAACTCCAGCAGATAGGGGATCTTTTCCATAACACCATGGTAGGTGCCCGGATGGGAGACAGCCGCTGAATCGTGGCGGGTGAAGCCCCGCACATGCATTTCGTAGATCACCGAATCGGCCAGGTGATAGTTAAGCGGCTGGTCGAACTCCCAGTCAAAGGTGTCCTCAACCAGCAAACCTCGCCAGCTGCCCGTTCGAGAGGCCTTGCCGGTTGTTTCCCGCCACAGGGAAGGGCCGGAGACAGCTTTGGCGTAAGGGTCAAGCAACACCTGTTTATCATCAAAGCGGTGCACAGGGGCATCATTGCCTGCGTCTCGTGAAACCCGGTAGCCGTATTCAAATCCGGGGACCAACCCCTGGATGCAGGCATGCCATACATCCCCGGTACGGTTGATCTTCGGGTCGAGGGGAAATTCCATCAACGGGTCAAGATCTCCCGGTCGAAAGAACACGATGTTGATCGCCGTGGCGTGACGGGAGAAGACGGCAAAATTGACACCACCGGCCAGGATATTGACGCCAAAGGGTAGAGGATGGCCACGCAGCACAGCGAAGTCTGTAGTCACGGCATCAAGCAGTCGTTTATTATGATCGGTACGGGTCATTTTGTTCATTCCGAAGCATGGTTGAAGATAAACACAGGGTACTTGTACCCTGTATCCTATAGGATTTCGCAAGATTGCGCAGGGATTTGGCGTGTCAGCAAGGCGCGACTTCATTTGCCCAGCCGTAGCTACTCAGATGAAGTCGCAACGCAACTGACGCGGCAAAGAACCAGCAAGATGCGAAAGATTATGGGTTACAGGGTACTAGTGTATCAGAGTCTGAACCGGCAACCACAGCGGATTTATCATGTTGCGTTGACTTTTGCAGAAATACTGCGGTTGTCAACCCATTCAATGCAGGGGTCAGGGTTAATCCCGTCCGTTGATTCCTTCTCGTGGTTTGGCTGTATGCTTGTTATACTGTAAATCAACAACAGGCTGTACTGTTTTTAATTTGGCCAATTTGAGGTTTTATCATGTTTTTCGGGACGACACTGCTGGGCAGCGTAGAGCTGGACATTACCGTCAAACTGCTTTTGGCCGCCCTGGCCGGTGGTCTGATCGGGATTGAACGCGAGAGTCACGGCCGACCGGCAGGACTAAGGACCAACCTGCTGGTTTCTGTCGGTTCCTGCGTCATGGTGATCATCTCGGAAACATTTCATCTCAAGTACGCCATGTTCGGTGTTGATTCCGCACTACGCCTCGATCCTTCCCGGGTTGCCGCACAGATTGTAACCGGCATCGGCTTTATCGGTGCCGGTGTCATTCTCAAGGAAGGTGCTTCGGTACGCGGCTTGACCACGGCCGCAAGCCTCTGGACGGTTGCCGGGCTGGGAATGGCCTTTGGCATGGGCTTCTACAGTCTCGGAACCATCGCTACCCTGCTGGTGCTGGTCAGCCTGAATTTCCTGAAGAAGCTCGACCCGTTGATTAAAAAGGACCGTTTTCTCACCCTGGCGGTGACAGCAGTCAATCGCGAGGGGCTGCTCGATGAGCTGCAGGATATTTTTTCCGCACGCAAGCTTCAGGTCTCAGACATCAGTTCCCATGTAGACCTGGTCACAGGCGAACTCTTCTACCAGATGATGATCACCCAGCAGCAGAAGCGAATCGGCCATGAGCTGACCATAGTGATAAAACAGCTTGAAGGTATCAAGAAGATTCATTATCACTAAGATCAAACAGCCAGATTCCCGCTTCAACTTAAGCAGACCGACAAGCTGCCAGGAGGCATTCTTGACCGTAGAAGTAGACATAGACCCGGACATCTTGCGGCTGGGGCTCACAAAGATCCGCAAACGCCGCTGGATACTATGGGCGACCATCCTGATCTATGTGCCAGGCCTGATCATTGCACTTGAAGTGGAGGCTTCAGGCAGCACTCTGGGTAAATTGTTTGCCATATGGATTATTCTGCTCTGTGTCGCTGTCGGTCTGGCAACAGTCGTCAAGTGTCCCGGTTGTGGCAACACCTACCATACCAATGGCCCGACCTTTCTGCCGGTTCGCCAATGCGTTCATTGCGGGTTGCACCTGAACGCTGACAAGAAGAATTAGTTTTTGACTCTGTTTTTTTGTTTTCTCTGTGCCTGGTAAAAGGTTTTGTTTGTGCGGTCACCAACTTGAGTATTGTAGATAAGCAGGAATTTAATATTCCTGACGCTTTCGCATTTTTAATACGATTAAAAATAACAGAGATCTTTACCTGACAGCCATTCTAGCGTAGATTGATGGCGTCTGAGCTGTGATGTGTTCCATGGAGGTGGAAATGTCAGTAGATTTACTCGACAACTTTAAACAATACCGGACCGCTTTGTCAGCATATGCTGACCAGCGGTTTTTTCTTTTTCCGGCAATAACTGCCTGTCTACATGTTTAAATTGCGGACACGCGCGTTTCGAGGGACAACGTCAATTAATTGAGGTTCATGGGCGGTTTTGACCTACAGGAGGCATAGATGAGTGATCGAAGGGGGCTGAGAAGAGAAGGATCATATACTATTGAGGCCATTCTGAATGACGGGACGTTTCACTTGTTTACCTCTCAGGTACTTGATGTGATGCTCGCTAACAATCGCGTTTCGAGATTCAGGCGGTCGAGCGGTTGGGTGACTGTTGGTGTTGATCCTGTTCGAGTCAAATGCAGACGTGAGGACTCTCACCACTACTACGGTCATGACCGTAGGGCTGCCTATTGAATAACTGAGTTATCGATCCATTTTTTATCATTTCGTAACACAGTCTCGCGCAGGAATATCCTGGCTTACGGCTGATGAGCCGGGCGCAGCAGATCAAAAACGGTTTTCACCGGGTTGAACGCTTCAGGCGGGATCTCGACGAAAATGGTGTGCCACCTGGCCATGCCGCCATTCCATAATCCCGGCAGTTCCAGAACTCTGATTTCCTGGCCATCCTGCACCTTGGATGCAATGATTACTGCATCTTCATCAATAAAACGGCTCAAATCGTAAGGTTTGCCGCACCAGTCACTGACACCGCAAACCATGTCAACCGGATTGAAGTGAGTCGAACGGGCAAGGATGTCAGCTTGCCCGGCATTTGTCTTGTCTATCTGTGATCCCTCAACAATCTGTTTTGTCAGTTTCCCCCTTGCATCGCGCACCCAGAAGGGCCCGCCACCGGGTTCGCCGCTTATTGGCACCATACCGCAGATTCGCAAAGGACGATCAAGCAGATCAAGCAGGGTTTTGCTGTCATCTGTCAAAGAGATTTCGGTCTGCAGACGATCGGCAAGAAAACTGACAATCAGTTCGTGAACCAGTGGGTCGTTCGGCTGTTCATGCAGTGCTTTAAGCAAAACATGTTGTTCTTTTTGCACTTCAAGCAGATAACCGGTAAGCAGCCTGCTCCAGAAAAGGTTGGTCTGCTTGCGCGCATCGGGCACAACGTTGTCAATATTGCGCACCATGATGATGTCACCACACAGGGCGTTAAGATTCTCGATCAGGGCGCCATGCCCGCCGGGCCGCAACACCAGTGTGCCTTTTTCATCACGCAGAGGCTGTCCGTTTGCGTCCAGAGCGAGTGTGTCGGTTGACGGGTTTTGCGTCGAGTAGGACACTTCGAAATGACATCCATAAGAGTCCTCAAGGGTGTCGCGCCAGGCTGCAAATTGTGCCTTGAAGAGAGGCAGGTGCTCTGCGGAGACGGTAAAGTGCAAGACAACAACACCGTTCAAACCGTTGAGAAGTGCGGCTTCGGCCAGGTGCTCGACAAAGGGTGTGCGTGCACCGTCTGCGACGCAATGAAAGGCCAGCAGACCCTTGGGCAACCGGGAGTAACTGAGACCACACGGTTCCAGCAGATAGCGGATGATCAGCTCCAAATCGCGTTCGGCCACAGCTTGCTGCAAGTCGCAGCCGTCTTCTGCCACGGCACTTTCCAGGTCCGGGTAAAAGGCAAAAGAGGTCAACTCGTCGAAGAAGCGGCGCAAGTCTCGCTCCGCCGGACTGACCGGAGAGTCGGCTTGGGCTGTGCGGCAAGCTGCCAACGTCGCTGCGTCAACATGGAGTTGACTGAACATGCGTGATGCGGCACCCGATGCCGGGACAAACCGCAACAGTCTCCCGGCAGCAACGGCTTTGGCGAAAGATTTATTCAGAGAATCGTGAGAGTCCGAAGAAATCTGTACGATACCGTCCCCGGGAGTGCAAGGTCGCTCCAGTGTGATATCGACCTGGCCTGTGCGCAGCCAGGCAAGTTGTCGCGCCGCTTGTGACGGCTCGATATGAAGGGCTTTAAGTTGTTTCAGATCGTCTGCAGAAAAGTTCATTGGTCACTTTAGTGGGCTGGAGGTTAAAGAGTCTTGTTGGTCAGTTTATCATTAAAACCAAGGTTAGCCACCAAATCATCAAGGAGGGAATGGCTGTTTGGGTCCTTAAAAGACACTTCTTTGTGTCTATGCGTCTTACCTTTTTATTAAGGTATGATAAGTTTTTAATGTGCATAAAGTCCATTGTGAATTTAACCTTTGTATTTATACATTCATATAAATATATTATTGGGTATGAATATGAAACGACCACTTTCCCTATTGATCCTCGCTTTTCTGTGGCTTGTGTCGACAACCCCGGTGTCGGCGGCCCAGCAGGTGACCCTCTACGAGGCGCTCTCCGCGACTCTGCTGGAGCGCCCCATGGTGAAGGCCAGCGCAGCAGATGTGGCTGCCGCGGCAGCCGGGTTGCAAGAGCAGAGCAGCCGGTATCTGCCTCGCCTGACCCTCAGTGAGCGGTTTGTGCGCACCGACGAGCCAGGCGGCAGTCTGTTTATCAGCCTGAATCAGAAGCGTTTAAAGCTGACTCAGGATGCCGATGATTACAACGATCCACCGGCACGCAGTGACTTTGAAACCCGCCTGACCCTCAGCCAGCCACTCTTCGATCCCGACCTGAAGTTTGACCGGGAGCGTGCAAAACTCAAATGGGATGCAGCCGGTGCCCTGGACGAACGGCGTCAGGAAGATGCCGTTCTGGCCACCCTGCAGGCGTATCTCGCCGTACAGCAGGGGCACGCCCGCCTGGGGTGGGCTGAGCAGTCTCTTGAAGAAACCGAAGAACTGGTTGCCATGGCACGCGAGCGTGAAAAAACGGGAACTGGCTTGCGTGCCGACACCCTGCGCAGCGAAGTCTTGCGCAACGATGCCCGCAGACAGCTGCTGATCGCCAGGAATGCGCATCTCAGTGCACAGCGGCGACTGGCCCTGGCGATTGGTAGAGCCGATGGCGAGGTCGATATTGCCGAGCCGGCCCTTGTCGACGGGCTTCCTTTGCCTGATGCAGGAGCCTCCCTGCAGCGTGGCGATCTTACTGCCCTGACCAAGGCTGTAGACGGCGCTGAACTCGCCGCCCGTCAAGTAAAGGCCGCTTACTTGCCACGCGTTGGTTTGCAGGCAGCGTACGTCAGACACGAGAGGGACCTGTCCTTTAGCGATAATAACGAGGCCTGGAGCGTGAGTGCAGGGCTGGAATGGCTGCTCTTTGATGCCGGCGAACGGTCAA
This sequence comes from Desulfuromonadales bacterium, assembly GCA_051305875.1. Classification (GTDB taxonomy): domain Bacteria; phylum Desulfobacterota; class Desulfuromonadia; order Desulfuromonadales; family BM103; genus M0040. The sequence goes on along the minus strand of JBPPMD010000299.1, from coordinate 3,389 downwards.
GTGCCCTGGCCGGTGCCCGTGCCCGGCAACGCGCCCTTGAGTTTCATCAGAGTGAAGAAAATCGTCAGGCGCGCTTTGCAGTCGCCGAGGCTCTACAGCAGTCCGCCGAAGCGGTTGCACAGTTGGAGTTGGCCAGAAGTTCTCTGGCAGCGGCCGAAGCTGGACGTGATCTCACCTCTCCTCGATATGCCGCCGGGTTGGCGTCTCTATCGGACCTGCTCGCCGTGCAGACCGAACTGGCCCGTGTACGCAACGAACTGGCAGCAGCTGAAATCAACCTGCTGAGCACGCGAGCTAATGTCTATTATGCGCAGGGAACCTTGTTGCAGGCCCTGCTGCCGGAAAGCGAGATTCACCCATGACCAGATTTTTTGTGCTTTTAATCATGTTGTTGACCATAACCGCTTGCGGAGAGCGCATCGAACCAGGTCGGACTTCTGTGGAACCGGTTGCTGTGAGTGGATTGACGACCACAGTGGTTGAACCGTCTGCGGTTCAGGCGCGCTATGTTCTGCCCGCCACCGTCGAGAGCTCTGATCGGGGCCTGTTGACAGCAAGACTTTCCGGGCAGGTGGCACGCATTCTGGTGAGTGAAGGGCAGGTTGTGCAGTCAGGAACCTCCATGCTGGTTCTGGAGGGTGAAACGGCGACCAGTGAATTGAAAACCGCTGAAGGCATGTTGACTGCTGCGGAACGCCAGCTGGACGAGGCTGAAACCTATCAAAAGCTGGCAGAGGCGACGTATACGCGTTATCTCATGCTGCGTGACGCCCAAGCGGTGACACCCCACGAATTCGACAAGGTCGTGGCCGACCGTGATGCTGCCTTACAACGACATGCTGCGGCCAGGGCTGCCCTGGCTGTCAGCCGGGCACAGCGCGATACAGCACGGGTCATGGCGAATCAGGCGACAGTCAAGGCTCCCTATGACGCCACGGTCGCAGAAGTCCTGGTCGATGCTGGCAGCACAGTTTTGCCGGGAACGCCGTTGTTCCATCTCGATCGCAGCGGCCCCTGGCTGGTGCGGGTGGCGCTCCCTGAAAGCCTTGCTTCCGGACACAAGCCCGGCGACAGTTTCCAGGTTGAAATTCCGCCCCTGAAAAAGGAGTTGACCGGCCGTCTGACAGAAATGCTGCCGGCCGCCGATCCAGGCTCGCGCACCATTACAGCGTGGTTGACCTTGCCGGAAGACGCTGCTTTGCATAGCGGGCTCTTTGCCAGGGTGTTCATGCCAGAGGATGCCGGCATGACGACCCTGATGGTACCGTCGGCAGCGGTTGTCACGCGTGGGCAATTAAAGGGTGTCTACGTGGTCGAGGATAACGTCCTGAATTATCGCCTGGTGCAAACCGGCACCGTGCATGCTGATCAAGTCGAGATTATTTCCGGACTGCGCGCAGGAGAAGAGATCATCGCCGCGGACCTGGCCAGAGCCCGTCATGGCGCCCGTCTGGAGCGCAACCGATGAGCGAAAAGAAACTTTCGCTGCCGACCCGCATCGTTGCCCATTTCCTTGAAGGCAAGCTGGCGACCATCCTGATCATCCTCTCGCTGATCGCCGGGATCGCCGCCCTGGTGCTGACTCCCCGGGAAGAGGAGCCGCAGATTGTGGTGCCGCTTGCCGACGTCTACGTGCACATGCCAGGCGCAAGTGCTGCCGAAGTTGAAAAACAGGTCGCCACCCGCCTGGAAAAGCTGCTCTGGCAGGTCGACGGCGTTGAGTACGTCTATTCCATGTCCAGTCCGGGTCTGGCGATCGTCACTGCCCGCTTTTACGTTGGTGAGGATCGCATTCAGTCGTTGGTCAAGCTGCACAATAAGATCAGCACGCACAGCGACATTGTGCCGCCCGGAGTTTCCGGCTGGGTGATTAAACCGGTTGAAGTTGATGATGTGCCGATCGTCAACCTGTCGCTTTATTCGCACCAATCATCAGGACACGAGCTTCGCCGGGTCGCCGAGGAAGTCGTCGATCGCCTGCAGGCGGTCAAGAACACCTCAGTAACGACGATTATCGGTGGTCAACCGCGAATGCTCAGGGTGAATTTCGATCCTGCTGCCGCTGCGGCTCGCAATCGCGATCTGCTGAGCATCCGGCGCGCCCTGGCCGGTGCCAATATAGAGATTCCTGCAGGCAGCTTTCAGCAGAACAATGCTGAAATACTGGTCCAGGCCGGCAGCTTCTTCGCTTCTGCCGATGAGGTTGCCAACCTGGTGGTCGGTGTCCATGGTGACCGGCCGGTTTTTCTGCGCGATGTCGCCACAATTGCCGATGCCTCTGCCGAGACCTCCAGCTATACGCGCCTGCGCTTTGGCCCGGCCGCCGGCATCGACCAGACGCTGGCGCCTGGCTATAATGCGGTGCATATCGCCGTCGCCAAACAGCGCGGCACCAATGCGGTGGTGGTGGCCGAAGATGTCCTCGCGACGATAGACAGCCTTGAGGGTGTTGTGATTCCACCGGAAATTCAGGTGCGCGTGACCCGCAACTACGGCGAGACCGCCAACCACAAGGTCAACGAACTGATGATGCACCTGACGATCGCCGTGGTGACCGTTCTGGCGCTGGTGCTGTTCGCTCTCGGCTGGCGCGAGGCGCTGGTGGTTGCCGTCTCCATTCCGATCATCTATGCCCTGACCCTGCTGGTGAATTACATGTTCGGCTATACGATCAACCGGGTCACCCTGTTCGCCCTGGTCCTGGCACTGGGTTTGCTGGTCGATGATCCGATCGTCGACGTGGAGAACATCTATCGCCACTTCAGGATGAAGAAGGAGCCACCGCGTGATGCCGTCTTGAGCGCGGTCGACGAAGTCCGGCCGCCGGTGATCCTGGCCACCATGGCTGTCATCCTGTCGTTTTTACCAATGCTGTTCATCACCGGCATGATGGGCCCCTACATGCGGCCGATGGCGATCAATCTGCCGCTGGCCATGGTCATGTCGCTGCTGGTCTCATTCACCATCACCCCATGGATGAGTTACCACGTCCTGAAGGGGCAATACGGCAAGGGCGGCCATGAGGAATTCGTCCTCGAAAACAGCCGTACCTACAAGATTTACCGCAAACTGCTCGACCCTTTTCTGGCCAGTCGCCGCAAGGCGTGGCTGCTGGTCGGCGTAGTGATGATTCTGCTGCTCGCCTCGATGGCGATGCCCGTGCTCGGGCTGGTGCCGATGAAGATGCTGCCCTTTGACAACAAGAACGAATTCCAGCTGGTGGTCGATCTTCCGGAAGGAAGCACGCTAGAGGAGACCGACCGGGCGGTGCGGGCCCTTGAAGACTACCTGGTGACTGTCAATGAGGTCACCGACGTGTCCTCCTATGTCGGTACCGCCAGCGCCATGGATTTCAATGGCATGGTTCGTCACTACTATATGCGCCAGGC
>JBPPMD010000164.1:0-3691 GCA_051305875.1 Desulfuromonadales bacterium | reverse complement strand
GGGAACTGGACGGACGAAGATATCGAGAAAGCGGAGCTGCTGGTAAAGCATGTCTTTGACAAATCTGACGCGGTCAAGCAGATTTCTGCCTGGATCGGGGAAGTCCGCGGGTAGGTCAGCGGTTTAGATGGCCGATCAATGTTCCCATGGTTGCGGCAAAGGCGCCCTGAGGATAAAAGAATCAGAACTGCGATCGCCGAGGCGTAGAGATGACGATCCTCTGTAGTCAAGGGGCTTTTTTGCAGTCCCAGCTTACGTTACCGTCCTTGCCTAATGCGCCTCGCGCCAGTTGCAGCCGCTGCCGACTTCAACCAGCAGGGGTACGGACAGTTCCACCGCACCTTGCATTTCTTCCCTGACCAAAGCCGAGACGATCTCCAACTCCGCCCGGGGCACATCAAAGACCAGTTCATCGTGCACCTGCAGCAGCATGCGGGCCTCCAATTCTTCGGCATCCAGACGACGGGCGATGCGCACCATGGCCACCTTGATAATATCGGCCGCCGAGCCCTGTACCGGGTAATTAATAGCATTGCGCTCGGCATAGCCACGTACCGCACCGTTTTTGCTGTTGATCTCGGGGATGGCGCAACGCCGGCCGAGCATGGTGGTGACGTACAGTTTCTCACGCGCTTCGGCGATGCGGGAGTCCATAAAGGTGCGGATACCGGGGTAGCGCTCGAAGTAGGTGTCGATAAAATTCTGGGCCTCGCTGCGGCCGATGCCGAGCTGTTTGGCCAGGCCGAAGGCGCTTATGCCGTAAATCACTCCGAAGTTGATCGCCTTGGCGGCACGACGCTGTTCGTCGGTGACCAGCTCCGGAAACAGGCCGAGCACTTCGCTGGCGGTGCGGCGGTGGATATCTTCACCGCGGGCAAAGGCTTCTTTAAGAGCCGGTTCGTCCGCCATGTGGGCGAGGATGCGCAGCTCGACCTGGGAGTAGTCAGCCGAAAGCAGCAGGCAGCCGTCAGACGGGATGAAACCTTCGCGGATACGCCGCCCCTCTTCGGTGCGAATCGGGATATTCTGCAGATTGGGGTCACTGGACGATAGCCGACCGGTGGCCGTGATGGCCTGATTGAAGCTGGTGTGAATCCGCCCGGTCGCCGGATGAATCAGCTTTGGCAGGGCATCGGTGTAGGTCCCTTTCAACTTGGCCAGAGAACGGTAATCAAGAATTTTCGCAGCGATCTCATGTTCGTCAGCCAGCTTGTTCAAGACCTCCACATCAGTCGACCAGCCGGTCTTGGTCTTCTTCCCCTTCGACAGACCAAGCCGCTCGAACAGAACTTCACCGAGTTGCTTCGGAGAACCGATATTGAAGGGACCACCAGCCATTTCATGGATCTGCTTCTCGAGCACGCCAAGCTTCTTCTCCAGCTCGGCCGAAAGTCCGCTGAGAAATTCAGGATCGATGCGAATGCCGGTCTTCTCCATATTCACCAGAACCGGCAGCAGGGGCATCTCAACGTCATTAAAAAGACTCTCCTGCTCCTGTTCAACAACCATCGGCTGGAGTTTTTCATAAAGCCGCAAGGTGATATCTGCATCTTCTGCGGCATAGACCGTCGCTTTCTCAACCTCGACCTCATCAAAACAGATCTGCTTCTTGCCGCTGCCGGCAACCTCGCTGTAACTGATCGTGCGGTAATCGAGCAGTTCAGCGGCCAGGCTGTCCATGCCGTGGGACTTGGCCGCCGAATTGGCAAGATATGCGGCCAGCATGGTGTCGTAGAGCGGCTCGGCAACCTCAATTCCAGCCCGTGCCAGCACCAGCATGTCGTACTTGAGGTTCTGACCGATCTTCAAGTGGCCGGCCGAAGTCAACAGCGACTTGATTGCAGAAAGGACGCTATCGAGAGGCAACTGCTCCGGTGCGCCGAGATAACGGTGTCCTACCGGCACATACCACGCTTGTCCCGGAGTCACGGCAAAAGACAGCCCGACCAGGTCGGCACGCATGGGGTTGAGTCCGGTCGTCTCGGTATCAAAGGCAAAGCGTTCAGTTTTTGCCAGCGCAGCCAGCATTTCCGTCAACCCGGCTTCGCTCAACACGGCATGGTAGCCATCGCCACCGGCACTGGCTCGTTCAGCCGCGGAAAATTCCTGCAGTAGTTTGTGAAACTCACATTCCTTAAAGAGTACGGTCAGAGCTTGACGGTCCGGTTCGGCCAGCGCAAAGGCGTTGTCATCGACGTCCAGATCGAGATCATCGATCAGGGTGACCAGGCGCTTCGACAGACGCGCCTGCTCGGCGAAAGCTTGCAGGTTTTCACGGCGCTTGCCCTTGAGTTGGTCGAGATTGGCCAGCAGGGTTTCGATATCGCCGTACTCATCTATCAAGGCTTTTGCTGTCTTCTCACCGATCCCCGGAACACCGGGGACATTATCAGAGCTGTCCCCCGCCAGTGCCTGAACGTCGACGACCTTGTCGGCGCCGCCGAAACGCTCGGCGACTTCTGCCGGACCGGAGACCTTGTCCTTCATGGTGTCAAGCAGACGGACCCGATCACTGACGATCTGCATCAGGTCCTTGTCGCCGGTTACCACAGTCACCTGCATCCCTTTAGCGGCAAATTTTTTGGCCAGTGTGGCGATAATGTCATCTGCCTCGTAACCGGCCATTTCTATGCCAGGCAGATTAAAAGCGTGCACCAGTCGCTTGATATAGGGGATTTGAGGTGCCAAATCCTCCGGCATGGCAGACCGGTTTGCCTTGTATTCAGGATAGAGATCCTTGCGGAAAGTCGGACCCTTGCTGTCGAAGACAACCGCCACCCTCTCCGGCTGATGCTCCCGTATCACCTTGAGGAGCATATTGGTGAATCCATAAATGGCGTTGGTCGCCATCCCCTGTGAATTGCTGAGGTGGCGAATGGCATAATAGGCGCGATAGATATAGCTCGAAGCATCGATCAGGAAAAGCCGCTGGGGCTGCTCGGACATGAGGGGAAGACTCCTTTAATTGAAAGTGCCGGTCATTATTCCACAAGATGGCGTGGAGTCAAAGAGGAAGCCTCATAATAATAACAGCACTGGTGGTGGCGCTGGAGAAAGGTCTGGTTACCAGTCTGTCCCGCTGCGACGCTGCCTGTTCAGACTCATTTCATTTTGGAAGAGGCTCCTTGGTCTCTAACCTTTTTGATGTTAGGATGCCCTGAACCAAGAACAAAGGAGTTACCCATCATGTCTGATGCTTTTTCTCAGATGCTGCCTTTCGGCATCCTGCTCGCTGTCGCCCTGATCTCCTACTACGCCGCACGCGTCATCGTCCTGCCATTGATCAACAAGATGGTACGGAAGAGCCTCGTGCAATGGGACGATCAGCTGATCGCACACAAGGTGCTCGTTCGCGCCACGCATCTGTTGCCGGCAGTGATCTTCGCCTTCGGTCTGCCGTTGGTACTGGCGACGGACCACGAGCTGTTCGGGTTGTTGACACGCTTCAACAACATCTATTTCATCCTGGCCGGCTTCCTGGTCTTCGATGCGCTGCTTAATGCCGGCATGGACATCTACCGCGCCGACCCGGAGCGTCAGCAATTGCCCATTCGCGGCCTGGTGCAGGCGGTCAAACTGATCGTCTTTCTTCTTTGCTTCATCCTTATTTTGGCGCAGCTGGCCAATCGCAGTCCCTTGTTCTTCATCTCTGGATTGGGGGCGGTGACCGCCATTCTGCTGCTGATCTTCA
>JBPPMD010000119.1:0-2946 GCA_051305875.1 Desulfuromonadales bacterium | reverse complement strand
GGTTCTGGAGAAAGGTTATACGCTGTTCAAGCTGAAAGGCGAGCCGCCTATGACCCGCTTCGTAGCCAGAGAACTTTCGACCGCACACTGGTTCGATCTCAGTGCCGCCCGACGGGATTTCGGCTATCAGGCGGTCGTGTCTTTCGATGAGGGGATCGAACGGTTGCGCGCGTGGTTGGCAACGCGTTAAGTCTCTCATAAGTCAGGACCTATAAGAAATCAATAGAATGTCCCCCACCATCCCCCACCATTGTTAACTTCTCAAGTATCGCCAATCAACCAACCTGAGCAAAAAGACCTATTAACAGGTGTTATTGACAGGTCTTTTGATGGGTGGTATTAATTGGTCATAAGGAGGTGTACCTATGAATGTGAAATTTTCTGAAGACATTGTTCCCTTGACCGACATGAAGGTAAACCCAGGGAAAGTTGTCAAACGTACCAATGAATCTCATCGACCTGTTTTGTTGACCAGCCGTGGCCGAGGTGTTGCTGTCGTGCAATCTCTTGACGACTTTGAGCAAGCCGAAGAAGAGAAAGCTTTTATGCGGGCCATAGTGGAAGGGCTTAATGATCTGGACAACAACCTTGAGATTAGCCTTGAAGCAGCAAAAGCACGTTTGAACCTGAAATAAATATGTCCAATCGCGTTATCATAACACTGGCCGAATCAGCAGTTCAAGACCTGGAGGCTATTCGTGAATACTATCAGGAGCAAGAGGCTCCAGAGATTGGCGACCGATTTGTTAAAGAGATAATCTCTTCGGTTGAAAAACTGGCAATACATCCTGATCGAGGCCGAATGGTTCCTGAGTTCAACAGCCCTCAACTAAGAGAGTTAATCCATCCTCCCTTTCGAATTGTTTATCGACGCTTCAAAGAGAAAATTAGTATTGTCAGAGTATGGCGGAGTGAACGTTTGATGCGATTGCCATAGAGTGTGTCAGTCACAGAGCATGCTGGGCTCGATAAATAGACGTAGATTATATGACGTGCCTTTTTGCATAAAGATGTTCCAGAGAGCCTTTAATGACACTTCAGCTAACGCCATGGCAGGATCCGCCGTCACATCCAGAGCTGACCGCAGAGTCGGTGCACATCTGGCGTTTCCCGCTCACTAGTCAGGCCCCTCTCAAACACCTCCTTAACGAAGAAGAACGGCAACGCGCTGAGCGTCTGCGCATTCCTGAAAAAGCTCATGCTTTTGTCGTTGCCCGTGCCCGTCTGCGCCAGATCCTCGCCGGCTACCTTGACCTTGATCCGAAAACTTTGCGTTTTACTTATGGTGCATCGGGTAAACCTGCCCTCGTCGGCGTTACTGATGCTCCTGCCTTTAACCTGGCGCACTCTGGCAACTGGGGTGTGTGTGCCGTGGTCAAAACTGGCGAGATCGGGATTGATATTGAAACACTCAGCACCGAACTGGATCATGCAAAGCTTGCCGAGCGTTTTTTCTCCGCTGCCGAAAAGAGGTGTTTGCAGGCATGCCCAGCACATCGCAGGTGCAGATTATTCTTCCGCATCTGGACGCGCAAAGAAGCCTGGTTGAAAGGTAAGGGCTGCGGCTTTTCTGATCCTGATCAAGACATCGGCACTGCACATCTTTCAGGTTCTTACACACATGACGGAACCTGGTGGCTCAGAAGTTTCCCGGTTGCCCGGCATTATCTCGGTGCTCTTGCTCTGCCGCAGGAATTTTCTCTCCTGCAGCGCTGGAGCGGCTGGCACTCCCCTGACTGAAAACCGGTTGCTCTCCGATTTTGTTGTCCAGCTCCCTGCCGATTGATATACTGATATCAAATATATGAGAGTTATAATAAAATACTGTTTTGATTATTGGTTGACGCAAACGTAAAGGCAATCTATGTATTGAGGAATAATCTGCATATGGGAGTCTATTTTTATGTATGAATTGCCATACCGGTCTGTACCGGAAATGCTCAAGCTGAATGCTCAACGGTATGTTGACCGAATTGCCATCAGTTATAAGAAGGACGGCACGTTCCTCTCTTTGAGTTATGGAGAGCTCTACGAGAGAGTACTTATGGCTGCCCGCGGCTTGCGCAAGGCGGGGATGGCTCCTGGTGACAATGTTGCGATATTCTCAGAGAATCGCGCCGGCTGGGCGATTGCTGATTTTGCTATCCAGTGTGCCCAGGGGGTCACGGTCCCGATTTATGCCACCAACACGGCCGAACAGGCTGCCTATGTCATCAATCATTGCGACGCAAAAATCGTTTTTGTCTCGAATCGCATACAGTATGAGAAGCTGCTTACAGTCCGCGAGCAACTTCCAAGCCTTGAGCAAGTCATCTCCTTCGAACGCTTCCTCGGGAGTCATGATCTTCCTGTCTATACTTTGTATCAGCTATCGGAAATCTCCTACGCGGTTTCCGAGCAGGAGCGGAGCGAAATAGAGAACTGCATCGACGCGGTTCTGTCTACAGACCTGATTACCATCATCTACACCTCCGGAACCACGGGAATCCCAAAAGGGGTCATGCTCACCCATGAAAACGTGATCTTCGACGCCTATTACGGTTTGCAGAAACTTGAAGCGCTCAGCATGAATGAGACGTTCCTCAGTTTCCTGCCCTTGAGCCATATTCTCGAACGTACGGCCGGATATTATGCTCCGTTGATGACAGGATGCCATGTGGCTTTCAGTGAAAGCGTCGATAAAGTGGTTGAGAACATGTTGGAGGTCAAGCCGACCGTTATGGTCAGTGTGCCGCGACTCTTCGAGAAAATCTATGCGCGGATTTATGAGAATGTCCACCAGGCGTCCCCGCTTCAGCGCACGATCTTTCACAAGGCGGTTGAAATCGGCCGTAAATATATTTCCCTCCGCTATATAAATCCGGGCCCGGTTGGCATGCTGGGTATTAAATATCGATTTTTCGACTGGCTGGTTTTTCGCAAGATTCGCAAGCGTTTCGGAGGCAA
>JBPPMD010000109.1:0-5308 GCA_051305875.1 Desulfuromonadales bacterium | reverse complement strand
TCTGCTCAGCGAAGCGGAAAGTCTCAAGGCCGAGCGCAACCAGGTTTCGGCCCTGATCGGCCGCACCAGGGACAAGAGCCAGGTTCAAGGCGAAATGGTCCGCATGAAAGATGTTTCGGTGAGCATCAAGGAACTCGATGAGGAGTTGCGTCAGGTTGAGGACAGCCTCAAGGGGCTGCTGCTGACCCTGCCGAACTTGCCGGATGCGCAATGCCCGCTTGGTCAGTCCGAGGAGGACAATCCAGAGGTCCGCACCTGGGGCGAGCCGACACGCCTGGTTTTTGAGCCGCAGGCGCACTGGGATCTGGGCGAAGCGCTCGATATCATCGATTTCGAACGGGCCACCAAGATCACCGGCTCCCGGTTTGCTCTTATCAAGGGAGCCGGGGCGCGGCTCGAGCGTGCCCTGATCAATTTCATGCTTGATACCCACACCCGTGGCGACAAGTATACCGAAGTGCTTCCGCCCCTCATGGTCAATCGCGACACCATGACCGGCACCGGCCAACTGCCGAAATTCGAAGCGGACCTCTTTCACCTCGACGAGCCGGATTACTTTCTGATTCCGACTGCTGAAGTGCCGGTTACCAACATCTTTCGCGACGAAATCCTCGACGGTACTCAGCTGCCGGTCTGCTACGCAGCCTATACACCCTGCTTCCGCAAAGAGGCCGGTGCCCATGGCCGCGATACGCGCGGCCTGATTCGGCAACATCAGTTCAACAAGGTTGAGCTGGTCAAGTTTACCCGCCCCGAAGATTCGGACGCTGAGCTGGAGAAACTGCTGGCTGATGCCGAAGGTATTCTGCAGGCACTGCAGTTACCTTACCGGGTGATTGATCTGTGCACCGCCGATATCGGTTTCTCTGCAGCGCGCACCTTCGATATCGAGGTCTGGCTGCCGGGCCAGCAGGCTTACCGCGAGATTTCGTCCTGTTCGAATTTCCGCGACTTTCAGGCCCGTCGCGCCAGCATCCGCTTCCGCCGTGAAGCAGGCAGCAAGCCGGAATTCGTGCATACGCTGAACGGTTCGGGACTTGCTGTTGGCCGTACCCTGGTGGCGGTGCTGGAAAACTACCAGCAGGCAGACGGTTCGGTGGTTGTTCCGGAGGTTTTGCGCCCTTATATGGGCAATATTGAAAAAATTGGTTGATACGATGGGCCGTTCGTAATACATAGTACAGATGCGGAGGAGTGGCCGAGTGGCTTAAGGCGGCGGTCTTGAAAACCGTTGAACGAAAGTTCCGTGGGTTCGAATCCTACCTCCTCCGCCAAATTTTAAATTAGTGATTGAAAAACGCGGGCGACGGCTTTACACTGTGCGTCCGCAAAACATTTAGAAAGTGGAGAGGTGACCGAGCGGCCGAAGGTGGCACCCTGCTAAGGTGTTGTACGGGCAACTGTACCGAGGGTTCGAATCCCTCCCTCTCCGCCAGTTTTTCTGTTAAGCTTGAAAATGCTTGACATTAAGCTGGCATTAAGCGATAAACCTCGTTCCTTTGCGCCACTAGCTCAGCTGGATAGAGCGTCTGACTACGGATCAGAAGGCCGGGAGTTCGAATCTCTCGTGGCGCGCCAAAAAAATCAAGGACTTAGCCCATAATAAGGCTAAGTCCTTTTTTATTCTCAGCATTAGGTGGTCTGTGGAGGTTCCGGTGAATATCCTGGAGATTTTTCGTCAAGCACGTTTTCGACCTCATCACAATCAAAATGATGGGTTTCATAAGGGCCGGGTGAAAAGATGCTATTCACACCAGGACGGGTGGTTTATATTTGCATCAATGAAAACTTCTGGCCGGACAATGGGTCTTAGCAGGCATCTGCAAGGATGGTTTAAACAATGAGTCTTGAAGGTCAAAGCATAGACAGAAAATCCCTGCGTATCATTACAGGTAAAACCGCCGATTGGTCCGAATTGGCTAAAGACTGTGTGGCTTTTGCGAATGCACAAGGCGGTCGCTTAATGATTGGCATCGAGGACGGTGAGAGCGAACCACCCGCCGGGCAACGCATTACAGCTGATCTCAGCGAAAAGGTACGTGTTCGGATCGGTGAGCTGACAGTTAACGTTATAATCATCGTGCAACTACACCGCTCAGAAACAACAGGGGGTGAGTATCTGGAGGTAACAGTCTCTCGCTCTGTATCACCAGCATCAACGACCGACGGGCGTTTTTATCTTAGAGTCGGTGATACTTGCAAACCTCTCGTCGGTGAGGATGTCCAACGCCTTCTAGGTGAGCGTAGTGCTCAACCCTGGGAAACATTAACAACCTTGACTGTACCTCGAAACAACTTCGACCCGAATCTTCATGCGGCTTTTGTCTCCAGTATCCGCGCTTCAGATCGTGTCAAAGATTCAGTCAAGGAAAAGAGGGACGAAGAGCTTCTGGATCATTACTATCTTACCCTCGGCCCGTATCTGAGTAATCTCGGCGTCCTCTGTATTGGTCACCGTGAAGATCGGGTACGAATAGGGACAGCCCCCACCATTCAGTTCATCAAATACGATGCTGAAGGTCGCAAGGTCAACAAGATCACCTGGGATGATCACACCCTTACACCAAAGCAACTGATCGATGCTGCCTGGAAAGATATCCCCGATTTTCGCGAAACCTATGAGTTCCCAGATGGGTTGTTCCGGCAGCATATACCGGTTTTTGATGGTCGCATCATCCGAGAGCTTCTGGTAAACGCTCTTGTGCATCGCCCTTACACACAGAGAGGCGATATTTATCTGAACCTCCATCCTGACAGGTTAGAGATCGTCAATCCGGGATTGTTGCCACTGGGAGTTACGCCACAGAACATTCTTCACCAGTCTGTCAGGCGTAATAACGAACTGGCTCGGGTGTTTCACGACCTCGGACTCATGGAGCGTGAGGGCAGTGGCTATGATTTGCTCTATGAGGTTCTGCTCTCACAGGGACGCCCTCTGCCGAGAATCACTGAAGGCTCTGATAGCGTTAAGGTGACAATTGAAAAACGTATCGTAAGGCCAGAAGTGATCGACTTCTTGGCTAAGGCCGATCAGACCTACATACTCAAACAACGAGAGAAGATTGCTCTGGGCCTACTTGCCCAACACGACACCATGACTGCGCGGGAGTTGGCTGATACTTTGGAATTAACAGATATCGGAGAAATCACCACATGGATCGGGCGTTTGCTAGACTTACAAATTGTTCAGCAGGTCGGTCGAACCAAGGGCACACGTTACTATGTAGACCCCGAGTTACTACGGCGATTGGATTTCCCCAGTCAGACCAGTCTGAATCGAATCGAGCCGTATCGTTTGGATGCCCTTGTCCTAGAGGATCTAGGCCGCTATCCAGGTTCAGCAATCAGCGATGTTCATACGAGAATTGGTCTGGAAATTAAGCGTCGACAGGTCAAAATGGCCTTGGACCGCTTGGTCAAAAAAGATGAAGTCAAAACGTTAGGAGAAAAGCGTGGCCGGAAATACTGGCTGAGATGACGAGAATATTGACGTAAATTGCCCCAAAAAGAGGGCCTAAGTTAATATTACACGTCGATAACACGAACATTGAGTATGAATTATTAAACAATTACAGGTGTTTAAAATATCAACGCGCATCGTGATTATGCATAATAGTAGTGATAAATAGATAAAAGTCGAGGCTCAAAGTAAACCAACCGTCAGACTTAATTTACTGTGAGCAAACCTTGTACCCCATTGCACGATAACCACGTTCACGCTTATCCCACATTCTTGCAAGCTTTGGCTGGTCGCGCTCAATGTAGTCATAGATTCGAACATCCCTTTTCTCCGAATGCTCACGGTGTAACCGGCCAGCATACTGCTGCAGCGTTCCTTTCCATGAAATGGGCATGGCGAGGACCAAGGTGTCAAGAGGTGGGTGATCAAAGCCTTCGCCTATGAAACGGCCTGTTGCCAGAAGAACTCTGGGGGCCTTTTCATCGAGTTCGCTAAGTGAGTCGAATGTTGCTGCCCGCTGTTTTTTTGACAGACGACCATGAAGAACATAGCATCTTGAGACAGCTTCAGCCAAACAAGTCTGCAGCAGGTTTAAATGTTCAGTTCGCTCGGTTAGAACTAAGACTTTTCTTCCTTCTTGATACGCATTGACAATATCTCTGGCAATTTTCTGTGTTCGCTTAACATCGTTGACAAGTGCTTTAAAGACGTCCTGGATTTCTGCATCATGTGGACAGTTCGGTGCAGGAATATATTGTGGCCATACCTCAAGTTCCGTTGGAAGATTCTTTGGTTGGGCGGCGGTGTGCCTAATGGGACCGCATTGCATGAAAATTATGGGATGATGACCATCACGTCTTACGGGTGTTGCTGTCAGGCCAAGAATAAATTTGGCTTTAGCCTGCTTAAGGATCGTCTCAAAAGAAAAAGCTGAAATATGATGGCATTCATCGATAATGATTTGGCCATAAGAGTCAAGAATCTCATGTATATCTTCGCGCTTAGGTAGTGACTGCATAACGGCAATATCAATTTCCCCAGAGAGGTTGTTTTTGCCCCCTCCAAGGGCACCAGGTAGCCTCTTAGGAAGATCAAGAAATGTTGCCATTCTTTCCTTCCATTGCGTCAGAAGTTCTGTGCGATGTACTAAAATCAAGGTGCTTACCTTACGGCGTGCAATCATCGTAGCAGCCGTGACAGTCTTTCCAAAAGCTGTTGGGGCACAAAGCACACCCATGTCGTGCTTCATCATATTTCTGACTGAAGTTTTTTGGTCGTTACGCAACTGACCGGTAAACTTGATTTTGATCTTCCTGCCTGATACGCGCTCATCTTGTATTACCGCCCGGATGTTGTTTTGCGTCAACAATTCAAGCACAGGCTCCAGACAACCACTTGGAAGACCGATATGATGTGTGAAGTTCTCAGCGCAACCTATGATGCGTGGCTTATCCCATACGGGCAGGCGCATTGCTTGAGCCTTGTAGAACTCTGGATTCTGAAAAGCCGCTATGCGAATCAGCCTGTTTGCCAATGTTTGGGGTAGGTCATTTTTTGCAATAAAAATCTGATTGGCAACAACCAAGTTTAGCTCGTCAGGGAGCGAGCCAGAAATTTGATTCTGAGCAGTTAACGGTCTTTGCCAAGGCTTGTGATCATTTTCTTCAGGGAGAAAAGCCACATCAAGGGGATGCTTGCCATAACTTGCACGAAGCAACGCCGCCTCAAGTTCAGACGGTGACATTGGTTTCACTGACGACAAGTACTGCCATTGGTCTGAGTATGGGGTAAGGTCGTGATCAACAAAGACGCTACAGCCGCTTTCACGGGGTTGTTTCTGCAATGGCA
>JBPPMD010000074.1:0-4470 GCA_051305875.1 Desulfuromonadales bacterium | reverse complement strand
GAAGTCGTCGTAATAAGGATGGACCTCGAAGCCGGTGAAGCCGGTTATCGGTGTTTCGGTCCACTGCCAGACGTTGCCGATAAGGTCGCAGAATTCGCCAAAGGCAAAGCGGGTCACCGGGCAGGGGGACGCCCAATGCTCCAGATTGATGTTCCCCGGGGCTTTTTCCCAGTAGGGCTGGTCGGGAATCTCGTGCAGGTCGTGCAGACGATACCATTCATCCTCGGTCAGTAAGCGGATCGGCAGACCGGTCTCTTTTGCCTTCCAGTTACAAAAAGCCTTGGCTTCGAGGTAGTTGACCTCTACCGGCCAATCCCAGGGCATGGCGATCTCCCGGGCCATGGTGCGGAGGTGGTATGTGGTGCCGTCTTTGATCCAGAACAACGGCTGCCCGGCTTTGCTGAAGTTGACCCAGCGCCAGCCCTCCTCAGTCCAGTACCTTTCCTGCCGGTAGCCGTCGGCCGCGACGAATCCCAGGTACTCCTGATTCGACACCAGGTACCTGCTGGCCTGGAAATCTTCTACGTTGAAGTGATGCCGGCCAAACTCATTGTCCCAACCGTAAAGCGGGTGATCCTTTGCTTTGCCGAGAGACACCTTGCCACCGGCAACCGGCAGCAACGCGTTCTGCGGTGCCTCACCGGATTCAGTGCAGATCTCCCAGAGTGGCAGCTGGCGCACCTGGTCGAGCGGCATGCGGCGGATAATAACAGATGACGTCTCCAGGTGGATGCGCGAGTGCTCGATCCCCATCATGATTGCCCAGAAGGGGTTGTCCCAGTCGACAGGCATCGTCAGCGGCAAGGTTTCGATCACTTTATCAACCAATGCGAGCACCTCGTTACGGTAGCTCTTGACCTCGGCGACCATCGGCCAGTGATAATTTTCATCGTTAAGGTCGTCCCATGACATCTCGTCAACGCCGATGGCAAACATCGACTCGAAGTGTGGATTGATTCGTTCCTCGATGATTCTGGCGACGATCAGTTTGTTGATGTAAAAAACTGCGGTGTGGCCCAGGTAAAAGATCGGCGGATGGCGCAGCGGCTCGGCGCGCAGGTAGAAAGCGCCGTCATTGGCCAGCGTTTCGTAGAGCTGCTCGTCGAGTTTGTAGGATTGGTGAAAATAATCACGTATTTCAGAGCGCTTCTCTGCCGATGATCCGTTGTTGAGGATAATGGTGCGGGTGCTGCGGAGTTCCATGTTATGCCCCTTTTTTTCGCTTCGGCCCGTATAGTCCGACAGACTGCTGAATACAAGGATCAGTATAGCAAAGTAACATAAAATTACTCTTGCACAGGGTACTAGACGTCATATCACATCAACGCCTGCCCGATATTGTCAGTGCAGGACAGTCATGTCCAGACCGTTTTGAATTCATTGTAAAAATATGTTTGCGTGTAAATGTCTGAAATTATTGATTGGTTGAATTGATCTCAACAAAGCAGTCCGAATTGGAACGCACCTTGCTAATGACATTGACTACAGAACAAGCAACCTGCTGATCTGACCTGACGATATGAACCGGAGTCTCCCTATGTTTTTCATTAAACGACTGTTGAGCCCTGTTAACTTCGTCGCCCTGATCGCCCTTGTCAGCTTTCTTGCCTCCCCTGCATTTGCGGATGAACGCTTCTCGTTCAAGCCAGGCTATCTCGCCTTGAATCCGTCCGGTGATGTTGCCGTATCAGTTGACGGACTCACCGGTACCCTTGTCGATGTAGAAGGCGACCTGGGAATGGATGACAGTGAAGATTACTTCGTTGAAGCTGCCTTGCAATTAGGTGCTTTTCGTCTTTTCGCCGCCTACCTGCCGCTCAGTTTCTCAGGCACGAGCGTTTTGACCAGTGATGTCAGCTTTAACGGTGAAACCTTTGTACTTGGCAGCCGTGTTGAGAGCGATGTGAATGTAGACATCTACGAAGCCGGCTTGGCGTGGTTCCTGGTCAATATTGACGATATGCCGGTGCGGATTCAATTTGGTCCGGAAATGGCTGTAAAGTACGTTGATGCAAGTGTCGAGCTGCAGGACAACAGCTTTGGATTGAACGAATCGGAGAGTGTTGGCGTGCCGGTCCCGACCCTTGGGGCACGTGTGCGGGTTTCCGTTGCCGATTATCTGAGCGTAATTGGACGTGTCGGCTACCTGAAATATGACGGCAACAGCTTTATGGACGTTGATGCCCAGATTGAGTGTTCTCCCCTTCCCTTAGTTGGTCTCTTTGCCGGTTATCGCTACCTGGATATCGAAGTTGATAATAATGATGTTTTCATCGACACCTCCTTTGCCGGACCCTACGCCGGTGCGCTGATTCGCTTCTGATCGTTTGCCTCCTTCAGACCCGGATCCAGGAAAGGGCAGCCATGTGGCTGCCCTTTCCGTTGCGCTTTACTGATCTGGCCGTTAGTCAATGCTGTGGTTTTTAAAGGTCACTGGTCATGATGAAGGTCGGCTGACGATGGAATGACTCGTACTTGGGGCGCAGCCGCTGGGTATTGTAGTACTTGTCGACATCGACGACCTTCTTGTGGCCGGTGACCACATCGATAGGCACCGTATCGTAGCAGCCGTTGTGCAGGCTGACCAGGCGTCCCGAGGTGTTGGAAAGCACCAGGTCGAACGCCAGGTTGCCAAAGGCCATCGGCACGATTGAGTCCATCGCGTCCGGATCGCCGCAGCGGACCAGATAGCCGAGACGCTGACTGAGAGCGTTGACCCGTCGGCCGCCGTTAAATTTCGGTGACAGGTCTTTCAGCTGGGTAGCCACCTGGTCTCCGATGCCGCCGAGTTTCCTGTGGCCGTACTGATCAGCCTCTTCGTTCTCAAAGAGCATGTTGTTGTGATGGGTCATGGTCGCACCCTCGGAAATCAGCACGACCGAGTAGTTGCTCGGGTGTTTGCGTCGGTCGTGGCTGAGCAGATCGCAGAGGTGCTCCATATCGAAGGGATGCTCCGGTATGACGCACCGGTCGGCGGCTCCGGCCATGGCCGGCAGGATGGCCGAGAAGCCGGCGTAACGGCCGAAGACCTCGAGGACCAGGAAGCGTTCATGGGAACCGGCACAGGTGCGCAGGCGGTGGGTCAGTTCAATGGTCCTGGTGACACAGGTGGAAAAGCCGATGCAGTAGTCGGTTCCGGGAACGTCGTTGTCCATGGTCTTGGGGATGGCCACCACCTTGACCCCTTCTTCATGCAGCCGCTGGCCGTAGCTGAGGGTGTCATCTCCGCCGATCGGGATGAGAAAATCGAGGCCGAGAAAGTCGATGTTCTTCAGAACTTCCGGGGTGACGTCGTTGATCCGGTCGCTGTAGCGTTCGAGCAGGTGCGGCGGGACGTTGGTGTCCGGCAGGTGGCTCGGCCGGGTCCGCGAGGTGTGCAGGAAGGTGCCGCCGGTGCGGCCGGCCCGATTGACGACCTCTACCGTCAGTTCCTGAATGCAGCTACTGTTGTCCGCATGCTCATCGGGGATCAATTCGACCAACCCGGCCCAGCCGCGCCGGATACCCAACACCCGGTAACCTTCCCGCAAAGCCCGCACGGTTACTGCGCGGATGGCAGGATTGAGCCCGGGGACGTCTCCGCCGCCGGTCAGGATGCCGATGGTCTTTTTCGGTTTTGCCATGATGAATTCTCCTGGAAGGGTATAGTGATTGTGCTGCTAGCATGCACCAACAATGTTAGACAAACTTTGGGCGTTAACAAGTAGGCGAATGAATTTTTCCGTTGTTGAACCCTTGCTGACATGGGAAAAAGCAAGCCGCTACCCTGTCAGACTTAATCCGTTTGATGTAGGAAAAGCGATGCTCAATCAGAATATAATCAATAGCTTCTCCCAAAAGGTCCCCTCTGATCTGGAGATAACTACCCTGTCTCCCCTGTCCATTCCTGTTAGTCCATGGCTTTTAAAATCATGACCTGTATGCTGTACCTAAACATGGGAAGCATGCAACTGACTGTTGGGTTTGTCTGTTCCGGCCCTTTCATGGCAAGACCTTCTATATTTGAAGAAGCATGATTTTAGCGATCTTTTTCCTCTTTTTGTCTCCACAGGTAAAATTTAATGAGCTCACCCTGCCTGGAATTGCGGCTAGGGTGAGCAAACGTGAGAGGCCGCTTGGTGGATCGCTGTGCATGTCATCTGCTCGACGACGCTTCGGGTGATTATGACGAAGCGAGCATCACAATCAATTAAATTATCAATGACGTGATGAATTGGCATAACTTAATCAATCTTCGGATTGTCAACCTGGATTTTTGCTTTAAAATTTAAAGTAGTATTTAAAGTCCTACAGAAAGACCCGTTGGTTTTCGGACAGAAGTCGGCGGGGAAGGATGGTCGCAAGCGCCGCAGACGTAATCTCCAGCAATGCAATTTCCTGTCATCTTTCAGCAAGGAGCTCTTATGAAACCTTTTCGACTGAACAAATCTGGCAGGCTGGTGTTCCCCTCACGCATCTTTGTCGAGCAAG
>JBPPMD010000006.1:0-19876 GCA_051305875.1 Desulfuromonadales bacterium | reverse complement strand
CGGGGCCAACCTCAATTCCTACATCAGGATCGCCGGCACGTCTTTTTCGACACCGCATGCCAGCGGCGCGATGGCCCTGTTGCTCAGTGCGTTTCCCGACACTCAGGTCAGTTTGCTGGAAACAGCGCTTAAACAATCGGCGACCGATCTCGGCACGATTGGAGCAGACAACACCTACGGCTACGGCCTGATCAATGCACTGGCAGCGTTCAACAACCTGGCCGGTCAACTGAGTATCGATGTGACGGACTCGATCAGTCCGGAAGATGATCGTATCCTTGCATTTGGCAGCGTGGCCCCGGAGAGCAACGCCTCGGCCAGTATCCGGGTACGCAATACCGGCAGCCTGCCCTTGTCCCTGGGGGCCGCTGATGTCAGCAACGTCCGTGAACCATTCAGCCTCGGCAGTGACGCCTGCAGCGGCCGAATCCTGCCCGCCGGAGAGACCTGTTCCATTGTTGTGCAGTTCGCCCCGAGCCTGCCGGGAAATTTTTCCGGCAGCCTGATCGTCCTCTCCAACGCTACCGGCGAAGAGCGCGTGACTGTCAGCCTGTCCGGTATCGGCAATACGCCGCCGGTCGCACCACAACCGCTGGCTCCGGCCAGTGGGGCGACAGAGGGCACCACTGTCACCTTCAGCTGGCTGCCGGCCAGTGATGCTGAGGGGAATGCAGTCTCGCAATTCCTGGTTTATTCTCCTCATGCCGACTTCGCTTTCGCAACCATACGCCAGGTCGAGACAATTCCTGCTGTCGTGCTGGGGGCAGGAGGCTTGTTGCTCGGCGCGCTGCTCGCCGGTCTGGCCCGCCGCAGATATTTGCTGACGGGCCTGATCATCACAATTCTGTTCTTCGCGCTGGTTGCTTGTGGCGGGGGAGGCGGCAGTGGAGGTGATGATAGCCCGGGTACAGACGATGGTATTGATTTGCCTGCAGATGCCCAGTCGACGACGGTCAGCGGGCTGGTCTCAGGAACAACATATTACTGGAAGATGACAGCCAGAGACAGCCATGGCGCCGAGACGCAAAGCGCGGTCAGAACCATCCTTGTGCAATAATCACCGGAGGCATGTATCATGATGGAAATAACATTCCCGGGCGGCGTTCAAGTCAACGCACAATTCGATGGTTTTGCAATTGCCACGGATCAACCGGAATCAAGCGGCGGACTGAATTCGGCACCCTCGCCCTTTGAACTCTTTCTTGCTTCTCTGGGCACCTGTGCCGGGTTTTTTGCCTTGCGCTTCTGCCAGCAGCGTGAGTTGCCGACAACCGGAATGCGCTTGGAGCTGACAAGCGAGCGCAACGCTGACACAAGACGGCTTGATCGGGTGAGAATCACACTGCATCTGCCAGACGGGTTTCCGGAAAAATATCGCAGTGCCATTATACGTTCCACCGACCAGTGCACCGTAAAAAAAGCACTGCTGGATCCGCCGGAGATCGTACTGAGCGTGGTCTAAATTGGAGGGATTTGTTCTGGCACCGCAACTTCCCGCAAGCCGACCTCTTCGGCGAGGGCCGTGAGCAAAGACTCGGCATCACGGGCGCGACTGGGGGAATAGGCAATCTCAACCAGCCCGTTCAGCTTGTCCAGGGTGCGTGCGAATGCCACGCCGTCATAACTTTCCAGGATGAATCGCAATTGGCCGATCTCGGCGCGCGGCAGCTGGAAGTAACGTTTGCTGAAAATTTCTGTTGTCATATCATTCCCCGTTTAAAAGCCGGTCAGGCCAGCATCAGGGTTTTATCAAGGATGTAGCGGGCGATGCTGCGTTTGGGCGGCAAACCAGGCAGTTCATTGACAGAGAACCAGCGGGCATCTTCCAGCTCTGTCGTATCGACCTGGATTTCTCCGGCGACATAATCCGCGACAAAACCGAGCATCACCTGGCTCGGGAAAGGCCAGCACTGGCTGCCAACATAACGCACATTGTTGATCTTGACCCCGGTTTCTTCGGCGACTTCACGGATAGCCGTCTCTTCCAGCGATTCACCAAATTCCTGAAAACCGGCAACCAGGCTGTATCGGTTGGGAGCCCAGCTCGACTTGCGCGTCAGCAGCACTTCCCCCGGACGGGTTATCAGGACGATGGCACACGGATGAATGGCTGGAAACACATGATTGTGACAGGAATCACAGCTACGCCCCCACTGCCCGGCCAGCCATTTAGTCGGTTGGCCGCAGTAACCACAGAAGCAGCTGCGTTCCTGCCAGTGAAGGATCATACGTCCCAGGCCGCCGAGGGAGAGCAGATCAATCGACAACTTCGGTTGTTCATCCAACAGTCCGCACATCTCAAGGTTTGCGGGCAATTCTGCTACGGCACCCAGATCAATCAGGCGACAGGGCTGCCCCTGCCAGCGGCCGAGGTAGGGGGCAGACTCACAACCCCACTCGCCGTATGGCAGGACGAAACGGCCCTGTTGTTTTGCCACCAGCATCTTGTTGCCACGCAGCAGCACGCCATACCCGGGTCCGCCCGGATCGTCACCGGGGCTCTGCAGGACAAACTGTTCAGCCAGACAGGCCTGGTTAAAAGGCAAATGCATTGGTGAAGCGTAGTGTTCCGGTAGACTGGTCACTGAGTATTCTCCGTACAGATCATCTGAAAACGTAATAATGCCAACTGCGTCTTGCTGTCGAGTATCTCATGGCCCTCGATTTTTCCCAAAGCCTCGGCAAGTGTCATGGGGCAGAGGTCAATGATCTCGTCCGGCTCCAGGTTCTGCTCCACCAGGGTGAGATCGCGCGCCAGGAAAAGGTGGATGTACTCATCACAGAAACCAACCGTACTCCAGAGACCTCCGAGCGGCAGTATTTGAGCGGCTGAATAACCAGCCTCTTCTATTAATTCACGCCCGGCACATTCATGTGCGGATTCGCCGGGTTCAAGACGCCCGGCGGGGATTTCATAAATCATCTCGCCAATTGTTGGACGAAACTGACGAATCAGCAGAATCCGGCCATCGGGCAACACCGGCAGGACTGCAGCACCGCCAGGATGACGCACAATCTCGAAACTCGACGTCCTGCCGTCGGGCATCTCATGCATTTCCACCGCAACATCCAAAACGCGTCCGGCGAAGACAGTGTCACGCGATATGATTTTTGACATAGGCTAAATTTCTCCTGACTTCAACTCAGATATGGCCGGCAAAACCATGGTGACCGCCCGCGGCACGGCCTCAAGGCGCACCGGCAACTCTCCACAGGCATCTCCATCAGTCTGCACTGAAACCTTATCTCCCCGCAACTCGACACTGCTCAGCGTAAAAAACTCAACCAGCGGCGACCGCAGAGGACGTTTCAGAAGAAGGTTTGCGGCAAATTTCAACAGTGCCAGACGACTGCCCTGGCGGAGCAGACAGACTTCAAGATCATCACGGCGCATCGAGGCTTGAGGCGTCACGATATATCGGCCGCCATAATAACGGCAGTTACTGACAACCACGCCAAAGCCGGTATGACGACTCCCGTCCGGCAGAATCAGTTCCAGCGGCGCGGCAGGGTGAAAAAGCAAGACTTCCAGGGCGCTGACCCCATAGGCCAGGCGGCCGATCAAACACTTGAGTGCGGGCCGCACACACGCCACCGCCCCTGCATCCCAACCGGCACTGACCATCAGGAGAAACAGCTCGTCATTAATCCTGCCAAGCGTGATCTTGCGCGGTGTTCCCTGCACAGCAAGAGCACATGCAGCCTCCAGCTGCATCGGAATCGCTGCTTCGAGAGCAAACACATTCACCGTGCCAAAGGGAAGAAACGCGATCGGCAGATCAGGCGAAGCAACGCCGTTGACCACTTCGTTGAGCGTGCCGTCACCACCGGCAACGACAATGCGCTCGTACTCCTGCGGAGAAGTCTGCTCGGCAGCCCTTCTGGCATCACCGCGAGCACCCGTCAGATAAAGCTCAACGTCAGCGCCCTGCTGTCGTAATGCGGTCAGTGCTGCCTGAATACGCGGACGGGCATCGCCGCCACTGACCGGATTGGCTATCAGTTTGATACGCATTGCTTGTCTCACAAAAAACGAACGAACCATCTCTCGCCCGTGCGAAAACTCCAGATCGAAGATTATGCCGCGATTATGAGGAGCAAACAAGCCTTTCCCGCTCTTCACAGAAGGACAATAGCTGTTAACATGAAAATATGATGCAGAGTCATGAGACAAAAACACAGGGACGCCTGCTTGCGGTTGGCGACATCCACGGCTGCCTGGATCAACTCAAGACGTTGATGACACAGGTCGCGTCGAAACGTGCAGACCGGGTCGTTTTCCTCGGTGACTACGTCGATCGCGGTCCAGACAGTGCCGGTGTGATCGATTACCTGATTGAATTCAACAGAATCTTTCCGTCAACACGCTTTTTGCGTGGCAACCATGAGCAGATGTTTATCGACTATCTCGATGGTCATGATCCAACCGCTTTTCTCGTAAACGGCGGGCTAAAGACCCTGAACAGTTACCAAAGCAGCGGCCGGTGGCCAATCCCGTCATCTCACCGCACTTTTCTTGATGCGTTGCTCGATTATTACGAAACGGAAGACTACATTTTCGTCCATGCCGGCCTGCGCCCCGGCATCCCCCTGGCAGAGCAGGACAGCAGCGACCTGCTCTGGATCCGCCGGGATTTTATCAATTCAAACTATGACTGGGGCAAGACCGTGGTCTATGGCCACACCCCGCTTGAGGAGCCTTTGCTTGCAGAAACAAGGCTGGGCCTGGATACCGGTTGCGTTTATGGTCGCCAGCTCACGTGTTGCGATGTCCGCACCAGGCAAATATGGCAGGCTTGAATTCATGTGCATTCATCGCCAGCGGCGCAGCATATCACCGACCTGTGTCCCTGCCGGCAGAAGCATACGTACAACCGCATTCGGCTGAACCGTTGAGACAAGCTCTCCCTTTTCACTGAGAGCTTCGGCAAAGGTGAATTCTTCCTGACGCATGTCCGGACCGATAATCTCCAGGCATTCGCCGCTCTTAAAGCGATTGCGCCCTTCAACCAGCCAACGTCCGTCTGTCGCTGTCCCCAGGACAATGCCGACAAAATCGCAGTCCCGGAGGTAGTCACTGTTCTCGGCAGTGACAAAGGCGTGATCCTGCTCAAAGAGAAACCCGGTGCCGTAAGGACGATGACTGACCGCTTCAAGTTCTCTCTGCCATTGCCGATCGACCCTGTAGTTATCCGGGTCATCTCGCCAGGCATCAAGCGCCGCCCGGTAAATCCTGGTCACGGCGGCAACGTAATAAAGACTCTTCATGCGCCCCTCGATCTTCAGGCTGTCGACTCCGGCGTTGATCAAGTCCGGCAGATGATTGATCAGGCACAGGTCACGGCTGTTGAAGATATATGTGCCCCGTTCATCTTCTTCGATCGGCAGGTATTCGCCTGGCCGGGACTCCTCCTGTAGTGCATACTTCCAGCGACAGGGGTGGCTACAGCTCCCGCGGTTGGCGCTGCGGCCGGAAAGACCCGCCGACAACAGGCAGCGCCCGGAGTAGGCCATGCACATTGCGCCATGGACGAATACTTCCAGCTCCAGATCTACAGACAAACGGATAGCGGCAATCTCCTGCAGGCTCAGTTCCCTGGCCAGGTTCAGTCGTTTGACGCCCTGAGCCTGCCAAAAATGCGCTGCAAGACTGCTGGTGGTGTTGGCCTGGGTAGAAAGATGCAACTCTCTTGCCGGATCAATCTGACGGACCAGATGAAGCATGCCTGGATCTGCGAGGATATAGGCATCCACCGGGATCGGCAGCAATGACTCCAGCAGTTGCCTGGCCGCCGCCTCCTCTCCGGGACGCAGGAACGCATTCAACGTCAGGTAGAGGCGCTTGTCCAGAGAATGCGCCACATCACAGGCCCGGGACAGGTCCTGCAGCGTCAAGTTTCCGGCCAGCGCACGTAAGCTGAACTGTTCGACTCCACAGTAGACAGCGTCAGCACCATAACGCAGCGCGGTTTCGAGCTTTTCTAAATTTCCGGCCGGGGCCAGGAGTTCAGGAACCATCCAGGGAACCTCCAGTAGGTAAAAAGTGTTGCCACTCTAGCACAACAAGGCATATTTCATGCAAAGCAAGATTAACAGGCCGCCTGCCATGATACTTGACAAGGCTTAGAAAAGCCTATAATTTCTAGTAAATTTAATAATCCAACAACGACAAATACACAATATGACAACCTTTATTTGCAGAATTCTGACTGTAGCATCAGCTATCGGGCTACTGACCGCGTGTGTACCGCCGCCAACAGTAGCACCCTCCAACAATCTGACGCTTGAAATGCGCCAACTGCGCGCATCGATCGACAGGCAGGAGCAGAGCGTCCAGATGCTATTCCGTCAGGTCTCGGAATTGGAAGCCAGCCTGCAGCGCCAGGCCGAGGAGATTGACCAGCTCCGTCAGACACCGCAATCGATGCAGACAGGGTCTCTGCCAGCCCAGTCACCGCAGGAACAAGGAGTTGCATCTATTCCGGCACCGGGAGAGGGTTCTGCTACAGAAGTTTACCTGCAGGCCTTTGGCGATTACGCCTCGGGTCGTTATCAGAGGGCCATTCAAGGTTTTGAGACCTTCCTGCAGCGTTTTCCCAACAACAGCTACGCCGGCAATGCACAATTCTGGCTGGGTGACTGTTACTTCAATCAGCAGCAGTATCCTTTGGCGCTTCAGGAATTTGAACGAGTCCTCAATGACTACCCCAACTCGCCCAAAAGCCCGGACGCACTGTTGAAAATAGCCAGGGCCCGATTGCAGTTGGGAAACACGGATGAAGCCCGCCTGGCGATTGATACTCTTAAGCAACGCTATCCGAAAAGCACAGCAGCTCAAAAGGCCCAGGAACTGGCGATACCCTGACCGATTGCCACCAAGGGGGAGAGATGAATCTCAAACGCACTATTCTGACAGTTTGTTTATTGCTCATGATCTGGCCAGGCATTGCCTGCGCAAAAGAAGAGCCGATCATTTACACAGTCAAACAGGGCGACACCCTGTGGGACATCTCTCAGCGCTTCATCAAGGACCCTTACTACTGGCCAAACCTGTGGTCCCACAATCCTGCCATCGGCAATCCCCACCTGATCTATCCGGGACAGAGGTTGCGCATCTACGACGGTCGCATTGAAATCATTCCGGTCGGTGCCGGTGCTGGTTATGTTGGTGCAGCAGTCATGACTCCGGATGAGATTTTCCTGATCCCCACCTACGGTGGCGCCCGGAGTTTTATCAGCAGCGACGAAGTGGAATCGCTGGGAACATTGGTTGACACCGTGGATAACCGTGTCATGGTCACAACCGACGATACAGTCTTCCTCGAAATGAAGGATCTCGCGGCCGTCAATCCCGGCGACGTATACGAATTGATCAGCGTCGGGCAGAAGATTTTCCACCCGACGGTTGAAAAAAAATTCGGGCACCAGCGTTCCGACACATTGATCGGCTATCAGACAATTCAGCTCGGCACCGTGGAAGTTACGGAAGTGACACCCCATGTAGCCGTGGCAACCATCACTAACGCCCTGCGTGAAATCATGCGTGGCGCCAGGCTTCAACCTTACCGTCCGATCCCTGACCGTATTCCCCGCATACTGGCCGACCACGTCATCGAAGGTTATATCATCACCGAAGACGTCGGCAAACTGGCCATGGGCCAATGGGACGCGATCCTTATCGACATCGGCGAGGAAAGTGGACTGCAGGTCGGCCATGAACTGGAGCTCTTCCGCCAGCGTGAAGCCACTCAAGAAGCCGACAAGAGCAAGAAGCTGATTCTGCCCGACATCGATCTGGGCGAAGCCATTGTCCTCGAGGTTCGTCAGGGCTTTGCCGAAGCCCTGATTACCCGCACCACCAACCTGCCGCTCTATCGTGGTGATCGGGTCAGGACCAGGACCAGGTAGGTTTTATCCGCGAATCGTTGCCGTTTCGCAAGTTCACTACTTCAGGATGGGCTGGATTGCCGGCCCATCCATGTTTTTATTGTATTGATGTCATAGCACATGGAGGGAGCCAATGGATCACCTGCTGCCCTGGCTGCGCCTGCAGTTCACACCGGGCCTTGGTCGTGTCGGCCTGATGCACCTGATCGAACATTTCAAAACCCCGGAGAAAGCCCTGGATGTTGCCCGCAGAGGTTGGCCGAAGCTGCCGGGATTGCGTCAGAATCTGGCCGGCATGATTCCGGAGGCCACAAATCCAGGCGTACAAAAAGCCGGTCAGCTACTGGACGAAATGGGCGGTCGCCTGTGCACCATCTGGGATCATGACTACCCCCGGTCCCTGCGCCAGATTCCGGATCCGCCCGTCCTGCTTTACTGCTGCGGCAGCTTTGCCGAGGGAACGGCCCTCGCCATCGTCGGCACCCGCAATCCTACTGATTTCGGCAGGGGGTTCGCCGAACAGCTGGCCGAAGAACTGGCTGCAGCCGGCGTCGTTATTGTCAGCGGACTGGCTCGGGGCATCGATGCCGCCGCACATCAAGGTGCTCTCAACTGCGGTGGCAGGACCCTGGCTGTGCTCGGTTGCGGCATTGACAGGATTTATCCGCCGGAAAATGCCAGGCTATATCGCCAGATTATCGAGCAAGGCGCCCTTATCTCCGAATACCCGCCCGGTAGTGAGCCGCTGCCGGGGCATTTCCCGGGCCGCAATCGCATCATCAGCGGCCTGTGCACAGCAACCCTGGTGATGGAAGCCTCTCGCGACAGCGGCTCGTTGATTACAGCCGAGTTTGCCCTCGAACAAGGGCGGGAGGTGATGGCGGTACCGGGTGGTGTTGACCGTAAAACCAGCTATGGACCGAATCTCCTGATTAAACAGGGAGCCTATCCGGTCACAGAAGCAAAAGAGATCCTTGAGATCCTCGGCATCGGCAAGAGCAGCATCAACCCGCGATCTTTTACAGAACCGATTAGCCCCCAGCTTCCCGAGCCGGCCGGCGCCGTCTTCGCCAAGCTCGACCTAACCCCTCGACACAGCGACGAACTTACCGGGGAATGTGGGTTGACACCTATGGAGCTTTCAGCTATTTTACTGCAGCTGGAGCTGCAGGGGTATGCAGTCAAACTGCCGGGCGGACGCTATATTCGCGGGCGCCGGCAACATTAATCTATTGAAGGAACAACGGAGACTACTTGAGAGAACGGGTTCTGGCGATTGTCAGTTTCATCGCCCAATACTTTCTTGATGACCGTGACATGATGACGGAAAACGATCTTGTCGAAGAGTTGCTGTCAGTCGGCTTCGAGGCCGAAGAGATCGATGCCGCTTTCGTCTGGATGGAGAGTCAGGAGCTGTGCGCGCCGTCCGGTAGCGAAACGACCTTGAACGCCCCGGCTCTGAGTCACAGAGTCTTTTCCACGGAAGAGAACCGGACGCTTTCTTCGGAAGCCCGCGGCTTCTTGACCCGGCTGCGGAGCATGGGTATTCTCAACGACGTCATCCAGGAAGAGGTCATTGAAAAAGCTCTGCAGATGGCAGATGACGAGATCTCCCTGAAGGAAATCAAAACCATTACGGTTCTTACCATGTTCGCTAACTCACAAAATGAGTGGCGTCGCGAGTTCGACTGTCTTCTCGAAGACGATTGGCAACGGTTGTTAAACTGACACGCCACAGGCTGCAGGACATCCTGCGGCCTTTTTCATTTCTCAAACAAAAGACTTGAACATATTATTATGGCTAATTCCCTGGTTATCGTTGAATCTCCGGCGAAAGCAAAAACCATAGAGAAGTTTCTCGGCAAGGGCTACAAGGTTCTGGCCTCATACGGTCACGTGCGCGCTTTACCCAGCAAGCAGGGTTCAGTCGATATCGAGAACAATTTTGAGCCCAACTACCAGATACTTGCCGAAAGCAAGAAGCACATCGACCTTCTCAAAAAGGAAGTGGCCAAGAGCGACGAACTGATCCTTGCTACAGACCTCGACCGCGAAGGGGAAGCGATCGCCTGGCATCTGCTCGAGGCCCTTGGCATCGATGAAAACGGCGACAAACCGCAGGTCAAACGCGTCACCTTTCACGAGATAACCAAGCCGGCCATCCTGGCTGCAGTGGCCAACCCGCGCCACATCGACCGCGGCCTGGTCGATGCCCAGCAGGCCCGTTCAGTCCTCGATTACCTGGTTGGCTTCAACCTCTCGCCCTTCCTCTGGAAGAAGATCCGTTATGGCCTCTCTGCCGGTCGCGTCCAATCCGTAGCCCTGCGTCTGGTTTGTGAACGAGAAACTGAAATCGAGGCCTTTGAGCCCCGTGAGTACTGGACGATTGAAGCCCTGCTGGCGAACACCACCGGAGCCGGCTTCACTGCCAGGCTGCACAGCCTTGACGGCGAGAAACTCGACAAGTTTGCCATCGGCGACCAGACCCGGGCCGCGGCCATCATGGCCGACCTGCAACAAGTCGAGTTCCGGGTCGCCAGGCTCGAAAAGAAGGAACGTAAACGCAACCCGGCGGCGCCTTTCACCACCAGCACCTTGCAGCAGGAAGCCAACCGCAAGCTCGGTTTCTCCGCGCGCAAAACCATGTCCACCGCCCAGAAACTTTACGAAGGCATTGATATCGGCGAAGGCAGCCACGGCCTGATCACCTACATGCGTACTGACTCGCTCGCCCT
Organism: Desulfuromonadales bacterium; assembly: GCA_051305875.1. Lineage (GTDB taxonomy): Bacteria > Desulfobacterota > Desulfuromonadia > Desulfuromonadales > BM103 > M0040. Next base: position 9,254 of record JBPPMD010000006.1, on the reverse strand, counting down.
GTCGGAGCAGGCGACCAGTGAAGCGCGCACGGTCATCTGTCAACTCTACGGCGAGAACTACGCCCTCGCCACTCCGCGCGTGTTCAAGAACAAGAGCAAGAACGCCCAGGAGGCCCATGAGGCGGTCCGCCCCACCTCGATCGCCCATACACCGGAGAAGATCAAGAATCACCTCACTGCCGACCAGTTTCGCCTCTACCAGCTGATCTGGAAGCGCACCGTCGCTTCACAGATGACCCCGGCGATCTTCGACGCAACCAGCGTCGACATCTCTGCCGGCGAGCGCTACAGCTTCCGCGCCTCTGGCCAGATCATCCGCTTTCCCGGCTTTATGACTCTCTATATCGAAGGCACTGACAACGGCGACGACGAAGAGCAGGAGGGGTTGCTGCCACCACTCGCCGAAGGTGAGGGTTTAAACCGTGAACAGCTGACCCCGGAACAACACTTCACCCAGCCACCGCCCCGCTTCACCGAGGCCAGCCTGGTAAAGACCCTTGAGGAATACGGTATCGGTCGCCCCTCCACCTATGCCAACATCATGAACACGATGGTGACCCGCAAGTATGTCCGCCTGGAGAAGCGCGTTTTCTACCCGGAAGACGTCGGCCGGGTGGTCACCAAGCTGCTGACCGAACATTTCGGCCGCTATGTCGACTATGACTTCACCGCTGCCCTGGAAGAAGACCTCGATGCCATCTCCCGCGGCGAAAAGGATTGGACACCGTCGGTCAAACAATTCTGGGACCCCTTCATTGCTCTGCTCGAGCAGAAGGATCAGGAGGTCAGCAAAGCCGACCTGACCACAGAGAAGACCGACAAACTCTGCCCGGAATGCGGCAAACCGCTGGTTATCAAACTGGGCCGTTCCGGACGCTTCATGGCTTGTTCCGGGTTTCCCGACTGCCGGCACACCGAACCGCTGGTGGCTGATGGTCAGCTCGCGGAAGAGCCGGTCATGTCAGACGAAAAGTGCGACAAGTGCGGTGCCGGCATGCTGATCAAGACGGGCCGCTACGGCAAGTTCCTGGCTTGCAGCGCCTATCCTGCATGCAAGAACATTCAGCCTCTGGAAAAGCCTGTATCCCTCGACATCAGCTGTCCGCTATGCAAGGAAGGTGAGATGATGGAGAAGAAGAGCCGGTATGGCAAGATCTTCTACTCCTGCAACCGCTATCCGAAATGCAAGTACGCCCTCTGGAACCCGCCGAAGCAGGAAGCCTGCCCGAAGTGCGCCTGGCCACTGACCGAGGTCAAGACCACCAAGCGCTTCGGCACGGTACAACGCTGCCCGCAGGAAAACTGCGACTGGGAGAAGGAGCTGATTCCGCCGGAGAAGAAGCCCCCGACCAAGCAAGAGACGGCCGGGAAAACTCCGGCCAAAAAGACGGCGGCAAAGAAACCCGCTGCCGGAAAGTCCAAAAAGACAAATGCCAAAAAGGACTGAACACCGCCCGGGCATTACAATAAATGAGATGGCTGGACGCGGATGTCCGGCCATCTCTCGTTGCACCAATGAAAAACAGGCGTTACTGCCGACAACCTCATAGATTGATGTTCCTGCGGTCAGCAACCTTTGAGCAAGGCCCTCATCATGACACCTATCGCTATCATCGGAGCCGGACTGGCTGGCTGTGAAGCCGCATGGCAAATAGCCCGGCAGGGAATCCCTGTTGAACTTTTCGAGATGCGCCCGCAGCGCATGACACCTGCCCACCAGAGTGGCCGTCTCGGCGAGCTGGTCTGTTCAAACAGCTTGCGCGGTACCGGCATGCATAACGCAGTCGGCCTGCTGAAGGAAGAGCTGCGCCGTTGCAACAGCCTCTTTATCGAGACCGCGGACGCCCACGCGGTCCCGGCCGGAGGAGCACTGGCGGTTGACCGGGACGGCTTCGCCGACCACCTGACCAGGGTCATCGAAGCACACCCGCTCATCACCCTGCGGCGGCAGGAAATCACTGACATTCCCGTTGATCGTACGGTCATCATTGCCAGCGGACCATTAACCTCCGATGCTCTTGCGAAGGAGGTTGCCGCGCTGACCGGTCAGCAGCACCTTTATTTCTACGATGCCATTGCGCCGATCGTCGATGCTGATTCGATTGACCGCGAACATGTCTACGCTGCATCACGCTACGACAAAGGTGGTGCGGACTATCTCAACTGCCCCTTTGACAAGGAACAGTACCTTGCCTTTGTCGACAACCTCTGCAAGGCCGACAAAGTCGCTCCTCATGACTTCGAGAAGGTCGTTCATTTTGAGGGATGCATGCCGATTGAAGTGCTCGCCGAGCGCGGGGCAATGACCCTGGCCTTCGGGCCGATGAAACCGGTCGGTCTGCGCGATCCGCGCACCGGGCACGATCCTTTTGCCGTCGTCCAGCTGCGTCAGGACGACCGGCTCGCCAACCTTTACAATCTGGTCGGTTTTCAGACCAAACTGACTTATCCTGAACAACAGCGCATCTTCCGCACCATCCCCGGGCTGGAGAATGTCAACTTTGCCCGCCTGGGAAGCATGCATCGCAATACGTTCATTAACGCCCCGGCTTGCCTGAACGAAACGCTGCAGCTTAAACTGGCAGCGAATGTCTTCTTCGCCGGACAGATCACAGGCGTCGAGGGTTATGTCGAGTCTGCCGCCAGCGGTTTTCTGGCCGGCCTTTTTGCTGCCGCGTACCATCAAGGCCTCAGCTGCCCACCTCCACCACCGACAACAGCTCTGGGAGCCCTGCTCAATTATCCCGTCAACGCATCACCTGAAGGCTTTCAGCCGATGAATATCACTTACGGCCTCTTCCCGGAGCTTGGCCAACGCATTCGCAAACGACATGACCGAAGACAGGCTTTAGCCGATCGCGCCCTGGCGGATCTGGAGATGTGGCGAACCTGCCTGCCTGCCCCACCTATTGGATTGCCAGGAAATTAAATTCCTGCTAGTCTCAAAACCAGCTTTAACAGACGTTATGCTCGGGGCAGCAAACAGTGACAGCTGCGTTCACAGAGGGGGCAAATGGAGGCACTATCAGGCACATCTGCCAAGCTGGTCGATTCACGTGACCTGCTTGATATATTGCGCCAGCAGACGCTTACCGGACCCTTCATTCTGGCGCCATTTTCAGAACGACATGGTCGTAAGGGCCTTATAGAAGCAATTCATGCCGTTTGTTCTCCTCTGAACGGCGCAATCCATTGCACTCCAGAATGCCATCAGGTTTGGGAACAGAATATCTCCCGGGCTTTCCTGACAAATCAACCGATTGTCCACACCTGTGCTCAGGGACTGCTTTGCCTGACAATTCTTCTGTCGAAAAGCAAGGATTTACCGGAATATCTGATCGCTGGTGGTGTCTTTGAAAGGAACGCAATGATCAGGAACAGCGTTGAGGAAATCAAAAGAGCAGCAGTCAAGGCGCCAACACTCGAATCCGGACAGCAGCCTCAACCGGTCAGCATGTTGGAAGCGCAATCGATTGCCGAGGGAATAGCCACGGCGCTGCCGCGGCTGGTCGACCGGCACGTCCATTCCCTGAGCCTGGCGCGCACCACCCAACGTCTTGAAGCTGTACAGAAACTGGTTCGCGAGCTTGCCGGCTGCGTGGATAAAGAGCAAGCCGTTGCCATCGTCAGTGAAGCCCTGGTAGTACTTTTCGACTTGCCCAAGGTTCTGATTGTCCTGCAGCAGCCAGGATCCCCCTTGACGATCCACTCAACTCTCGGCCTTGATCCGGACACCTTTCAGCTGGACCAGAAACGCCTTGCTGATTACTTCGCCAAAAGCTCCGGGCATCCGGAAAATTTGCCGGGAGAAGCGCTGGAGGCATTCTTCCCTGGCCTGGAGGCCCGCTCAGGCTACCTTTTCCGTTTGGGCGGGAATGACTGCCAGCTTGGCACTATTGCGATACTGGACGTGGACTTGCACAGCCGTGACCAGGCTCTGATCGATTTGCTGATCAATCGTCTGGGAACTCAACTGGAGAGCCTGAAAACTGCAGAGGGGCACCGTCTGGAACGGCAAGTCTCCAGTCGTCTTGTTGCCATGATCAGTTCTCTGGCGCTGATCGAAAGTCGCCGGGAAGTTTATCTGCAGATCCTCGAAATGTCGGCTGAGCTCCTGGCTGCGACCAGCGGCTCACTCATGCTGCTCAATGAAGTTGAAGGCACCCTGAAGATCGTTGCCGCCAAAGGTATGACTTCTACGTTGGCCAAAGCCATGTCGATCGGCTTTGGTGAAGGGATAGCCGGCCGGGTGGCTAAAAGCCGCTTCCCGATGCTGGTTAATGATATCGAACGGGATAAACGGGTCGCTATCAAAAACCGGCCGCGTTTTAAAACAAAATCGTTTCTCAGTCTGCCCCTCGTGGTTGAGGAGCGCCTTCTTGGTGTACTCAACCTGGCAGACAAGAGCAACAGCAGCAGTTTCAGCGAGGCTGACCTCAACCTGGTGCAGACCTTCACCAAACATGCGTTATTAATGGTCGAACGGGCCGCAACCCTGGAAATGGCAAGCCAGTTAGAGCAGCTCGCCATCACTGATCCGTTGACCGGCCTGTATAACCGTCGCTTCCTGGCAGACCGCCTGCAAGAGGAATTCAGCCGCAGCAAACGTCAGCAGCAGAGCTTCTGCATCATCATGGCAGACCTGGACAACTTCAAACTCTACAATGACATCTGCGGACACCTGGCCGGCGACAACGCCCTGCGCAAAACAGCCGAACTGATGCAACGATCTGCACGCGACATGGATGTTGTGACCCGCTTTGGCGGCGAGGAATTCTGTCTGATTCTACCGGGAACAGGCAAAAAAGAGTCGGTTTTTGTCGGCGAGCGCATTCGCCGGGCGATTGAGGTTGAAAACTTTCCTGGAGAAAACCACCTGCCTCTCGGCCGGCTGACCATCAGCCTCGGGGTGGCCACCTTTCCTGCCGACGGCGTGACCGCGAACGAGTTGATACATGCAGCCGATCAGGCTCTTTATCAAGCCAAGGGACTGGGCCGCAATTGCCTGGTCCTTTACGAAGCTTCTCTGGAGAATCACGCCCTCATGTCGCATCACGAATAGCTGCACATCAGATCATCGGAACTTTCCCATGCCATACCCTGCACAAACCATTGTCCTCGCCTCGGCGTCACCCCGTCGGCGCGAACTTCTGGCCCAGGTCGGGATCAATTTTCAGGTCGTGCCCAGCACAGCAGATGAGACCCTGCTTGCAGATGAAACGCCGGAAGCACACGTTATACGCCTCAGTTGCGACAAAGCCATGGAGGTCGCCAGCCGGCCAGAACAGAGCGGACGCTGGTTTATCGGCAGCGACACCGTGGTCGTCCGTGACGAAATCATCCTCGGGAAACCGGCCGATGCATCAGAAGCCGCAGAGATGCTCTCCAGCCTTTCCGGGCGCAGTCACCGGGTCATCTCCGGCTATGCGGTCCATGATCGTGAATCCGATCGCACACTCAGCGCAGCGGTCACCACCAAGGTGTTTTTCAAGGATTTGACAAGCCGGGAAATTGATGGTTACATTGCCACTCATGAACCCTTTGACAAGGCAGGTGCTTACGCCATCCAGGGGATCGGGTCCTTCATGGTCCCCTGCATTGAAGGCAGTTACACCAACGTGGTCGGCCTGCCGCTTTGCGAAGTGATTGCCGCCCTTGAAAAACTTGGCGCCGTCGAACTGTTTGACAGCCGGTGCCGGGTTATTCAGACAGTTAAAAGTTAAAAGTTAAAAGTTAAAAGTTAAAAGTTAAAAGTTAAAAGTTAAAGGCCTGGTTTCTCTTTGTGATTTGAGTAAGCGCAGCGAACAGGCGTTGAGATTATGGTCGGTTTCCGAATTGTGTCACCGCATCTGTGTCTTACGGCTTATTAAACGGACCTATAACCAAACAAAGATCAGTCCAATAATTAACGCAGAGACGCGGAGACGCTGAGAGGAATGACCAAGGTGTCAGTCATTTTGCCCTCGAAATGCTTTTTTTACTCTGCGTCCTCTGCGTCTCCGCGTTAAACCTTCTTTTGGTTTATAGAACCGTATTTAAAGGTCAGGTTATGGATATCGCGGCCAACATCGCACAGATTCAAAACAGGATTGCAGCGGTCTGTAAAAGCTGTGGTCGCAATCCCGCTGAGGTTCGTCTGGTCGCCGTATCCAAAAAGAAACCGGCAGAAGACATCGAAGCTGCGTTCGCCGCCGGACAGTCCCTGTTCGGTGAAAGCTACGTGCAGGAGTGCGTTGCCAAGATCGACGAGGTCAAAGCAGATGTCGAATGGCATTTCATCGGCGCACTGCAGAGCAACAAGGTGAAGTACCTGCGCGGCAAGGTCGCCATGATCCATTCCGTCGACCGTTTTTCCCTGGCTGAAGAGATCGACCGCCAATGGGGTAAAGATGACAGCAGCGTCGACATCCTCATTCAGGTCAATCTCGGTGAAGAAGCGAGCAAGTCAGGAACCACGGCCAGCGACCTGATCGGCCTGGTCCGTGAGGTTGCCCAACTCAAGCACGTCCGCATCAGAGGGCTGATGGCCCTCCCCCCATGGGAAGCCGATCTCGAAGAGGTACGCCCCTATTTTCGGCTGCTCCGGGAACTGGCCGAACCGATTGACGCTCTCGGGCTGCCAAACGTCAGCATGCAGGAGCTCTCCATGGGGATGAGCCACGACTATGAAGTCGCTATCGAAGAGGGCGCCACCCTGATCCGTGTCGGTACAGCAATCTTCGGCGCTCGCTAGCTTTTTTAGCAACTCACCCTCACCACTTACACCAGTGTTTTTGACATGCCCATAGACGCCTTTCTCTTCGATCTCGACGGCACTCTGGTCGATACAATTCCCGACTTGACCAAATCGGTCAATCTGTTGCGGGAGGAGCTTGAACTGCCTGCCGTGTCCAGCGCCGAAGTCCGTTGCTACGTAGGCGACGGTGTCGGTCTGCTGGTGCAGCGCGCCCTTCCGGAGGGTCTGTTCAGTGAGGCCCGGCGCATACGTTTCATGGAAATCTACACTGACCACCTTACCGAAGAGTCGCGGATCTACCCGGGGATCACGACCTTCCTTGAGAAGCACCGCTGCAAACCAATGGCCGTCGTCACCAACAAGCCGCAACCTCTGGCCGACATCATCATCGACCGCCTCGGACTCATACCATTCTTTAAGGGTGTCATCGGCGCCGAGCAAGCCCTGCAGAAGAAACCACATCCCGACATGGTTTACCGGGCTCTTGACCTGTTGGGCAGCATGCCGGAGCGGACGCTACTGTTCGGCGATCATCATGTCGATCTGCGCGCCGCTCACGCCGCCGGCATCAAGTCCTGCTTCTGTGCCTGGGGGTTAGGACACGACGACTGCCTGCACGCTGACTTCCAGGCCGCGACCCCCGCTGATTTGCTGCTGCTCTTTCCCGAGAGCATGCATCCTTGAATGACGGCCGACTGACCCTGAAGGTTGTCTCCCTGTTTTTCTTTCCCCTGCTTCTCAATGTTCAGTTGATGAGTGTCTCTCATTCGATCATTAACGCCGGCCTGGCGCGTCTGGACAATGCCGTGGTGCTTCTGGCCGGATTCTCTGTGGCCCTGGTTCTGCATTTGTTTGTCGCTTCTCCGTCTTACCAGAACCATACCATCACCATTGCCATGGTGCGCGGCCGCAAATCGCTTGTCGCCATGATCCTGTTCGTACTGTTGATCGCCGCCTGGGTCTCTACGCTGCTCGCCCTGCTCGCCTTCAGCCCGATCGGTACATTTGTTCTCGACCGTATGCTCGGAGTTTCCCCGGAGGTAGCCAGAGGTGCCCGCGAGGCTCTGGCGCTGCTGGTCTTTCTTCCGTTCATGACCGGACTGCGCGGACTCTGTCAAGGGCTGGTCATACGTGCCCGTCGCACCGGACTGGTCTCTTTTGCCACGGCAGTGCGCATCGTCATGCTGTTTGTCTATCTCTGGCTCGGTCAGTTATGGTTTGCAGGCACACGGGTTGCCGCTTTCGCCTTGATCGGCTGCGTCGGCACCGAGACCCTGGTCATTGCTTTTTTTGCCTGGCGTCTCAAGCTACCCGCAGAACAGAACAATGAAAACAGTTTTGCCGGGATTCTGCGCTACGGCTTGCCGCTGGCTTATTCTTCCGGTATGCAGCAGACAGTTCCCCTGTTGATCAACGCCATCATCAGCCGTCTTCCCGACGGCACTCTGGCTCTGGCAGCCTTCGGCGTGGTTCGCGGCTTTCTCTTCATGCTTGCCGGGCCGATGCGCAACCTGCAGCAGGCCTACCTGACCCTGGTCCGTCAGCCGGAAGACAACGCCGTTCTGGTGCACTTTCTTATCAGGGTCAGCTCCGGTATGGCTGTGGTCATGCTGCTGCTCGCCTGGCCATTGAACGAGCCGGTCCTCGGGACTGTCATGGGGCTGGATACAGCGATGCGACATTACATTGCCTGGCCACTGACGGCCTGTGCCCTCTTCCCGCTCGTTTACGGCGTCTCCAACCTTCTGCGCGGCTGGTTTTCCGGGGCGCATCTCACTGGACGACTCGGCCGTTCTACCTGTTACAAAGCTCTTTTGATGGTTGTTCTCTGGCCGGTGCTCGTTACCTTGTCACTCCCCCTGCCAGGTATTAGCGTTGCCATTTTTCTGCTTCTTGCTGCGGAATTCTGCGAGGCGGGATACCTTTACCAGCAACGTGTCCGTCTGTTGAAGTGCCACGGGCTTGTGCCGGTCGGAGCAAACACCGTAGAATGTAGAAATGGAGACACCTGAAAAAAAACACCCCTGCTCCGACTGCCATCATTGCCAATGGTGTTCCGATGATCGTTGTCGCCTGTGTTTGCGCAGCGACAGCGGTTGCCGCAAGAGACTCTCCATTGCCGAACAGATCGCCCTGTTCGAGCAACTCAACCGAACCGAACCATAGTTCATGTCCATCAGGAAACTCCGGGTGGCACGACCGCAGTTTTCGATCTGGAAACGATATGCTTAGCGAATACCTGCAGACTGCTCGCGCTTTTCTGTCTACCAATCCGGTCGTCGCCATCCTTATTGGCGCAATCCTGATCCTCCTTTTCTACTCCAGAGCAAAGCAGATGTTCAAGCTGGCGGCTTTTGGTCTGTTTATCACCGTGGTTTTTTATTTTATCTCCATGTTTGCGGAAACGGTCAGTACCGGATCAAAACAGAAGGATCAGATGATTTATAAGTCAAAGGATGTGATCGACGATTAAGTCAAGGGGCGGCAGACCTGAATTTGCACTTTCAGAACCCGCGAT
>JBPPMD010000004.1:0-6519 GCA_051305875.1 Desulfuromonadales bacterium | reverse complement strand
TTTGATTAAGTTCGTTTTGTGATTCTGTTAATTCTGCGTGGTTTGCTGCGAGGATTACGCGGACTTATTGCACCGCACCAAGGCTTTTGTCAGGCAAAAGGACAAGCCGTAGCCGGTGAGCAAAAACAGGGGAGCCATGCTGACCCATCCGACCAGCGCTGCTGTTTTCATAATCTCCTGGTCAGGGTAACCCCTTGACGTGATGGCTGGATTGTCTGCCGTCACTGTTCCGGAAGAATTATGGCTCTGAGAGAATTCTGTTAAATGGAAGTGGTGGAAAGCGTGCATGGTTTGTGGCGAATTGCCAGCTTGCGGGCGAAGGCCTTCTCTATCAAGTCTCCCTTGGCGTGGCCTCCGTAGATCTCGACGGAGAGGTCTCCATCGCCGATCAATTCGATGGTCAGACGCTGCTTGTCAATGTGGCAAACGAGATGATCGACCATGCGACTGCGGCGACGGTCGAGGCCGTCGGCGAGGCGGAGGATGCCGCCGAGCTTCATAACCAGCTCCTGGTCCTGGGAGCCGAGGCGCTGGAAATTTTCGTGATGGGCTTTCGGCAGGGCCTTGCGGTGGTAGCGGGCGACGTTGGCAATGATCTCTTTTTCCCTGGGGGTGAAGTCGAAAAGATTGGCATGACGGATCAGGTGATAAGAGTGCTTGTGGTGCATGCTGTAGCTGATGAAGTAGCCGACATCGTGCAGCATTGCCGCAGCCTCGAGCAGATGGCCGTCTCGCGGACTCATGTCATGGGTCGGCGCAAGGGCGTTGAAGATGGTCACGCTGAGCTTGCGCACCTGCTCGAAGTGGACCTCGTCGCAACGGCAGGAACGGGCGAAGTCGCGCAGTGTCGATCGCCATTCACGCAGCTCGTCGCCGATTGCCCAGAGACCGTATTTCATCAGGCTTCGAATGATCAGCCCTTCGCGAATACCGCGTTCGTTGATTCTCAGCAGGTTGGTGCCCAGTGCGTGCATCAGTGCATCGACGGCTGCAACACCGGCGACGATGATGTCGGCTCGCTCAGGGCTCAGTCCGGTGATGTCACGGCGTTCCTTGCAGGTTTTACGTTCCAGAACTGCCAGCAGGTGGACGATTTCTGAATGCAGCACTTCATAGCCGTGGATGCTGTCGTATTGCTCGTTGCGGCGTGCCATTATCATGCTGCCGATGTTGGTGATGGTGCCGCCGGAACCGATCAAGCATTGCAACGCGAATTCATGGCCCGCCAGTTTGCGGCGCAGGGTTTTACGCAGGTGTTTGCGCAGCTCGTCCATCTGTTTGCCGCTGATCGGGTCGCTGCCGAGAAATTTTTCGGTGAGAAACACCGCTCCGAGTTCCAAAGAGAAGACTTCTTCGATGTGGATGCCGGTTGCCGTGACGATCTCGACGCTGCCGCCACCGATATCGATCAGGCCGAAGCGGGTGTTGGCCATGTCAAAATGGTGACGCGCACTGAGGGCGGCGAGCTCGGCCTCTTCTTCACCGCCAATCACCCGGATATCGATGCCGGTGTCTTTCTTCATGGCGGCGACGAATGTCCCGCCATTGCCAGCTTTGCGTACCGCGCTGGTGGCGACCGCTTCAATGAACGATACGCCGAGCCCTGCTGTGATCTTCGCCATGCGCAACAGGGCTTCGCGAGCACGTTCCCATGCTGCTGTCGAGATCACGCCGGTTTCCGACAACCCCTCGCCGAGCCGCACAGTCGATTTCTCGTCGTCCAAAACGCGGAAACCAATTTTCTCGTCGACTTCGACGATGATGCAGCGAATCGTGTTTGTGCCGACGTCGATGGCGGCAAGGCGCTGCTGAGTCATGGTCGCTGCCGGTTCCTGGTCACAAGATATGATTTGCTGCTTGCTATTCTTGATTCGCATGTCACATTTATTGTAACGCAAAACTGCATACAGCAGACAACCCTAGTAAAAAAATGTCGAGGGAATCATGAGCAAGTGTCTGAAGGGCGAGTCAGAGGTCAAAAAAAAGGATGCAACCTTCGCCTGTGAAAAGTGTGGTGCCAAAACGGACAAGAAAGCCCATCTTTGCAAGCCGGAAAAGATCAAAAAGGGCAAAGAGAAAAAGTGAGCGCAACGTCGCTTAAGCAATCTCTGTCAATCGGATGCTCAGCGAACCTTCTTTTCAGCCGCATCTTCGATCTTCTTACGGGCCTTTCTCAGCCCGGATACCACCTCTTCGACGCCCAGCCCGGAGACCTGTGAGATCTTCTGGTCAGCCTTGACCAGGCCTTTGTTGAGTCGCCGTAGCTGGTCGCTGAGCGCGGCTTCGACTTTCTCGAGGAAAGCAAGGGTTCGCGAGGTCTCCTTGCGCAGCTCCTTGAGTTGCTCTTCAGGGACATTCTCGTCGCGGAAGCGTTCGCGGATATTCAGGACCAGCTGCTCAACCTCGACCTTCAGGCGGGTGGCATCTTGGGTCAGTTCGGTCAGAGATTCCTCTTCGAGCTGCACTTCGGCCAGCATTTTGCCTGCCTGCTTATGGATTTTGACGATCGCCTTTTTGGGAAGGCCGGTAACTTCAATCAGTTTTTCACTCTTTGCATCGACCAGCTTCTCAAGGGTGTCGAAACCCTTTGCGATGAGCCGGTCGGCGCAGACCTCATCGATACCATCTATTTCCTGCAGTTTGTTATAAAATTCCATAGGGTACTCCCTTGCATCATGACTGTTATATTTCACACTCGCCTTGTATCCTCTCTGCAAAAAGTTAGGATTGTATTAGCGTTTGCATTTTTTTTACGTCGGAGTAAATTTTATAAATCGCTGGTTGCGGCGGCGTTCTAACGAAAAGCTAACGTTTTTCAAATATTAGTTCGGTATGTTCCTCTGAAAATCGTCCTGCAATCAATGCCTGTTTTTTGCGCTGCCGGAGACTTCATGGCAAAAAAAAAATCAACACTCGTTGAGAAGTCGCTTAAACCCCGACCGAAAGTGCTTGGCCGCGAGAGTGACGCTCCTTTGGAAAAGCCTGCCGCCGACTCGCTGGTAAAGGAAATCGATCTCGATGATCCGCGCATTTACCTGAATCGTGAGCTGACCTGGCTGAAATTCAACCAACGGGTCCTCAACGAGGCGAAGGACTCGCGTACGCCGCTGCTCGAGCGGGTCAAGTTCGCCGCTATCGCCGGTTCCAATCTCGATGAGTTTTTCATGAAGCGTATAGGCGGACTCAAGCAGCAGGTTGGCGCCGGGGTCCGCGAAGAGTCTCTCGACGGCAGAACTCCCCGTGAGCAGATATCCTTGTGCTATGATTTTGTGCGTCGCCACCATGAGGAGCGCGAAAAGCTGCTCACGGTCCTCTGGCAGGAACTGAAGACTGCCGGTATCGAGGTGCTCGCCTTCACCGATCTGGACAAAAACGAACAACAAACCATTCGTGAGGATTACTTCAACAATATCTTCCCCCTGGTGACGCCGCAGTCGATTGACCCGGCGCACCCATTCCCGTTCATCTCCAATCTGTCGATCAATCTGCTGGTGACACTGCGCTATCCACAGGGACAGGGCTCCTCGCTGGCCCGGGTTAAGGTGCCGATCAGCGCCGGAGCCGAGCGTTTTATCGCTATCGGCGGTCAGCAGAAATTTGTGTTGCTCGAAGATGTTATGGCCAACAACCTCGACCTGCTTTTCCCGGACATGGCGGTAATCGACTGTGAATTATTCCGGGTAACACGTAACGCCAACACCAGCCGTAACGAAGAACGTGCCGACGATTTGATGGCTCAGATCGAATCGACCTTGCAGGATCGCAAGTTCGCGCCGATCGTGCGTCTGCAGGTCGAACCGGAAATGAGTGCTCTGCATCGCGGGCAGTTGGCGGCGGAGCTCGGCCTTGACGAGGAGGCCGATGTCTTTGAAGTGCGTAGCATGATGGGTATGCGCGATCTCTGGCAGCTGGCCAGACTTGATCTGCCCAAGCTCAAGGATTCCGTTCACGTGCCGGTCGATCACCCGCTGCTGCAGTCCTCGCGCAATATCTTCCATATCATCCGCGAGGCCAGAGAAATCCTGTTGCAGCACCCCTACGAGTCGTTTTCTTCTTCAGTGGAGCGGTTTCTCGTTGAGGCGGCTACCGATTCCAAGGTACGCGGTATTAAAATGACTCTCTACCGCACTTCGCCGAACAGCCCGATCATCGACACCCTGATCCGCGCCGCCAATAACGGCAAGCAGGTGGCCGTCGTCGTCGAACTGAAGGCCCGCTTCGATGAGGAGGCCAACATCCGCCTGGCCAACCGCATGGAGGAAGCCGGCATCCACGTGACCTACGGCGTGGTCGACCTTAAAACCCACTGCAAGGTGATCCTCGTCGTGCGCCAGGATTTCAAGGGGTTGCGTCGCTACGTGCATATCGGCACCGGCAATTACCACCCGGTGACTGCTCGCCTGTACAGCGATCTTGGCCTGTTCCTATACAACAAGGACATCGGCCAGGACGTCACCGAGCTGTTCAACTACCTGACCACCGGTTACACGCCCAAGCGCAACTACAAGAAGTTGCTGCCGGCGCCGAAACATCTGAAGAAGGCTCTGCTTGCCGGGATTCGTCTGGAGAGCAGCCGTCACACTCCCGACCAGCCGGGGCACATCATCTTCAAGATGAATGCTCTCGAGGACCCCGAGATCGCGCGGGCTCTCTACGAAGCATCCATGGCTGGAGTCAGGGTCGATCTGATCATTCGCGACAGCTGCAGGGTGATACCCGGGTTAGTGGGGATTTCCGAGACGATGCAGGTTGTTTCCATCGTCGGCAGATTCCTCGAGCATGCAAGGATCTATTATTTCCGCAACGGCGGCGATGAGCGATTCTACCTCGGTTCGGCCGATGCCATGTACCGCAATCTGGAGCACCGGGTCGAGGTCGTTGTGCCGGTGGAGTCCCTACAGCTCAGGGAGGAAATTCGCCAGCTGCTGGAGCTGCAGCTGAATGACCGGCGCAATGCCTGGGAGATGCAGACAGACGGCACTTATCAGCAGCGCAGCACCGAGGGCGCAATTGAAGCACGCAGCAGCCAGTCCATGCAGATCGAATTGGCAGAGAGACGCAGCCGTGAAGCTTCGCGACTGCGCAAGCGTAAAACCAGGGGCATTAACGGCCGCAACCTGCGAACTGATCGATGACTCAGGACACATACATATTCCACCTGCCAAACGGAACCAGGCCTGACAAATTACTGAACGTCCTTGCCGGCCTGGGAAGGTTCCGGGAAGAGCCGACTATCAACGTTTTGCGTACCTGGTATGACACCTTCGATTGGCGCATTCACGTGGCCGGCGGCGTCCTGGTCGAAGAACAGGAAGGCTCCCGAATTCGGACCTGCTGGCGGCGCATCGCCGATCACCAGCAGCTCGGCCAGGTTATGGATGCCGTGCCACGTTTTGTCGACGATCTTTCTCCCGGGCCGCTGCATGATTCGCTCGCCGGGTTGATCAAGATGCGTGCCCTGTTGCCGGTTGCCCGGCTGCAGCTGCGAATTCACCGTTTGGCCATGCTCAACAAGTCAGGCAAGACAGTACTACGCCTTGTGATTGAGGAGGGACAGGACCCATGTGGCGATGATCTTGCCGAGTCACCCCTGTCTCTGCACCTGCGAATTGAAGCGGTCAAGGGTTATCGCAAGCCCTTTGAACAGGCACGAAAACGACTCCCCTCGCAGCTCAGTCTCGAGATGGCCGGCCCACAGCTCAACGAGATACTGGCCTGTGTCGGTCGAAAGCCTCGGGATTACAGCAGCAAGCTGGAAGTCGAGCTGCAGGCCGAGATGCCGGCCGGAGAGGCTTTGCGCAGGATACTGCGTCATCTGCTTGACACCGTGGAGCGTAACCTGGAGGGGGCCAGACAAAATCTCGATTCAGAATTTCTTCATGATTTCCGTGTAGCCGTGCGCCGCACCCGCAGCTTGCTCAGTCAGATCAAGGGGGTCCTGCCGTCTGCCGTGGCCAACCACGTCCGCGCTGAGTTCAAATGGCTCGGCCAGGTCACCAGTGCGACCCGTGATCTCGATGTCTACCTGCTCAAGCTTCCCGGCTACCGAAAGGACCTCCCGGCACCGATGCAGAATGACCTGCAGCCGCTGCAGGATTACCTGGCCAGGCAGCAACGGCAGGAACAGCGCAAGCTGGCGCGGCAGCTCGACTCCGCGCGCTGCCGGCGTCTTCTGGATGAGTGGCGAACGTTCCTCGAGAGCCCGGTGGATGAGTCCTCCTGGCCGGAAACTGCCTCGCGACCGATCCTCGAAATTGCCAACCGCAAGAGCTGGAAGACCTATCGGCTGGTCCTCGAGGAGGGGTTGACGATGAGGGCAGACTCCCCGGCGGTTGCCTTCCACGAGCTGCGCATCAGCTGCAAGAAGCTGCGCTACCTGATGGAATTTTTCCAGAGCCTCCATCCGGAGGATGTGATCAGCAAACAGATCAAGGCCCTCAAGGGGCTGCAGGATTCTTTGGGGGATTTCCATGACCTCGAAGTCCAGGCCGACGCCTTGAGAGATTTCGGCCATGCCAT
>JBPPMD010000011.1:0-5669 GCA_051305875.1 Desulfuromonadales bacterium | reverse complement strand
TGTCTGGCTCCTAGGGACTGTCCCCGGTTTTCAGGGGACTGTCCCGTTTATGAATGTGTGACGACTAGAAATCCCGGTCAGCCTGTGAGAAGCCCGGAATGGCCCTATGCACTCAACTCCTCAAGATCCAGGTCCTGCCCGATCAGGCCGACCGCATCGGCACGGCACTGTCTGCAATGCCGCGCCTGGGAAAGAATCAGTTCTGCCTGATTGCGCACCATCTCGATCACAGCATCAGAGGGAGGTTCGAGATTTTTGAAAATGCCGAGAGGGATCATCGGGATGATGTTCATGACATCGGCACCGAGTTCACGCACCTTGACCGCAAGTTCCAGGATTTCGTGGTCATTTACGCCGGGTATATAGACCGAATTGATCTTGACCATCATGCCGGCAGCTGAAGCGTAACGGATGCCGTCCATCTGCCGCTTGAGGAGGATGGCTGCGCCATCTTCACCGGTCAGCTTCACCCCGCCGTGGTGTATCCATTCGTAGACCCTGGCTCCGGTCTCCGGAGTCAGGGCGTTGATGGTTACTGTCACACTGTGCACGCCGAGCCTGACCAGGCGGTCGAGGTGCTCGGTGAGCAGCAGACCGTTGGTGGAGAGGCAGAGGTGCATGTCAGGGAAGGCCGCCCTGACCAGTTTGAAAGTTTCGAAAGTTTTGGGGTTGGCGAGCGGATCGCCGGGACCGGCGATGCCGACCACCTTGAGCTTGCTGCCGACCCTAGGGTGGCGGCGGACCAGCTTCACGCGTTCGAGGGCCTGTTCGGGTGAGAGAACCTTGCTGGTTACTCCGGGACGGGTCTCGTTGGCGCAATCGAAGCGTCGCTCGCAGAAACCGCACTTGATGTTGCATCCGGGGGCGACCGGCAGGTGGATGCGACCGGTGTTTGCATGATCGCCGCCAAAGCAGGGGTGATCGGTCTGTTTTTGCAGCTTCATCATCGGGCAGCCTGTGGCCATGGTTTTTCTCCTTCTGCAAACGCAAACAGACGCTATCCATAAAGTGGAAGAGCGCCTGTGCTCGAGTGACAGTGAAAATAAAAATCCCCGTTGAGCGAATGCTCCCGGGGCTTCATTGCCGTCTTCTTGTGCAATACAGCTTTGTATCGCTGAGTCGAATTGTTATTGATCCTTGTGTTGCATCAGCTGTGCCAGCAAACAAAAAACGCCTTATAAATTAAAAACTATAGATAACAGTGTGTTACCTTTTGCATGTCGTGTGTTTACGAGAAGAAAAGAGGGCAGGGCAATCTTTTCCGGATCATCCTGCCGAAGCCTTTGGCAATTGCATCTCTGGAAAGAGTAATAAATAATCAACGTTACTGAACAGCACTGAATTCACATGTTCCTTTAGCGAGATTTGCTCCACCACAGGAGCATTGGCAGACCGCATCATGCGCCATCTTCAACGCCGGCCCGAGTGGCCCGGTCGTACTGATAACCTGAAAGCCGGCTTTTTCAAGCTCCTGTTTCGGCAAATCTCCGATCATGGCGGTGATTATCACCTGGCACTCCCTGAGGGCAGTGACGATGCCATGCAGTTGGGCGTGTCGAAAGGGATGATCAGGGTCGAAGGAACAGTACTTCTCCACCTCAACTTCAGCCACCTGAGTCGGATTGCCCTTGCGGTATTTGTAGATGCGAAATTTCACGGCATGGCCAAAATGCTGATCGACCTCGGTGCCGGATTTCGATGCGACGGCTATTAACATGATGAACTCCGCTGAAATCGTTAAAAGTAAAAAGTATAAGGCTCACACTTTTTACAATTCACATTTTACTTTTCACCTGATCGTTAGATTTCTTTCGTCTTGAACGCAAAACACTTCTTCGGGCAGGCGACGCCACACCCGGCGCAGCCGATGCAGTCGGCCTGGTTGGCGAGGGTCATGATCATGCGCGTCGAGTCGGTGTCCTCGTCCACCAGGTCTTCGGGGCCGAGCACCTTGCGCGCGCAGGATTTGAAGCAACGCCCGCAACCGATGCATTTATCTGCATCGATGCTCATGACGAAGGTCGGTGTCCAGTCGGGTCCGCCAAAGGTTTTTCCGGTCATTAATGTCATGGTTTTCTCCTGATAAAATTATTGTTGACTGGTAGAGGCGTGATGAATCACGCCCCTACGAAGGTTCCCCCTTAAGCATTGCCTTGCGCAGCCAGGGGGGTGGATTGCCTTTGAGCACTTCCTGTAGTTTCTCCACGGCCATGGTAATCGGTTCCTGCTCCTTGCTCTTGAGCGGGTAGACCTTCTTGGCCACCAGACGAGCTGCGGCTGGACCCCCGATCTGAGCAACGTAGACCAGGGCACAATCGGCAAGCGCCGCACCTCGGGCTTCGATCTTGTCTTCTTCGTAGCCTTCTTCGACCTTAACCTGAACCACCCCGGTGAACTGCGCCTCATCGGGACCAATCTCCCAGATGTAAAATTCCTCGGCCTTGCCGAAATGTTCGTCAATATGCACCTTGTCGGTGCTGGCGAATGCGACTTTCATGCTTAACCCTCTTTCTCTATGGTTGCCGACTATGTCCAGTTGTCTGATCCTGATCATAAAACCTTTTTTAACGCCCGTTCGCGTTGCTCACTCAAGACGCAAAGACGCGGAGAAAGACATCAATCCTGAATTTGATTTTTTGTTTTTACCTCTTAGCGTCTTTGCGCCTTTGCGTTAAATGGTTTTAGCTGTTAGCGCATCATCTCAAACCACTGGTCCTCACACGTCTCATCTTTAATGTCGAGGAACTTGTTGGCGAGCATGGTCAGCATGCTGATCGCGCCGTTGTAGCCAACCACCGGCGTACGGTGCAGGTTGACCCGGTCAATGATCGGGAAGCCAATGCGGAACAGTGGAATCCTGGCATCGCGGGCGGCCCACTTGGCGTGGGTGTCGCCGATGATGCCGTCGACCGGATCGGTGACCAGCAGGCTGCGCATGTGCCAGAGATCCTTGTTGATGTAGATCGAACAGCCTTCACCGAAGACCGAGGTGTCAAGCAGAGCCTGCATCTCTTTCTGGAACTTCTTGGTTGATCGCGAGCAGAGGATATGCCAGGGGCGAGCACCCATCTCGAGCAAAAAGCTGACGATGCCGAGCAGGTAGTCCGGATCACCGGCGATGGCGAATTTCCTGCCGTGCAGATACTGATGGGCATCGGTCATGGCATCGACGGCGCGGGCGCGTTCGGCCTTGAGCTCTGCCGGAATCGGCTTGTCAAAAAGTTCGGAAAGCTTCAACAGCAGCTCATCGGTCTTTTTGACTCCGAACGGCATCGGCAGGATGGCCTTTTCACCGTCATACTCGGATTCAATCCACTTCATAGTCGTAACCGTGGAATATTTCTGCAGCGAGAGCGTCGCCTTGCCGTTGATCGATTCTGCTGCGTCTTCCATCCTGGTTCCACCCGGATAAAGCTTGTATTCACCGTCACAGCCGGAATCGAAGACATCGGAGACATCGGCCAGCATGGTGTAGGGGATTCCCATCATTTCCAGGATGCGCTTGTACTCGCGCAGGTTGCCGACGTTGCCATCGAAGCCCGGAATAATGTTTAACTTGCCGGTGCATTTTCCCTCAATCTTCTGTCCCTCGGTGAGGGTCTCCAGAATACTCTTCAGCATGGCGTCGTAGCCGTGGATGTGGGTGCCATTGAAGCTCGGCGTGTTGGCGTAGGGGGTCGGCAGCTCCTCGGGGAGATGCCCCTGCAGCTTGGCGTTTTTGATGAAGGCGGTCAGATCGTCGCCGATGACCTCGGGCATGCAGGTGGTGTAGACCGGGATCATCTTCGGCTTGTACAGGGCATAGGCGTTTGCCAGCCCTTCGAAGAGGTTGTTCTGGCCGCCGAACACGGCGCCGTCCTCGGTCATGGCGTCGCAGGTGGCCGCCGCCGGCTCGCGGTAATGGCGGGAAAAGGTGCTGCGGAAATAGGAGGCACAGCCCTGGGAGCCGTGCACGAAGGGCAGGGCGCCTTCGAAGCCGGTGGCCACCATCTGCGCGCCGAGCGGCTGGCAGGCGTGGGCCGGGTTGACCACCAGGGCGGTGCGGGCAAAGTTCTTTTCTTTGTACTCTTCACTATTGATCCATGCCTTGACCCGTTCGATCTCCTCCGGCGGGGTCTCTGTGACGAATTTTACGGCTGCTTCTGCGCTCATTGTTTATCTCCTGAATAACGGGGTGAATGTAGGGGCGCAATTCATTGCGCCCTTGTTGTTTTCGAAACCGGGCGTGATTTATCACGCCCCTACATTGCGTCACGGTTTTAAAAAGGGCTCTTAACCAATCCCCAGGTCGGCGAATTGATCGCCATGTCAATATCGCGGGCGAAAATACTGAAGCCTTCGTAACCGTGATACGGCCCCGAGTAGTCCCAGCTGTGCATCTGCCGGAAGGGGATGCCGGCCTTCTGGAAGACGTACTTCTCCTTGATGCCGCTGCCGACCAGGTCGGGTTTGAACTCTTCGACGAATTTCTCCAGTTCGAACTCGGAGACGTCGTCGTAGATCAGCGTGCCCTTGGCCATCTCCGGCGCGGTGCGGTCGTAGTCGTCCTGGTGAGCGAACTCGTAGCCGGCGCCGGTGATCTGGATGCCGAGGTCCTCGTAGGCGCCGATGGTGTGACGCGGGCGCAGGCCGCCGACGAACAGCATGGCGGTCTTGCCGTCGAGACGCGGTTTGTACTCGTCGACCACCGCCTGCATGACCGGTTTGTACTTCCTGATCACCTTCTCGACGTTCTTCCTGATCTTGTCGTCAAAACACGCGCCGATGGCGCGCAGACTTTCCTCGATCTTGGTCGGGCCGAAAAAGTTGTACTCCAGCCAGGGGATGTTCCACTTCTCTTCCATGACTTTGCACATGTAGTTCATGGAACGGTAGCAGTGGATCAGGTTGAGCTTGACCGCATGGGTGGCGCCGATCTTCTCGACCTCGCCGTCGCCGGTCCACACCGACTTGACGTTGAGGCCGATCTCTTCAAGGATCGGCTTGGCGGCCCAGACGTCGCCGCCGATGTTGTAATCGCCGATCAGTGCGACGTCGTAGGGGCCGGGCTCTTCCTTGAACGCGAACTTGCCGATAATGTGGTCGCGGATCGAGTCGTTGGAGATGTGATGCCCCAGCGACTGGGAAACGCCGCGGAAACCTTCGCAGTTGCACGGCACCACCAGCTTGCCGAGCTCGTTCTCCATCTTCTTGGCGACGGCGTTGATGTCGTCGCCGATCAGGCCGACCGGGCACTCGGAGAGCACCGACATCCCTTTGTTAAGCGGAAAGAGTTCATCAGCCTCGCGCAGCAGCTTTTCGAGTTTCAAATCGCCACCGTAGACGATATCGCGCTCCTGGAAATCGGAGGTAAAATCCATCGGAAAGGAGGTGACTCCGGGGATCCCCTGCATCAGATTGCGCCGGGTCCCCCAGCTGTATACACCACAACCGATGGGTCCGTGCGAGACGTGCACCATATCGCGGATCGGCCCCCAGACCACCCCCTTGGCGCCTGCGTAGGCGCAACCGCGCTGGCTCATGACTCCGGGGACGACCTTCTTGTTGGATTTTACTGCGCAGGGCGAAGCGCCCGGATCGTTGGCACCAAGATGCGGCGCGCGTTTCTTCTGCGTCTTCTCCGGCATCTCAGCCAGGGTATCGGCGATCAGTTTCTCGGTTTTTTCTGT
>JBPPMD010000307.1:0-2271 GCA_051305875.1 Desulfuromonadales bacterium | reverse complement strand
TGTTGAATATCAACCTGAACAATAATGACCTGGGCGTGGCCAAACAACGCATTGCCCGGTATATGGCCGCCTTCAAAAACGATGGGGTGCGCATCACCGAGAATCTTGACACATTACCTGCCGAAAGCCGTTAGGAGAGATGCATGAGTACATTCACCGAAAAGGTCAAGGCAACGCGAGACTGGTTTGCCAGCCCTCGCTTCGAAGGCATTCTGCGACTTTATACGGCCAGCCAGGTCGTCGAGCAGCGAGGCACCATCCCGGTTGACTACACCATCGCCCGGGATGCCGCTGCGGCCTTCTTCGACCGCCTGCGCGAGCTGTTCGCCGCAGGCAAGGCGATCACCACCTTCGGCCCCTACTCTCCCAGCCAGGCCGTTGCCATCAAGCGTGTGGGCATTGAAGGGATTTACCTGGGGGGTTGGGCCACCTCGGCCAAGGGTTCAGGCAACGAAGACCCCGGTCCCGACCTGGCCAGTTACCCCTTAAGCCAGGTCCCTGATGAAGCCGCGCCGCTGGTCAGGGCCCTGCTCGCCGCAGACCGCAACCAGTTTTTCCTGCGCCTGCGCATGAGTGAGGAAGAGCGCGGCCAGAACCCGGCGATCGACTACCGGCCATTTATCATTGCCGATGCCGACACCGGCCACGGCGGCGACGCCCATGTGCGCAACCTGATCCGCCGTTTTGTCGAAGTCGGTGTGCCTGGCTATCATATCGAGGATCAGAAGCCGGGCGTCAAGAAGTGCGGTCACCAGGCCGGCAAGGTGCTGGTGCAGGTGGATGAACAGATCAAGCGTCTCAACGCAGCACGCTTTCAACTCGACATCATGGAGGTTGCGGGGATCATCGTGGCGCGCACCGATGCGGAGGCAGCCACGTTCCTCGACGGCCGCGGCGACGAACGCGACCACCACTTCATCCTGGGAGCCACCAACATCAACATCCCCAATTACAAGACTACCTTCCTGGCGATCATGCGCCAGTTCCACACCAAAGGTGTTGCCGAGATCAACGGCCATCTGATGTATCGACTTTCGGATGCGCTCTATGCCGAAGCCGACCAGTGGCTCGACCGGACCGGCCTGTCTGCAGAAATCGGTGCCGCAATCAAGGCGATGCCGACTCGCAATACTGCCAACATCAACGCGGCTCTCGACCAGGCAGCCACGCGCCTGCTGGAACTCTGGCAGATGGAAGCCAGCCTGAAAACCTATGGAGAAGCCGTTGCCGACGTCATGGCCTTTCACGTTGACGAGGGCTCGGAATTACCGATGACGGTAGAGGAATGGCACGCCTACGTGGAGGAGTCGTCGTTTGTCGAGACACGGCAGAAAGCCCGATCCATGGGCTTCAACATCATTTGGAACTGCGACATCGCCCGTACCCCCGAGGGTTATTATCAGGTCAAGGGCGGCATCCCTTACGCAATTGCAAAATCTTTGGCCGTAGCGCCGTTTGCCGACATCATCTGGATGGAGACCAAAACCGCAGATCTGCACGATGCCAGGATCTTCGCCGAGGCCATCCACGCCGTCTACCCCGACAAGATGCTCGCCTACAACCTGTCACCATCTTTCAACTGGGATACCACCGGCATGAGTGAAGATGAGATGCGGCAGTTCCCGGTTGAGCTGGGTAAGCTGGGCTTTGTCTTTAACTTCATCACCTACGGCGGCCATCAGGTGGACGGGCTGGCGGGCGAGGAATTCGCCACGGCCCTCAAGGAAGACGGCATGCTCGCCCTGGCTCGCCTGCAACGCAAGCTGCGCCTGATTGATTCACCTTTCAAAACACCGCAGAGCTACGTCGGCGGCCCACGCTCTGATGCAGGACTGATTGCTTCGTCCGGAGGGACTGCAACCACCAAGGCCATGGGCAAGGGATCCACCCAGTTCCAGCATCTGGTCGAAACCGAGGTACCGCCGAAACGCCTCGCCGACTGGCTCAAACTCTGGACTGACCACTATAATCTGGGTGTGACATTGAAGGTTGTCCTGAAACCGCACGTATCCGGTTCGGAACTGCTGGAGCTGACTCTCATCGACGAAAACAATGTCAAAATGGCCGATATCATCTTCGCCACCTTGCAGGACCGCCGCGACCGCAGCATGTTGTCGATCCGCGACCAGAACACCTTCAACGAGGATTTTCGCCAGAAGCGTCTGATGACGCTGATATCCCTGTTCCTGATTCACCGCTACAAGGTCGACACGGTGCATTATGTCACCCCCACCGAGGACAATCAGCGACAGGCCCAGGGCATGCTCGGCC
>JBPPMD010000296.1:0-18137 GCA_051305875.1 Desulfuromonadales bacterium | reverse complement strand
GTCTTGCACCGCCGGCGCTGACCCTGATCTTTGCCTCGCCCGGGCCGATCTTCGAGCCGGGTGCGCGGCGCCCGGATTTCTGGCGCTTCGCCCGCGCTCTGCATGCCGCAGGCTTCCGGGCCGGTGATATCGTGCACAACTGTTTTTCGTATCATTTCACCCCGGCGGGGATGATGCTCGAAGCGGGAGCCCAGGCGCTGGGATGCGCGGTGATTCCGGCCGGGGGCGGCCAGACAGAGCTGCAGGTCCAGGTCATGGCACACGTCCGGCCCAAGGGTTATGTCGGCACGCCATCGTTTCTCAAGATGATTCTCGACAAGGCCGATGAACTCGGCATCGATCTCTCCAGCCTGAGCAAGGCCCTGGTCACTGGCGAATATCTGCCGCCGAGCCTGCGGGACACCTTGGCCGGGCGCGGCATTGCGGTGTTGCAGTGTTACGCGACCGCCGACCTCGGGCTGATCGCTTATGAATCATCGGCTCGCGAGGGGATGATCGTCGACGAGGGAATTATTCTCGAAATCGTGCGCCCCGGCACCGGCGATCCGGTAGCGGACGGCGAGGTCGGTGAGGTGATCGTGACCAGCCTGTCTCCCGAATATCCTCTGATCCGTTTTGCCACGGGCGATCTTTCCGCCATCCTGACCGGGCCGAGCCCCTGCGGTCGCACCAATCGCCGCATCAAGGGCTGGATGGGCCGTGCCGATCAGACCGCCAAGGTGCGCGGCATGTTCGTGCGCCCCTCGCAGGTGGCCGAGGTGCTGCGCCGGCACCCGCAGGTGCTCAAGGGTCGACTGGTCGTCGAGCGGATCAACGATGTGGACTCTATGACGCTTCATTGCGAGATCGCCAACGACGTTCCGCAAGGTCTGGAAGCCGCGGTGGTGGACACGCTGCGTCAGGTCTGCAACCTGCGCGGCGAGGTGGCCTTTGTACCCGCCGGCAGTCTCGTCAACGATGGCAAGGTCATTGATGACCTGCGGCCAATCGATGCTTGACGAGACCTTGCGGGGTTGCCGGGTCCTCGATCTCAGCCAGTACCTTCCCGGGCCTTACGCCACGAGCCTGCTCGCCGATCTCGGTGCGGATGTGCTCAAGATCGAGCCGCCCGGCGGCGACCCGATGCGAACCTTCATCTTTCTCGATGATGACGGCCTCTCGCCACTCTATAAACAAGTCAATGCCGGCAAAACCGTGGTGCGCCTCGATTTGAAAAGCGAGCGCGGTCGCAGCCGCTTTACCGAGCTGCTGAAGGTTGCCGATGTGTTGCTTGAGTCATATCGGCCAGGCGTGATGGAGCGCCTTGGCTTCAGTCCCGCTCACCTGCAAGCCCTCAATCCCCGCCTGGTGCACTGTGCGCTCTCCGGGTTTGGCCAGGATGGCCCTGCCGGCCAGCGGGGCGGTCATGACCTGACGTACATGGCCTTGAGCGGCATGCTGCATCACACCGGCACGCTGGAAACCCCGGTTATCCCCTTTCCGCCGGTCTCCGATTACGCCAGCGGCCAGCAGGCGGCCAATCTGATCCTGGCGGCCTTGCTGCGCAGGGAGCGCCAGGGAGACGGCTGCACTATCGACACCAGCATCTTTGAGACGGTCCTCTCCTGGCAATCGTTTGGCCAGGCGGGGGTGGGTCGCGCAGGATGCAGTTTTGAACCGGGCCGCGGCCTGATCACCGGCGGCGTGGCCTGCTACCAGATTTACCGCACCGCTGACGAAAAATTCGTGGTGCTTGGAGCTCTCGAAGACAAGTTCTGGCAGGCGTTCTGCACTGCGGTCGCACAACCGCAATGGCTTGCCAGGCAGCATGAACCGATGCCGCAGACCGCCCTGATCAGGGAACTGCGGGCCCTTTTCGCCACAGCACCGCGCGATGCCTGGGTGCAACGGCTGGCCGGCACCGATTGTTGCTTTGAGCCGTTGCTTGATCCGGAAGAAGTCGCCGGTCATGCACAGGTGATGTCACGGCAGCTGCTGGAACCTGCACATGGTGAAGCTCTACCGGCCGAAATCCGCTTCCCGGCTAAAATTAATGGCAGAACCTCGCGACCACGTAAGCCTCTGCGTGAAGTTTCTGTCGAGACGGTTGCTGCCGACTGGCTGCCGGGGCGGGAAAAGTCGGCCTGTCCATGAAACGGCTGTAATTTAAGCCGTTCGACCGCTGTAAACACCAGTAGAAAGTGTCACCAACGAAACACCTGTGACCCGGGTTTACTGCCCTTTTCTTTTAAATCCGGCGTTCGCTGCCATTTCCCCGAAGCGTGAAAGTGGCTTTTTTAGGCGTTTTTCAAGAAAAGCGGAAAAATGTGCTCGCCGTAATTGCCAGGAAAAGCTGATTGGTACTTTCCTTGCTCTATAGTTCTCCAGTGTGGCAATAGGTTTACCTGATGACTACGAACGCAACAGTTTCTAGCGGCGTTGACCTTCCACCTCAACGAATAATTGCAAGCTCTGGGAAGGAGACCGGACCCATGCAGGACGTTTTTGTGATTGACGCTTTGCGTACCCCTTTCGGCAGCTTCGGCGGGATTGCCAACAAGCGCGGCAAGGGCTTTTACACTTACAGAGAATGGAGGAGATACAAATGAATTTCACCAACCTGTTGATCGATATTGCTGATGCTACGGCAGTCGTCACAATTAATCGCCCGGCTGCGCTCAATGCGCTGAATGCCGAGGTTCTCGATGAGCTCGCCACTGCATTTGCCGACTTGCAGCGCAATGACGCGGTGGCCTGCGTGATTCTGACCGGCAGCGGCGCCAAGGCCTTTGTCGCCGGTGCCGATATTGCTGCGATGCAACCCCTTGACGCGGTGTCGGCAGTACATTTCGCCCGGCTCGGTCATGCCGTGCTCAACGTGATCGAAAAGTTTCCCAAGCCGGTCATCGCTGCCGTCAACGGCTTTGCCCTCGGTGGCGGCTGTGAACTGGCGATGGCCTGTGACATCAGAATTGTCGCAGACAATGCCCGTTTCGGTCAGCCGGAAGTCAACCTCGGCGTCATCCCCGGTTTCGGCGGCACCCTGCGCCTGGCCAGGCTGGTCGGCAAGGGTCGCGCGAAGGAACTGATCTTTACCGGAGACATGATCGACGCCCAGGAGGCTTACCGCATCGGTCTCGCCAACAAAGTGGTTGCGGCCGATGAGCTGCTTGCCGCCGCGCGCAGTCTGGCAGCCAAGATTGCCTCCAAGGGCCCGGTCGCCGTACGTTTCGCCAAAGAATCCGTTGATAATGGCCTGGAGATGGATCTCGACCGTGCCGGTCGTTTTGAAGCCGACCTGTTCGGTCTTTGCTTTGCCACGGTCGACCAGAAAGAGGGCATGCAGGCCTTTCTGGAAAAGCGCCCGGCAACCTTTACCGGCAAATAAATAAAGGACAGGCCTCTGATGTTTCTTGACCTCAACGAAGAGCAGAACCTGATCCGCGCCACCGCACGCCAGTTCGCTGAAACCGAACTGGCTCCGCTTGCCGCGGCGCTCGATCGCGGTGAGCAGCAGGAGCTGTTCCTCGACAATCTGAAAAAGTTGGCGGAACTCGGCTTCATGGGGCTGAATGTCAAGGCTGATTACGGTGGTTCTGATGCCGGTGTGGTCGCCTTCAGCGTCGCCTTGACGGAAATTGCGCGCGCCTGCGCCTCGACGGCGGTGACCGTGTCGGTCAACAACATGGTCTGCGAGGTGATTCAGGCGGTCGGCAGTGAAGAACAGCGCTTGCGGTATATCCCCAAGATCTGCAGTGGCGAGTTTCTGGCCGGAGCCTTCGCCCTGACCGAAACCGGCGCCGGTTCCGACCCGGCGGCGATGACCACCCTTGCAGTGCAGGATGGTGATGACTGGATCCTTAACGGCAACAAGATATTTATCACCAGCGCACCCTATGCCGGGGTTTTTGTCGTCTGGGCGGTCACCGACCGCAACGCTGCCAAGGGGAAAGGCATCAGTTGTTTTCTGGTGGAGGCCGGGACCCCCGGGTGCCTTGTCGGACGCGCCGAGGAGAAGATGGGACAACATGCTTCAGCGACCAACGAAGTGCTGCTACAGGATTGCCGCATCCCCGGCAGTGCCTTGATGGGCAGGCTCAACGACGGTTTCCGGATTGCAGTCAGTGAACTCGCCGGCGGCAGGATCGGTATCGGTTCACTAGGGCTCGGCATCGGCCAGGCTGCCATCGAAGCGGCGTCGCGCTATGCCCTTGAACGTAAGCAGTTCGGTCAGCCCATAAGCAATTTTCAGGCAATTCAGTGGAAAATAGCTGACGCCGCGACAGAGTTGGAAGCGGCTCGACTGCTCTTGATGAACGCCGCGTTTCGCAAGGAACAGGGCAAGTCTTACTCTAAAGAAGCGTCGATGGCCAAGCTGTTTGCCACCGAAACGGCCAATCGCGTCTGTTATGAGGCCATGCAGATTTACGGGGGATACGGCTATACCACCGATTTTCCTGTAGAGCGCTTCTGCCGTGATGCGCGAATTACCACTATTTACGAAGGCACAAGCGAAATTCAGCGTCTGATCATCGCCCGGGAAGTGCTGCGTGGTTATGCATGATGCTAGGGGAACAAGCCGGTTACTGGTGGTCACCAAGAAGGAGCCCATATGTATTTCCAGCTGACTGAAGAGCAGAATCTGATCCGTGAAACGGTCCGCAGCTTCGCCGAAAAAGAACTGGCACCGTCGGCGGCCGAGCGCGATGAGAATGAACGCTTCGATCGGCAATTGATGATTGAAAAGCTCGCTGAACTGGGGTTGACAGGGATTGTCTTTCCTGAGGAGTACGGCGGTGCCGGCGCGGACTACATCAGCTACGCGATCGCCGTGGAAGAACTTTCCAGGGTCTGTGCCTCGACCGGCGTGACCTTGTCGGCCCACCTGTCGCTGGGCGCCAACCCGGTCTGGCTGTTTGGCAGCGATGAGCAGAAACAGACGTTTCTGACACCCATGGCGGAGGGGACCAAGCTCGGTGCTTTCGGTTTGACCGAGACCGGAGCCGGATCCGACGCCGGCGGCACCAAGACGTTTGCCGCTCGTGACGGCGACGAATGGGTTCTCAACGGCAGCAAGATATTCATCACCAATGGCGGCGATGCGGAAATCTACATCGTCTTTGCGCGGACCGACAAGAATGCCCAGAAACACCATGGCATCAGTGCGTTCATTATTGAAAAAGACACCCCGGGTTTTGTTTACGGCAAAAAGGAAAAGAAGATGGGCATCCGCTCATCGCCGACCTGCGAGCTGGTTTTCGAGAACTGCCGCATCCCCGCGGACCGCCTGCTCGGTAAGGAGGGCGAAGGCTTTAAAATCGCCATGAAGACCCTGGACGGCGGCCGCATCGGTATTGCTGCCCAGGCACTCGGTATCGCCCAGGGCGCTTACGAAGAGGCGCTGAAATACGCTCGCGAACGTAAACAGTTCGATCAGCCGATCGCCAGCTTCCAGGGGGTGCAGTTCATGCTGGCGGATATGGCTGTGCGTATCGAAGCATCGCGCCTGCTGGTCTACCAGTCTGCCTGGCGGGCGAGTGCCGGTCTCTCCTATGGCAAGGAATCCGCTATGGCCAAGCTCAGTGCATCGGAGACCGCCATGTGGGTGACGACCAAGGCCGTTCAGGTGCATGGCGGCTATGGCTACACCCGCGACTTTCCTGTGGAAAGAATGATGCGCGATGCCAAAATCACTGAAATCTACGAAGGCACCAGCGAAGTGCAAAGGGTCGTGATCGGTTCGGCGGTGACCCGGGGTTGAGTGGTGCGGGGTTTGGCAAGGGCCAAGTGACACAGGTTGCGAAAGGATGGAATGCTATGCAAGCAAAGTTGAATGAAGGGGTTGCTCTGCTACAGGGGTTAAGCAAAGAGGAGCTGATTGCCATTATCGTCGATGATGCCAAGAACTGGCTGGCTCATGACGGACTCTGGTTTCAGGCTGTCGAGCAGCGCTACGGGATTGAAACGGCGATCGAGATCGATCGGGCAGCCTGGGAGAAATTCACCGTGGTTGAAGCCAAGCGGATCATGGCGCGCCTCGGCCTTGAACCGGGAGGCGGCATCCCGGCTCTGGTGGAATGCCTCAAGCATCGCCTGTATGCGCGACTCAACCTGCAGGAAGCGATTGAAGTTACTGATACGCGCGCAGTCTTCCGCATGGTTGACTGCCGGGTTCAGTCGACCCGCAAGCGCAAGGGATTGCCCGATTTTCCGTGCAAAACTGTTGGTGTGGTCGAATATGCCGGGTTTGCCCAGACCGTCGATCCCCGTATCGAGACCCGCTGCATTGCTTGTCCCCCCGATCCGCATCCTGAAGAATACTGGTGTGCATGGGAATTTGTCCTGAGCCGTTGAGTGTATGACTACGCTGTCGGCGGGAACTGTATGCACCGATGGTAATGACAGGTAGCGGAATTTTCTGGATGTGAAACTATGAGCATTGCTGCGCTTTTAAGTGAAATTGACGAACATGGCCGGGCCAGGATTACCCTTAACCGGCCAGAGATGCATAACGCCTTTGATGATACCCTGATCAGCGCCCTCACTGACGAGCTCAAAAGACTGGAGCGCGAGCGGAGCGTGAGGGTCGTCCTTTTGGCAGCCCGCGGGAAAAGTTTTTCTTCAGGTGCAGACCTCAACTGGATGCGTCGCATGGCAGACTATTCCTTTGTCGAGAATCTCAGCGATGCCACGGGGCTGGCGGAATTGATGAAGACCTTGGCCAACCTTTCTAAACCGACCATTGCTCTGGTGCAGGGTGCGGCGATTGGCGGCGGAGTCGGGCTGATCGCCTGTTGTGATATCGCGCTGGCCACCGAAGACGCCATCTTCTGCCTTCCCGAAGTTAAGCTTGGCCTGATTCCGGCAGTGATCTCGCCCTATCTGGCCGCAGCAATCGGTTCCCGGGCCACGCGCCGTTATTTTTTGACCGCGGAACCTTTCGATTCTGCTGAGGCCTGCCGGCTCGGTTTGATTCACGAAGTGGTCAAGTCGGAGGAATTGGAGGGATATGCTGATAATCTCAGCCGCCGGCTCCTCAAAAACGGGCCGGAAGCCATGGCCTCAGTGAAGGCGCTGGTCTCCGAGGTCGCCCTGGGCTACCTGGATGATGATCTGATTGCTGACACAGCCGAGCGGATTGCCGAGACCCGGGCTTCAGCCGAGGGGCGCGAAGGACTATCCGCCTACCTGGAAAAACGCAGCCCGAGCTGGGCCAAGGGATGACGCATACAGTGATGATCAAGCTCCTGATTGCCAGCTGCAGAGACAAGCTTTCCTTATGGTTTCCGGGTTGTGGCAACTCATGGTGCAATCGATTATTGCGGTAAGGAGAGATTCATTATGTTGAGAGATGTTATGGTTCATCTGGACCAGGCGCTGTCCTGCCAAAGCAGGCTTGAAGCAGCAATCACTCTGGCAAAGCAGCATGGTGCGAGCCTGACGGGACTCTATGTCTATTCATCACCATATCTGGAACGTTCGGACCAGCAGCTGAATGAAGTTCGCGAGATGTTTCAGCAGCGTACTGACGGCACCGGGGTTGCCTCTGAATGGCTGGCAGTAGACCTCGGGTTCTCACATGTCGGTGTTGCGGAAATGATCGGATATTATGCCAGTTTCACCGATCTGCTGGTGGTGAGTCAGCCCCTTGTTGCCGATAAAGAAAAACAGCATTCATGCATCACCAGCCCCGAGCGCCTGCTGCTCGGTTCCGGACGACCGGTGTTGATCGTGCCGGCTTTCGGTACATTTCCACATCTCGGCGAACGGGTCATGGTCGCCTGGAAGGCCGGTCCCAAGGCCTCTCGCGCGCTGCACGATGCGATGCCCCTGCTGCGGGCTGCCAAGCATGTCAATCTGGTTTCCATCGGTAAGACCACCTTCAGCACGGGAGAAGCCGAGCGGCTTTCCCGCTACCTTGCGCTCCACAACGTGGCGGCCGATATCGAGCTGATACCTCCCGGGGATCTGAGTGTCGGCGATACTCTTCTCAACCTGGTCGCTGATGATAATATTGATCTCCTGGTACTCGGTGTCCACATAACAACCAGGCGCGGCCACTTGGATATGGGTGAGATCGGCAGTTACCTCCTCGGCCAGATGACCGTCCCGATGCTGTTGTCCCACTGACAGAGACGGCAGGATATTCAGAATAGCAACGTAAAAAACCCGGCTCTTGTGGCCGGGTTTTTTGGTGCAACATGCAACATTTATTGACGAAGCAGGTTATCTGAACCTGTCACGATAGCCGGCCCATCGCCGGTCGACTTGCGCCTGTAGTGCGTCGACCTGCTCATCGCCAAGCGCCTTGAAGCGAGTTTGCAGCTCCAGGTACTCGCGTACCGGTCGCAGGGTGGGCCTGGCGAGCAGCTGTTGAGACGGTCCGGTCAATTGCATGCGGCCATTTTCGATTTCATAGAGGTCGAACAGGCCGGTTTCCACGGCCGCCCTGCCGAGGGCGACGGTCATGTGTTCCTCGATACCCCAACCGGGCGGGCAGGGGGTCTGTACATGCAGGTACTTCAGCCCCTTGATCTGTTTGGCCTTCAGCAGCTTGTCATGAAAATCAAGCGGATAGCTGGCGGAGCAGGTTGCCAGGTAAGCCGGGTTGTGTGCCGCGATAATGGCCGGAAGATCCTTGCCGACCTCGCTCTTCCCGGTAAACGGCGTCGTCGTGGTCAACGAGCCCTGCGGCGTCGTTCCTGAGCGTTGCACCCCGGTGTTCATATAGGCTTCGTTGTCGTAACAGATATAGATGATGTCCTCGCCACGCTCAAGCGCCCCGGAGAGGGCCTGAATACCGATGTCCGAGGTGCCGCCGTCGCCGGCCCATGCGACGACCTGGGTTTCGCGACCGAGACGTCTCATGGCGACCTTGACACCGGTGGCGATCGCTGCGGTTGAGGCAAACGTACCGTTCAGAACCGGCATCTGGGTCGCGGCAATCGGGTAGAGTCCCTGCATGACCGTCAGGCAGCTCGGTGGGACCACGAAGATGCAGTCACGGCCCAGTGCTTTGACGCCGACCCGGTAAAGGATGTTGAGGCCGCAGCCGGAGCAGGCGCGATTGCCCGGATGAATAAACTCTTCCTCGGTCAGGTTGAGGACGGTGGTTCTGGCGGTTGTTTTCATAGCTGTAATCCAATCCATTGCGGTGCATCAGCCTGTGCCGATGGCGTCTGCAGATCCTGTTCGCAAGCCGTTTTCATCGTTTGATACAGGGACTCAGTCGGAATAGCGCGACCGCCCAGGCCGACAATGAAATTGTGCAGACGCGGTCTTGCCGGGAAGGGGTAAAGGGCTGACTTGATGTCTCCATAAAGAGCCCCCTGATTGCCGTAACTCAGCCCTTTCTCGTAGACCATGACGTGTCTGGCCGACTGCAGCGCCTCGGCAATGATTGCGCTCGGGAAAGGCCGATACATTTGCAGGGCCAGGATGCCGACCTTGAGTCCGTCGTCCTGTCGCAGACGATCCACCACCACGCGGAACTGATTGGCCATGGAGCCCATGGCGACGATAACGACGTCGGCATCCTCGCAGCGGTAGGGATCGATGACCGGGTGTCCACCCCGGCCGAACAACGCCTGGAACTCCTGGTCAATCTCTTTCCAGACTTCTATGGACTTGCCCATCTCTTCGTGCAGATTGTGGCGGATGTCCATGTAACCGCCGCGTTTGATGCCGTCCACATCGAGGCGGGCATCGGGCAGCGTCACCGTGTTCAGGCTTTCCGGCCGTTCAGGGGTCAAGGCATGCTTGTACGCGTAAGCGGGGAGGAAGGCGTCGACGCGCTCGGCGTCCGGCGGTTCAAAAGGCATGTAAGTGTGCGAAAGATAGTAGCCGTCGTAATTGACCATGACCGGGATATGCACCAGTTCCGCGAGGCGAAAGGCCTTCAGGGTCATGTCGATGATTTCCTGGTGATCCTTGGCGAAGATCTGAATCCAGCCGGTATCGCGCTGGCTGATGGCATCCTGGTGGTCATTCCACACTGACCATGGCGCCCCGATGGCACGGTTGACGACACACATGACAATCGGCAGACGTGCGCCGGCGGCCCAGTGCAATTGCTCGCTCATGTACAGCAGGCCGTTGGAGGATGTCGCTGTAAAGGCGCGCACGCCGGAACTGGCGGCGCCGATGCATACGGCCATGGCGCTGTGTTCGCTTTCCACGGCAACGTATTCGGCATCCATCTTGCCGGCGGCGATCAGCTCGGAAAGTTTTTCTGTAACCGGTGTCTGTGGGGTAATCGGGTAGGCTGCAATGACTTCTGCGCGGGCCAGCTGGACTGCCAGGGCGGCGGCAACATTGCCGGATTCGATGATGGGGTTACTCACTGTCAGCTCCTTCAAGAAAATCAGCGTCCGGAACCATGGAAATCGCCTGGACCGGACACTCCTGGGCGCAGATGCCACAGCCTTTGCAATATTCAAGGTCTATCGCCGGTTCGATCTCCTTGCTGACCACGTTGTCAGGGCAGAGGAGCCAGCAGAGATGACAGGCGGGCTTGCCGGTTTTGGCCGGAATGCAGCGACTCATGTCGATGACCGGCCGTTCAACGCGCCAGGAGCCGGTGCGACCGGCATCGCCAGGGCCGGAGGTGCTGGCAGAAGTCAGGATTTTGAATCTCGGATCAGGCATCAGTCGCTCCTCCTGTCGTGTTATCAAACATCAGCGTTGCGTCGTAGACCAGACGTGCCGCCATGGCATTGGCGTCCGGTTTGCGTCCGGCGAACTCTACAGCAATGTTGTCGGCAAGCACATCAATGTCGACCAGGCCACTGGCGCGCCCCAGAGCACCGATGATGCCTGTGTTGACGATGCCTTTGCGCAATCCGGCCTCGACCCCCAGCCGGGTTACATCGGCAACCGCCGTGCGATAACCCGGGAACAGATGTTCCTCCACCGGTCGCGGCGTATTCAGGATGATCCAACCACCGGGCTTAAGGCCTGCAGTGACATCCACTTCGTGGAGAATCATGTGATCAAGAACAATCACGATATCCGGAGTTGTAATCGGGGACAGGTCGTAAATTTTGCTGTGGGAAATCTTCAGGGATGTGGTGACCGGGGCACCACGGCGCTCGGTACCGAACGTCGGCGCCATGACGGCTCCACCATAACCTGAGCGGAACGCGGCTTCGGCGACCACTTTTGCCGCAGTAATGGCCCCCTGGCCGCCGCGTCCGTGCCAGCGTATCTGA
The DNA here is from genome assembly GCA_051305875.1 of Desulfuromonadales bacterium. Lineage (GTDB taxonomy): Bacteria > Desulfobacterota > Desulfuromonadia > Desulfuromonadales > BM103 > M0040. The sequence continues at coordinate 6,948 of JBPPMD010000296.1, read as the reverse complement.
ATAATCTGCTCTGTTGCACTCTGCATAAATTAAATTTCTCCGTACGTTTTCTCCGAAAACCATACGACTGAGGCGTCACAAACAAACCGAGGCCAAAATGATATGGCTTGAGTATAAAAGTCTGGTTGTCTGACGATTGTTTTTTTTTGAAGCCGGGCAGGGCAATTCGTCTGACATTAAGAATTGTTGAACTGAAACACATTGATTCTAACACTTTTAAGCATCAACATGTATCGTTTTTATCGCTATAATTCAAGAAGATAACAGTTTGCTGAACTCCGCTTCAAGGCCGCAAATGATGAGGCGCAAAAGATTCAGGTTTTTGTGACTTAACCTGGAACAAGCTGACGTGTTACTTTCTGCCAGGAGTCTGTCGGGCTATCCATGAACCGGCTGCAAATTCGGTCGTGAATGCAACAGAAAGAGTACGCAAGGGGCAGGGCAATGGATGTCGCACAACTTTCAAAGCTGGTTGACGAATTCGATTACATCCTGGCAAAAATCAGTAAATACCTGAAAAACAATCAGTACGTCTATTTGCGCCCATTTGACAGCTGGAAAGACAGCTACAATAAAGCTGCGGCACAACTCAATGCGGATAAAACCATTAGCGTTCCCATCTTCAAACTGAGCCCCATAGATTATTCCCCTACCGGGAAATCGATAAAAATGGCGAGCGTAGAAAAATTCGTCAAAACCATTAACCACCAGGTTGCTCGTCTGCAAGAGAAAATCGACGGAATGAACAAGGCGGCCGAGCAACAGATTGCCCGGAAACTTTCGTTGGAGAGATTTTTCCATCGCACTTGCGACGGGATACTGATCATACCGCCGCCGGCAGAGCAGCGCATCTTCATCGCCATTCCACCCGGGGAAGCCGACCTGAAGCTCTTCTGGCAGGGGATCCAGCCGGCCCTGGAATCACACGGACTCTCCTTCTTCCGGACCGACCAACCCTTGATTGATGATGCCGCGCTCTGCGAACTCTGTCAGGAGATGCACTCCTGTCGACTGGCGATCCTCAATCTTTCCGATCAGGCCTCCAACGTCATGCTGGCCCTTGGCCTGGCTTATGGCATCGACAAACCGCTGATCATCCTGCAGGCGCAGGACAGCGTGACCCTGGGCGAGCAGAATAACAACGGCTATTTGCGTTTTACTGGAGCTGACGACCTCAAGAAGTCCCTCGGCGCCAGACTGTCTCAGCTGCTGAAAAGCTGACAATCGTTGCGGTTTTTTACCGATTCAGTCAATAAAAACCCAGCTTCGGCAAGAATGGCTCCAGGCCTTTGATAAACTGCTCTTGCCAGCGTGGAGATCGTGACGCTGCACTGCAAAGGAGATGATGATGACAGTCATACTAGCCAAGTTCTGCAAAGAATCGAGGGCGATCAAAGCCGCAATGGTTCTTCCCCCCGACACCAATCATTACGGCACGATGTTCGGCGGCAAGGTCATGTCTTATATCGATGACATCGCAGCCATTGCAGCGACCCGTCATGCCCGCACTTCGGTGGTTACCGCCTCGACCGATTCGGTCGATTTCCTTCATCCAATTCGCAACGGCCAGTCGGTCTGTCTCGAAGCCTTTGTCACCTGGACGAAACGCACCTCGGTGGAAGTGTTTGTCAAGGTGGTCGCAGAAGACATGTTGAGCGGTGAACGTACCGTCTGTGCCACCTCATTTGTAACCTTTGTGGCGATCGACGTTAATGGCGAGAGGCAGATGGTCCCGGCGGTTATTCCCGAGACCGAACTGGAAAAATTTCTGTTTGAAGGGGCGCCGGAGCGGGCTAAAAAGCGTCTGGAGAAGCGCGAGAGTTCGAAAGCCCTGGCGGCAAGATTCGGTGCACATAGTCTTTGGCAGATTGAACAAATCGATGTCTGACTGACCTCTATCACGCCCTGCAACCCATAGGCTATCGCATCCATGAGTCTGTCACATAACCCGACAGGCACGTGGCGTGCTTTTGGCCTGTCCAATTCCAGCGTGATCTTACGACATCCTCTTTGTTACAGGGTACTGGTAGTTACGTAGACCTGAGAAAATGCAATGCTCAGCGGTCCCAGTAGAGATAATGGGGTGATTCCGCGAGCAGTTCCAGACAGGCGGCCAATGAACCGGTAAAATCGATGACTTCCCAGCGTTTCTCGTTATGGAAGTATTCGATCCGCCACAGTCCGGTCTCTTCTCCCGGGATCAGGCGAACGAAACAATCATCTCCCTTGGACATGTGGAGTTCATTGCCCTCCGGGGAGAGGGTGAATTCCGCCAGTGTCTTGTCGGTCTCGATCAGGCGCCTTGCTTCTTCCAAGCTTCGTTTCATGGCCTCTCTCCTCTGCCGGAATCCGCGAATAGTATGATTGAAACAGCGAAGGTTATTGGGTTGCCTGCGCGTCTAGCTAAAGGCGGTGTGCCGCATTCGCTTGCTTGGGGCCTTCTTCTCAGGCATCGCTGGCTTGACGAGTTACGTGACCCGCTTCTTTTCATCTTTCATTCCTGGAATCCGCGCCTTGCTGACCCGCCAAATTCCTGCGCAATCTTAAGAAATCCTATCGGTTGCAGGGTACTAGTTGCGTCCAGCCATAACGCCACCATCGACATCCCAAACGACTCCAGTGACCCACGCGGCCTTATCGGACAGCAGGAATTCGATGACATCTGCGACGTCATTGACCCGGCCGACACGACCAATGGGATGGAAGTCATCGAAGTTCTCGGTCAGCGTTTTTTCGATTTGATCTTCCTCGATAAAGGCTCCATAAATGGGTGTCACAACCACCGCAGGTGCGACGGCGTTAACACGGATCTTGTAATCTGCTAACTCCATCGCCAAATGCTGGGTCAGGGAGTGCAGTCCGGCTTTTGCCATCGAATAAGCAGAAGACGGGGTTGCCTTGATGGCTTGCTTTCCCCACATTGAACCGATATTCACAATAGATCCGCCATCATTGGCTTTCATGTTTTCCGCGACGGCCTGAGTGATGAAAAAGAAACTTTTGTTGAGTTTCATGTAGGTGTCATAATCATCCCGGGAATGATCAAGAAAGGCTGTAGGTTTGAAGGTACCTGCGGCATTAACCAGGTATTTCAAGTGTCTGGTCTCGTCTCTGATCGTCTTGATGACCCGGCCAACCTCATCCTGATGGTAAAGGTTTGCGACCAGCAAATCGATCTGGCCCGACCCATGCCGGGATAATTCTTGTTTGGCTGTTTCGAGACGCCGGGTGTTGCGCGCCAGGAGGATCAGGTCCAGCCCCTGCGCCCGCAAGCGGGCCGCCGTTTCTTTACCCATTCCGCTTGATCCGCCGACGATTAATGCGGCTGAATTCGCTGACTTTGTCATAAGCCTGTCCTTTCAAATTGAAGTGATCGAATGATTGCTATCATTTTATCAAAAATTTGAGTCGACGATCCGGTTTAACTCAACATAGATATAAATCCCACGATCTCTGGCACTTGCCTTTCCAGATTAAAGTTCCATACTGATAACAGCTCTTCTGCCTGCAGCATCTTTGGAAGTTCTTCCGAGGAGAAATAATGCAGTCGAAAACTCCCCCAATCGATGCTTGCCAGTTGATGTTTGAGAACAGCTTGGATGCTGTCCTTATCACGATTCCCAACGGAAAGATCCTCACAGCGAATCCTGCGGCATGCACAATGTTCGCAATGAGCGAAGCTGAGATATGTGCCGCTGGCAGGGAGGGGCTTACCGATACGACCGATCCAAGATTTACAGCCTTCATGGAGGAGCGTAAGCGGTCCGGGAGATTCCGGGGGGAGCTGATTTATAAGAAAAAGGACGGAAGCACGTTCCCGGCCGAGACGACTTCAGTCATTCTGGGTGAGAATCAAAGGGCGTTTGTGACCCTTCGCGATATCTCCGTGCAGAAACAGGCTGATGAGACGCTCAGGCAGACAGTCGCCTTGCTGGAAGGAATCACCAATGGAACCGAGGACATAATTGCCGCGCAGGACCCTGATTTCCGTTTTATTTTCTTCAATGAAGCATACCGGTTGGAGTGCAAAAAACTATGGGGGCGGGAACCTGAAATCGGGATGAGCACGATCGCAGTGATGGCCCCGTGGCCAGAGGAGCAGCGCAAGGCCAGGGACCTCTGGAGTCGCGCCCTCAATGGCGAAACGTTCAGCATTACCATGGATTTCGGGCAGCCGGGACAGGAACGCCAGACATACGATTTTCTTTTCAATCCAATTTACGACTCCCGGGGACAACAGATAGGTGCTGCCCATATCATTCGGAATGTCACCGAGCGGGTCCGAATGCAGCAAGCGTTGCTCGAGAGCAAGAACCGGCTGGAAAGCATGATAAAGGATGCGCCGGTAGGCATGGTGATATTCGATCGCAACATGCGCTATGTGTATGCCAGCAATCGCTGGCTAAAAGATGCAGGGCTGTCTGACAAGAATGTCATTGGCAAATCCCATTACGACTTCTTTCCGAATTTGCCGGAACACTTAAAGGAGGCTCACCGACGTGGTCTGGGTGGCGAAAGCCTTAGTGGTGAAGATGATTACGTTGCTCTTGACGGAACTGAGCGCACTGCCCTATGGGAAATCCATCCGTGGGTTGATTACGGCAAGCTGACGGGTGGGATCATTTTCTTTGCCGAAGACATCACCGATCGCAAGCAGGCGGAGAAACTGCTTCGCGAGAGCGAAGCAACGTACCGCCGCATTTTTGAACAAGCGGCCCTGGGCATGGGACGGGTCCGTTTTACCGATGCACGTTGGCTCGATGTTAACGACGCTTTTTGCCGCATGCTCGGCTACTCCCACGAGGAGATCTGTGCTATGCCCTGGCCACAGATCACGCATCCGGAGGACCTGGATCTCCAGCTCATTCCGTTCCGCCGCATGGCTGCCGGCGAACTGGACAGCTACACGGTGGAGAAACGCTACATTCACAAGTGTGGGTACCATGTCTGGGCGCGGCTCACCCTGTCGATTGTGCGCGATGTCCAAGGTCACCCTGACTATGAGATTGCAATCATAGAAAATATCAACGAGCGCAAGCGGGTGGAAGAGGAACTCAGGAAAGCCAAAGCCGCCGCCGAAAAGGCCAGCAACACCAAGAGCGAGTTTTTGGCAAATATGAGCCATGAGATCCGTACGCCCATGAGCGTCTTCATGATGGCCATCGAGCATCTGCTACTGATCGACAAAGACCCGGATCACCTCCGATTGCTGGAGATGGCTGATGACTCATCGCAGCGTTTGCGCACTCTTATCGACGACATCCTTGACTTCTCCAGGATAGAGGCACGACAGGTGAAACTTGAGGAAGAACCGTTCGATCTGCGGAAGTGCGTTCAAAGTACGGTTGAAATGATGCGTCTCAAAGCACAGAAGAAGAATCTTCCCTTAAAGTTCACACCTTCTCCTGACTTGCCCCATCTGGTGCTCGGCGACTCTGATCGACTTGGCCAGATTCTCTTCAATCTGCTTGCCAATGCCATCAAGTTCACGCCTGAGGGAAGCGTGGAGGTTTCCGTCCAGGTCCGGGAAAACCTTTTGGAATTCTCCGTGAGCGACACCGGTATCGGTGTACCGCAAGACAAAAAGAATATGATTTTCCAGAGCTTCAGCCAGGCCGACAGTTCTTTCAGACGCAAGTTCGGAGGCTCAGGGTTAGGTCTGGCCATTTCCGAAGGATTGGTCCAGTTGATGGGTGGAAAAATCGGTGTCAGAAATGGTCAAGAGAAAGGGAGTGTTTTCTATTTTACCCTACCGCTCAAGCTTGCCGATGAACAGTTTACTGATGCTGGCGAAGAAGAGGACACGAGAGAAGTAAAATTGCAGGAAGCGCGCATTTTACTCGCCGAGGATGATTCGGTGATCCGTGATCTGATTCTGACGACCTTGGCTCGTGGTGGGTGGCTTGCGGAATTTGCAGAGAATGGACTGGAGGCTGTTCGCAAATGGCAAGAAGGGGACTTCGACCTGATTATTATGGATTTGCAGATGCCTGAATTGAACGGCCTTGAGGCTACCCGGATAATCAGAGAGAAAGAAAACGGTCATCATGTCTGCATCATCGGGCTTACCGCCCATGTCCGCCGTGAGGTTAAGGAGGATTGTCTTGCTGCTGGGATGGATAAGGTGCTGACCAAGCCGGTGCGTATAAAAGAGCTTTACTCGACAATTGAAAGTTGCCTCTCAGAGCGGAAACAAGGGCGATAATCCCGGCGGCGGCAGAGTTCTCACAACTCACCACAGGCTCCTGGCGTGGGGATTTATATTTTTTAAATTATTGTATACTCTTTTTAATCGCGGGATATGTGTGCAATTACAACACGTGACAGGCAGTCTGTCGGACTATCTCCATGAGCCGGATGCTTTGGCCCATATCTCAGCTCCTTTTTGGACCATAGCTCCGGCTATGATCCTGCAAACGAGCTAAAATCTGTTCTCAAACATCCAAATTTTCGCTTCGGCCCGCATAGTCCGACAGGCTGCTAGTCAGATTTTTAAAGAGGAGAGCACTTATGCGGCGTCTTTTTTTGTTGTTGGTTGCTTTATCCCTGGGAGCCTGCGGGACTACAGAAATAAATCAGAAATCGCCAGTGAACATGAAGATGTATTTTAATGAAAAATCGACACCGCAAAGCATGGTTATAAAACCGGAACAAAAAATAAAAAATAAACTGCCAATGCTTCAGGAAGGTTTGACTTTTATAGATATTATCCGAAAGGAAGGAGTACCAACAGAAAACATTATTCCGAGGAAGAAAGAACAACTGGCAATCTACAAGAAGGATGAAACAGTTTCTGTTTATTATTTTAAAGAAAATGAGCTGTTTTCAAAAAAAGATTATTCAACTCAAGAAATGAAGAGAATAGAAGCCAAGAGTGAATATCCATCAAATATTTTCAAGGACTTAGGCGCTATTTAATCTCATTCAGAGCGGGCCGCCCTGGGGCTT
>JBPPMD010000216.1:0-2774 GCA_051305875.1 Desulfuromonadales bacterium | reverse complement strand
GCCTTTGAGCTTGAACATGAAGAAGAATATTTGCAGGTTTGGTTAAAGCGCTACAAGGGCGGACTCGGCTGAAAGCTGGATGCTGGAGGCTGGAGGCTGGAGGCTGGAGGCTGGAGGCTGGAGGCTGGAGGCAGGAGGCAGGAGGCTTAAGGCTGGAGGCTGGAAGCTGGAGGCTGGAGGCTGGAGGCTGGAGGCTGGAGGCTGGAGGCTGGAGGCTGGAGGCTGGAGGCTGGAGGCTGGCAACTTTTTACTTTTCACTTTTAACGTTTAACGTTTAACGGATACCCATGAAATACATTATTTTGCTCGGAGACGGCATGTCCGATGAGCCGATTGCAGAGCTCGATGGTAAAACACCACTGCAGGCCGCTCATACCCCGCATATGGACAAACTTGCTCAACATGGCATTATCGGCCTCGCTGAAACAGTGCCGAAGGCATTCCATCCCGGCTCCGATGTCGCAAATCTTTCGGTCTTCGGCTATGATCCGGCCACCTGCTATACCGGGCGGTCACCCTTGGAAGCCGCCAGCATGGGGGTTGAACTCGGTCCTGAAGATGTGGCCTTCCGCCTCAACCTGGTCACTCTGGGATTGGCCGGTGGCGATTTGTATATGCAGGACTTCTCGGCCGGACACATCACGACAGAAGAAGCCCGTGAACTGATCGAGTGTCTTCAGGATGAGCTGGGTGACGATGAATTCCAGTTTTATCCCGGCGTCTCCTACCGGCACCTGATGGTCTGGCGGGGAGGGCGGGACAATTTCAAGATGCCGCCACCCCATGACTTGTCCGGACAGAGCATTAACAACCACGTGCTGCGTTCGGAAGAAGCCATGCCGCTCATGCAAATTACCAATGCATCGCAACTTCTCTTCAGGCGCCACCCGGTTAATCTCAAACGCGAGGATGAAGGCAAGCTCTCCGCCAACTCCATCTGGCTCTGGGGGCAGGGGCGTCGTCCGCAGATGCCCACCTTGCGGGACAAGTTCAACTTGACCGGTGCGGTGATTTCGGCGGTCGATCTTATCAAGGGTATAGGGATCTATGCTGGTCTGGACGTGATCAATGTGCCGGGTGCCACGGGCTATCTGGACACCAACTACCTGGGTAAGGCCGAAGCTGCTCTGGAGGCTTTGCAGACCAGGGATTTTGTCTATCTGCATGTGGAGGCGCCTGATGAGGCCGCTCATAGCGGTAACCTGCATGACAAAATCGAAGCGATAGAGCGTTTCGACAAGGATGTTGTCGGCATCGTCATGAACGGTATCCCGGCACTGGGAGACTATCGCGTTCTGTTGCTTCCCGATCACCCGACTCCGGTAGCCAGAATGACGCACACCAGGGATGCGGTCCCCTTCGTCCTGGCCGGATCAGGACACGAGTTTTCTACTCAAAACGCTGCCGCAGAATACTCGGAATCGGCTGCCCGGGCGTCGGGCCTGGTTGTAGATCCCGGACACCGGATGATGGAGATTCTGGTGACTGGCCAGCTGCCGTAATCTGCAGGAGCCTCATGTGACCCGCATTGAATTTATAACGCTGAAGCGACCGGAGCGCGCCCGGGTCCTCTGTGACCTGGCTGAGGAATTCTATCTGGCCGGACAGCGTGTGCTGGTGATGGTTCAGGACGATAATCAGGGAGTGACTCTCGACCGGTTCATGTGGACCTGGAAGAAGGCTGCTTTTATTCCGCATGTCTATGAAAACGGTTCTGTGGACTGTCATGACGAACCGGTGGTGATTGTGGCTGAAGAGGAAAATCCGAACGGTGCCCAGGTGCTGTTGATGGGGATTCCCTGCAGCCTGGAATTCATCCGGCATTTTCAGCATGTTATTGACTTTGCCGAAGTCTTCGACGAGGCACGCCTGCAAGTGTCGCGCGATCGCTTTAAAAACTATCGGGAACACGGCTTTGCCCCTGTCATGCGTAAATAACGGCGGACCGATCAGCCTTGTCAGGCTGGAGCATGTCCCGCAGCTTGATGCGATAACCCCCTTGCCGGCTGAAGCTCTGGTTGCGCTGAGTTTATGGCAAACCAGGCCAGGAGAGGTCATGACGGTAATCGACCCCGAAGCGACGGCCTACCGCGCCCGGATAGCTGACCTCGACCCTGAACAAGCCTTTTGTGTGCCTTTTCAGCGCCTGGAGAACCCGGTGGAGAGCCCATTGCGCATCGAAGTTTACCAGTCGCTGCCGGACAAGGAACGCTTCGAACTGGTGCTGCAGAAGTTGACGGAGCTGGGTGTCGCCCGCATTGTCCCGCTGGAGTCTCAGCATTCGACGACTCTGGAAGAGCGCGATGCCCAACAGAAAAAGTCGCATCGTTGGCCGGAAGTGATCAGCAGGGCGGCTCGTCAATGTCGACGTGCCATGCTGCCGGAGCTTCTGCCGGTGCACACTTTTTCTGAAGCTCTCGCCTGTGCAGGTCCGGCAGAATTGAAGCTGATGCTTTATGAAGGTGACGCCGCCTGGACGTTCAGGGAAGCAATCGGTTCCTTCCGGCCGCAAAGCATCGCCCTGCTGATCGGTCCTGAAGGTGGCTTCTCTGCGAAAGAAGTTGAACAGGCCCGGGCAACAGGTTTTCTGCCGGTCAGCCTCGGTCCGCGCATCCTGCGCACCGAAACCGCGGCCATGGTCGCTGCGGCGCTGGCGCAAGCTTTTCTCGGGGATTTGGGTTGAGGGCTGGAGGCTGGAGGCTGGAGGCTGCAGGCTGGAGGCTGGAGGCTGAGAGCTGATAACTGATAACTGATAACTGATAACTGATAACTGA
>JBPPMD010000172.1:0-3725 GCA_051305875.1 Desulfuromonadales bacterium | reverse complement strand
TCTGCATTTCCCGGGATATTACCGAACGGGAGCTCGCCGAAGAAAAAATATGGTACAACGCCCACCATGACTTTCTGACTGGGCTGCCGAATCGACGTCTTTTCCTGGATCGTCTGGAACAGGAGGTCAAGCATGCACAGCGCAGTAACCTGCCTCTTTCCTTGCTTTTCATGGATCTTGATGGTTTCAAGGAAGTCAATGATTCGCTCGGCCATGAAGCGGGGGACCGTTTGCTGTCTGACGTGGCAGAGCGCCTTACTGATTGTGTCCGGGCGGACGATACGGTTGCCCGTATGGGCGGCGATGAATTTACCGTGATTCTTACCGATGCTAAGCAGCGCAAGGATGTTGAGCATGTGGCCCGGACTATTGTTGATGCACTCGCGATGCCCTTCCACATTGCGCAACAGCCTGTCCAGATTTCCGTCAGTATTGGCATCACACTCTACCCCCAGGACGCATCCTCTCCCGTCGCTCTGCTGGAAGCCGCGGATAAGGCCATGTATAAAGCCAAAAAATCTGGTTCTAACCGGATGTGTTTTTACGACACATCCGATCAGGCTGTTTACGGAGAATAAAGATATCCCCGTTGCCGTGCTGGCATGGGGGATGGCGATAATAAATGGCCACTCGGAATCGATCCAGATGGCCATCATTTTGTCGTCTTAAATTGCTTGCTCTATCAATAATACGCCCGTTTTCGTCTCGGCATGACCAATAATTGCACCTATGAGGCCATTGTGGCTTCCGTTGCGTTTGAGGTTCGAGGCACTGTAATCCAGTGATGAGTTCACGAAGATGGTCCGCCTTTCTTTATGTAACAAGGATACGATATGACCCGACTACCTGAATGCTCGCTTGACCCGCAATTACCTGTAACACATCAATTTCTTGGAGAGTAGAATGAAAACGTTCGATCTGATTATTGACGGTAAAAAAGTGGCCACCGAGAAGTATTTCAATGTCATCAATCCTGCTACCCTGGAAGTCGTTGGCCAGTGTCCGAGTGCGGATAACAGCCATCTTGATCAGGCTGTGATTGCAGCACAAAGGGCCTTTGGTCCTTGGGCTGCAACAAGTGACTCTGTACGGGCTCAAAAACTCCATGAAATTGCCGATGCCATCGAACAGAATCAGGAAGAACTGATGAGGCTGTTGACCATGGAAATGGGCAAGCCTCTGGTTGGCTACCAGGGTATTGGATCCGGGATGGAGGTGGGCGGGGCGGTCGCCTGGACCCGGGCCACCGCCGAACTGACCCTGCCTGTCGAGATAATTCAGGATAATGATGACGCCTATATCGAGGTTCACCGCAAGCCCCTCGGGGTCGTTGGTTCAATCCCTCCCTGGAACTGGCCACTGATGATTGCAATATGGCATGTCATGCCGGCTTTGCGTACCGGCAATACAGTCGTGATCAAACCATCATCACTGACTCCGTTGACAACGTTGCGATTTGTAGAGATCGCTAATGAAATACTGCCGCCAGGGGTTCTCAACATTGTTACCTCCGAGAAAGGTATCGGCAGTGCCATGGCCAAGCATCCGGGGATCAGCAAGATTGTGTTCACCGGTTCCACGCCAACCGGTAAAAAGATCATGGAGAACGCCAGCGGCAACCTCAAACGATTGACGCTGGAACTGGGCGGCAACGATGCCGGTATAGTCCTGCCCGATGTCAATGTGACAGAGGTGGCGCCTCAGATATTTGCCGCTGCCTTCGACAACAACGGTCAGACCTGCGCCGCTTTGAAACGGCTCTATGTGCATGCGGATATCTACGAAAGCCTGTGCGAAGCCTTGTCCGTTATAGCACGAGCGGTGGTAACCGGTAACGGACTGGATGCGGGAGTCGACCTCGGTCCTCTTCAAAACAAAGATCAGCTTGATCTGGTTGTTGAACTAGCCGAGGATGCCCGCAAGGCCGGCGGCAGATTTCTATCCGGCGGCAGATTGCCGGAAGGCACGGGATTTTTCTATCCGGCCACACTTGTGGCTGATGTCAGTGATGGGGTGCGGCTGGTTGATGAGGAACAATTCGGACCGATTCTGCCAATAATAAAATTTACTGACGTAAATGATGCCATCAAACGGGCCAACAATAGCCCTTTTGGACTGGGAGGATCAGTTTGGTCCAGGGATATCCAAAAAGCAAAAGCACTGGTTATGAGATTGGAATGCGGAATCGCCTGGGTGAATACCCACACGAGCATTCAGCCCAATACACCCTTTGGCGGCGTGAAGGAGTCGGGTTTCGGTGTGGAATTCGGCAGGGACGGTCTGCTGGAATACACTTCCATTCAGACAGTGAAAATCATGAAACCTACCGCGTAAGGACTTCCAGGATGTACCCGGGGATTTTAGTGTTTAAGAAATAGTGCTCTATCGGACAGGCTTTTTTACATCCTCACGACCAAGGTTCATCCGCTACCAGGTCGGAGGGGCGAGGCCCCGGAGGCATGGGACGTTGGATGGAACGCCTGGTTTGGCCGGATTCACGGGGCTTTGTAATTCTCCGCTTGACGGTAACGTAACAGCTCTGCGGTGAACCAAGCCTGCCTGGGCTGCTCCTGCTCGCCGCAGCGAACCCTATACGACACTTGACTGACACTGCTCCCTGTTGCCCCCAAAAGGATGAAGCCCTCGGCAGTCTTCACCATGCCTTTCTTGAGGTCGGAATGTTAATTTTTCCCGCTTCCATCCAAAAATTCGGATGATTCTATGGGAGGAGAATAGATGCAGGAAACGCATTTGATGACGGCCGAGAGTGTGTTGAAACACCATTCCACGACTGCCGATCAAGGACTGTCCACCGCCGAAGCCGCGCAGCGCCTGAACGAGCATGGGTCGAACGAACTCGTTGAAAAAGGCAGCAAAAAAGCCTGGCGCATCCTGCTGGACCAGCTCAAGGAAGTCATGATTCTAATTCTTGTGGCAGCCGTGGTCGTTTCAGCGGCGTTGCACGAATATATGGATGCCATCGTAATCCTCGTCATTGTCGTGCTGAATACAGTTCTGGGGTTCTGGCAGGAATTCAAATCTGAAAATGCCATGGCCGCCCTCAAAAAAATGACCGTGCCCAATGTTCGGGTGCGTCGTGACGGTGCAGAAATGCAAATCTCGGCAAAGGCTCTGGTGCCGGGAGACATCCTGATCATCGAAGCCGGAAATGTTGTCCCCGCGGATGCCCGGCTGATTGAGGCCGTCAACCTTAAAGTTCAGGAAGCTGCTCTGACCGGCGAATCCGAATCGGTGGACAAACATACCAACGAACTGCAAGGCGGCAATATTGCTCTGGCCGACCGCAAAAACATGATTTATCGGGGAACGGTCGTCACCTATGGCCGCGGACAGGCCGTTGTCAACAACACAGGCATGCGCACCGAATTGGGCAAAATTGCCACCCTGCTGCAAGGTGTTGAGGACGAACGAACCCCGCTGCAACGGCGACTGGCGAACTTGGGCAAATCGCTGGCTTTGGCAGCCGTGGGGCTGATTATAGCCGTGGCCGGTTTCATGTACCTCCAGGGTGCAGGTCTGAAAGAAACATTCATGACCGCCATCAGCATGGCCGTGGCCGCCATACCCGAAGGTTTGCCGGCGGTCGTCACCATCTCCCTGGCGTTGGGCGCCCAGCAGATGTTGAAGAAAAAAGCGCTGATCCGGCAACTGCCGGCTGTGGAAACTCTCGGCAGCGTGACCGTGATTTGTTCCGATAAAACCGG
>JBPPMD010000108.1:0-2380 GCA_051305875.1 Desulfuromonadales bacterium | reverse complement strand
GGTTACCTGGTGGACTGTGCATACGATGGCCTGGGCGGCCTTCACCTGGCTATTACCCAGACCTTTGACCTGATCATCCTCGATCTCATGCTGCCGGGAATGGACGGCATCACCCTTTGCCAACGCCTGCGTCAGGACGCCCGCTTACAGACTCCGATCATCATGCTTACGGCCAGAGACAGTGTCGATGACAAACTGGCCGGATTCCGGGCAGGAGCTGACGATTATCTCGTCAAGCCATTTTCCCTTCCGGAACTACACGCTCGGGTGGAGGCTGTCCTGCGTCGTGGACAGACCGGGCTGCAAAACGTGTTAGAGGTCGGTGATCTGCACTTTGATATGAACAGCCTGGAAGTTACACGTCAGGAAAAGCTCCTGAAACTCAGCCCGATCGGCCTAAAATTGCTGGAAATGCTGATGAAGAGAAGTCCCCATGTGGTCAGACGTGAAGTCCTTGAGGAACTTTTGTGGGGAGAAGACCTGCCGGGAAGCGACAGCCTGCGCAGCCATATTCACATCTTGCGCCAGGCGATTGACAAACCGTTCAAATCCCCTTTGCTGCACACGGTACATGGTATCGGCTACTGCCTGAAAGCAACAGATCATGGAATTTAAATCCCCCCTGTCGCAGAGGATCATCTTTTCATTCGTTCTGCTGACGACCGTAGTGAGCAGCCTCTTCAGCTTCGGCATCATGGCCGCTATCAATATGGTCGAAGAAGATCTGGTCACGGCTGAGCTCAACAGGAAATTCCCCAATATCCTGGTCGACTACAGACAGGGGCATAGTCCGCAACTCGACTACGGGACCCAGTTCTACAGCGGCACAGAGAACCTGCCGTATTATCTGCGTGATCTGAAACCCGGATTCAGCGAAGTGGAGGCGGAACGGAGTTCTTTCCATGTAATGATGCAGAAGGAGAAGGAGAAACCATTCTATCTTGTTCAGGAACAGACAAACCTTGAGCGGCATGAGAACATATTGGAGATCACAGTCGTCGCCGGCTTTTTCTTGAGTGTCGCCGCCTCTCTGATTCTCGGTTTAATGATGTCGAGAAGAATCATCGCACCCGTGCGAAAACTGACCGAGCAGGTAAACAACCGCGAGAAACTTCTTCTCGACGCCCCGCCGTTATCCTCCGGTTATGCCAACGACGAAGTCGGCCGCCTGGCGACATCCTTCGACCGGACCATCAGCATGCTCCAGCAGTCCCTGCAGCGCGAGACTCTCTTCACCAGCGATGTCAGCCACGAATTGCGCACTCCCCTGATGGTCATCAAAAGCTCCTGTGACCTGCTGATTGAAAAGAATCAACTCGATGAATATTCCCGACAGCGAATCAACACTATCAGCAAGGCTGCCAGGGAGATCCAGGAGTTGGTGGATGCTTTTCTGACTCTGGCTCGCGGCAATGCTACTGAGCAGGCCCGTGCAACAATCGCAAGCATCATTCAGGGAGATCTCGGGGGGTGGCAGCAGCAGTCAGAAGCGAAGGGCATCTGTTTTTCACTGCAAGATCAAACGACGGGACAAGAGGATCGTAACAATCTGTTTCCAGTGGCCATGTTGCGCACAGTACTCAACAACCTGGTTCGGAATGCAATTCACCATACTGCAGAAGGCGAGATCACACTGGTTATCCTCCCTACAGGATTTGAGATTTGCGATACAGGGCCGGGAATTTCCACCTCCGACAAACAATCTATCTTCAAGCCTTTTTACCGCGGGGAATCCGGAAGCCGGAACGGACTGGGGCTCGGGCTTTCCCTGGTGCAGCGCATCTGTCAACGGGAGCAATGGTCTATTACCGTCAGTGACAATACCCCCGTTGGCTGCTGTTTCAGCGTAACCCTCAATAAATCCGGTAACCTTAGTTGAAACATGGAAGTCTGCACAACCTCTTGCTGCACAACTCTTTCGATTTTTAAAATAAATCTCTCTTCACGTTTTTTTCACATTATTTACACGCTCCTGTCACGACCGATCCTCTAGAGTACAAATCATGACAGCCACAGCGGGTTAGTGCACAGCTAAATCAGGATGTAAAGCACATAAAATAACCAATTATGCAGGTTGTCGCCCCCCAGAGCCCTTGAACAGATTTTTATCCCGTTCATGTGGCATACCACTCTGGGATGGCCTGGATTGGACAATCACGAATTGAACAATCCTGACAATGTCTCACCATCTAAAAGTTGCCTCCGGGGTCTCGCTGTTATCGAGGCCCCAATTTTTTGGCAATATCAACTATTGACTCGGCGAATAAATGTTTAAATTTACTTAATAGTGTGCTATGCTTCTGGCATGAATACAGTCGATGCTCGCACACTCAATCAACAAACGCAGTATGAACTACGTAAGCAAGTTGTTCGTTTACGT
>JBPPMD010000371.1:0-18355 GCA_051305875.1 Desulfuromonadales bacterium | reverse complement strand
AGCTATAAATTTAGCATATAACTAGCTGGAATTGTAGGCGTTAAGCTGTTGTTTCTGTGCTTAGATCAACAGGGAAATCCAAGCTGAGGGTCTCATCTGTTTGGACCAGACGAGGAACCATGCCAGAAGAAAATATCCACACTAAAGTACTGCCAGAGTCTGCCGAAGAGGTTGGAGCACAACCGGAGCCTGCCCGCAAGCCTAACCCAAGACGCAGAGCCAGTGACTTCGTTTCGCCGGGACTGGTTGATTACGAGCCTCCGGTGCTGCGTTGCCTCTCTCTCGTGGCCGGCCTGCTGGGACGACCGGTTTCCACAGTAGCCCTCAAAGCCGGCATGCCACAAGGCCGGGAAAGACCTCCACTGGGCGTCTGCATCAGGGCTGCGGAGCAGGCGGGTCTGATGGTCCGTACCTTTCATAAGCCACATATCGGCAAAATCTCTACGTTGATCATGCCCTGTATCCTGGTGATGCAGAATGATCAGGCATGTGTCCTGGTCAGTTTGACGGATTCGCATGCCGAGGTGGTCTTCCCGCAGGGCGGCGGAACCAGTAAAAGCCTGGCTCTGGAGCGGCTTCAGGAGCAGTACTCCGGTTACGTTCTTCTGGTACATCCGGAGGGGAAGCTGGACCGACGTGCAAGCGAACTCAGACTGGTCGATACCCGGGAATGGTTCTGGGGAACCATTTTCAAGTTTTACCCGATCTACAAACATGTTCTGCTGGCGACGGTGATGGTCAATATCCTGGCCTTGGCCAGTCCACTGTTCATCATGAACGTCTACGATCGGGTGGTGCCGAACAATGCGTTCGATACGCTATGGGCACTGGCGCTGGGAGTCTTCATTGCATACCTCTTTGATTTCCTGTTGCGAAACCTGCGGGGCTATTTTGCAGATGTCGCCGGCAAAAATGCCGATGTCATTATTGCCAGCAAATTAATGCAACAGATGACATCGATGCGCCTGGACCATAAACCGGAATCAGCCGGGACGCTGGCAAATAACTTGCGGGAATTCGAATCGCTGCGCGAGTTTTTCAGCTCCACCACTCTGATGGCTCTGGTGGATATGCCTTTCATCTTCCTTTTTGTAGCATTGATTGCCTATATCGCCGGTCCGCTGGCCTATGCGCCGCTCGTGGCCGTGCCGCTCGTGGTGCTGGTCGGTTATCTCTTGCAGATTCCGTTTCAGCGGATTATCGAAAAAAGCTTTCGCGAGGGAGCACAGAAAAATGCTCTGCTGGTTGAGGCGATTACCGGCATGGAGACGATCAAAACCAGCATGGCTGAAGGACAGATTCAGAAACGCTGGGAAGAAGTGATTGGACTGAATGCAAAATCGACAAGCAGGGCGCGCGCCCTCTCGAATTTCTCTGTTTCTTTCTCACAATGGTCGGCGCAACTGGTGAGTGTGGCGATTATCATCGGCGGGGTTTACCTGATTGCTGATGGTGAGTTGACCCTGGGCGGTCTGATCGCCTGTAATATTCTGGTGGGTCGGGCGATGGCACCGCTCGGAGCGGTGGCTGCCATGTTGACGAGGCTGCAGCAGTCACGCATGGCACTAAAGTCGCTCGACCTGTTGATGCGTCAGCCGAACGAACGACCTGTCGGTCGTGAGTTCATTCAGGCTCAGAACCTGCGGGCGTCAATCAGTTTTGAGGATGTTCATTTCCAGTACCCGAACAGCCAGACACCGGCATTGAACGGCGTTTACCTGAGTATCAAGGCCGGAGAAAAGGTTGCCATCCTCGGCCGGACCGGCTCAGGGAAAAGCACATTAGGCCGTCTCTGCATGGGGCTTTACGAGCCGCAGAAAGGTTCCGTCAAACTGGATGGCATCGATCTGCGCCAGTTGCATGTTGCAGACCTGAGAAGTTATATAGGCTATGTCAGCCAGGATAATTACCTTTTTTATGGAAGTATTCGTGACAATATCGCTTTCGGTGCACCTTATGTTGACGGCCCGGCAATTTTGAGTGCGGCAAACATGGCCGGCGTGACTGATTTTGTCAAAGGCCACCCCTCCGGGTTTGACTGGCAGGTCGGTGAACGCGGTATGAATCTTTCCGGTGGTCAGCGCCAGGCGGTGACGATTGCCAGAGCGCTGCTTCTCGACCCGCAAATCCTGGTGCTTGACGAACCGACCAGTGCCATGGACAACAATGCCGAAGCTCTTTTGCGACAAAGATTGTTGGAAACCCTGGTAGACAAGACCCTGCTGCTTTTCACGCATCGCACCAGTCTGCTGCATCTGGTGGATCGTGTGGTTGTGATGGATGCAGGCAAGGTTGTTGCCGATGGTCCCAAAGCGGACATTCTCAAGGCACTGAAAAGCGGCCAGGTTGGCGCTGCGAAGCGATAGAGATACCCATTATGTCACGAAACAAAGAGATAAAAGACGCATTTGAGCACAGGGGAAAACGGGGCCTGCTGAGCGCCTTCAGTGATGAAGACGACCTGCTTTTCATGAGCGAAGTCGACGCTGCCATTCATCGCAAAGGCAACTCAATCGCTTTTGTTGTCACCCTGGTGATTGCCCTGTTGATGGTCACCTTTGTTGTCTGGGCACATTTTACCGTGCTGGATGAGGTGACCCGTGGCATGGGGCAGGTGATCCCTTCCCAGAAGATTCAGACGATCCAAAACCTCGAAGGCGGCATTCTCCAGGAAATGGTGGTTCAGGAGAACCAGATTGTCGATAAAGGAGATATCCTGATCCGCATCGATAACGCTCTGGCAGCGAGCCAGTATCGCGACGCTTTTACCAAGGCCGCCGAGCATGAAGCGGCCATAGTGCGCTTGAATGCGGAAATCGATGTCAAGTCCAAGCTTGTCTTTCCGGATCAATTCAAAGAGACGGATCCGCAGATACTTGCAGACCAGCAGTCGATATTCAGGGCGCGACAGGAGCAATTGCAGGCGGAGCTCAATGTCCTGAAGTCGCAGCACAGCCAGAAGCAACAGGAAATCACCGAAATGCGCAGCCGCCAGGAGCAGTTGGAGCGCAGTCTGGAGTTGGCCAGGCAGCAGCGTAATATCGCCAAGCCGCTGGTTGACCAGGGCGTCTATCCGCGTGTCGACTACCTGGCGCTAGAACGTGATATCTCGTCGTTGCAGGGTGATATCGATGCCTTGCGTCTGGCGGTGCCGCGCATCCGCCAGGCGGCCAATGAAGACAGCCGCCGCATTGAGCAGCGCCTCGCCGAATTCAAGGCTACGGCGTTGGACGAAATGCACAGCCGTCGCGGGGAATTGAAGTCCCTGTGGGAAATCATGTCGGCCGGTGTAGACCGTGTCACCCGGACCGATGTGCGCTCACCCGTGCGCGGTACGATCAAGCAGATCAATCTCAATACCATTGGTGGCGTGGTGCGCCCCGGCGAGTCGATTCTCGAGATCGTGCCACTTGATGACACGCTGCTGATCGAAGCACGTATCCGTCCTGCTGATATTGCCTTCCTGCATCCCGGGCAGAAGGCAATGATCAAGATCACGGCCTATGATTTTTCCATCTTCGGCGGCCTGGAGGGAACCGTCGAAGCCATTAGTGCCGACACGATTGAGGAGGATAATGGCGAAAGTTTTTTCAAGGTCAAATTGAGAACACGGAAAAACGCTCTCGGCTATCGTGGCGAAGACTTGCCGATTATCCCGGGCATGACAGCCAGTATCGACATCCTCACCGGCAAGAAGTCTGTGCTGGCCTACCTGCTGAAACCGATTCTGCGTGCCAAGCAGAACGCCCTGCGGGAACGTTAGCCGGGGAAAGGAAGATGTTGAGACTACGTTGCTTCCTGTTTATTCTGGCAATAAGCCTTCCGTTGGGGCTTTGGGGCTGTGGCTCCAAGGCCTCTGCCAAAGCTACTGAAGGTCAGTTCGCGCCGGCAATTCCACCCGGCAAAGGGCTGTTCCGCAGCCACGAATTCCGCAGCACATTGAAAGCTTTGCCTAACTGGACGCGGGTGATGACGACAGCAGAGACTCAGACGGAGGCTTTTTATGCCTGCAACGCGAGTAAAGAATCCTGCTCATCAGTCGCACTCAGTTGGCAGAAGATCATCCGGCAGAGCCTGGAGCTTTCCGCAATGGAGCAGGTTAAGGCCGTGAACAGCTATTTCAACCGCTGGCCGTATCGTCTGGATATCGATGTCTACGGTGTCAGCGATTATTGGGCGACGCCGGCAGAGTTTCTCAAACTGTCCGGAGACTGTGAAGATTACAGCATCACCAAGTATTATGCCTTACGCAAGCTCGGCTTCGCTATCGATGATATGCGCATCGTGCTGCTCAAAGATAATATCCGGAACATTTCTCACGCAATACTGGCTGTCAATCTCGATGGGGAATCATATGTTCTCGATAACGTGTCCGACCTGGTGCTCACGCATCTAAAGTATGAACACTATGTGCCGCAATATTCCGTCAATGAGTTCTATCGTTGGGCTCATGTATCGCCTGGTGCTTTACGTTAGGCAGGCCACATGACCAAGAAGGAGATGCAAGGAATGCAGGCAAAAGCTACGAAACTGACGATTACCGGTTCGACAACGACTCCGGAATACCAGCCTGAATCGAGGAAAATGGTGTTCTGGATCGGTCTTGGCATTATTGCGGCGGTTACGATTGCCGCCATCATCTGGGTTGCCTGGGGGCTCAAGTTGAGAGAGCGGGAGTTCGAAGCTAACCTGCAGAAACGACTTGAATTGATGGCCGCATCTCAGGTGCAGATGACCGAGGCCTTGCTCGAAACCTCAATTGAGCAGGCCAACCGGGTCATCAACGCGGAGCTTTTCAAGCTGTATGCCGCAGAGGTCCACCTGGTTGAAGACGATGTCTCTCTGCTGGTCTCCGGCCCTCTTCCCGGTCTGTCTGCAAGCGATGAGGGCGTGGCCCAGCTCGCCGCGCAATTGCCGATGATGCAGAGTCTGCTGATTGAATTCACCCGTATCACCGGTTACCTCGGGGCACGGGTCGTTAATCGCAGTGGCACGGTTTATATTGCCACAGACGCCACTACCACGCCCTTGCGTGCCGATCAGATGGCATGGGTCAATCAGGTTGTGCAGAGCCATGAACCTGAGTTCGGGCCTCTGCGGAATACCAGCCTCGGGATAGTCCTGGAGGCCTTTCTGCCGATCTTTCCCCCGGAAGTGAGCGGTCTCGATAAGGCACCGGTAGCAGTCCTGATGCTGACCAGGCTGGTCGGGGATCGTATCGATCAGTTGAATTCCAGCAGTCTGCAGGAAAAAGGCGAGAGGATTCGCTTCGTGCAGAAGGTTGCAGAAGGTTACCAGGAAGTTGCACCCCGGCTCTCTGGAAAACTGCAGAGCATCAGTACACCTCTGGAAATGGATCGCAATGAGCGCCTGCCTTTTGCCCTCCGCTCATCACTCACCGGAGAAACGAAAAGCTATACACTCGGCGTTCCGATCACTGGCCCGGACTGGTGGATCATCGTCGAAGCAGATTATGACCTGGCCCGTGAGGTCCTGCGTGGTCAGCAAAAATCCTTGTTGAGTATTGCTGTCCTTTTGATACTCTTTTTCGGAGTCGCCTTCGGTGCCGTCTGGGCTCTGCTGGTCAGCAATCAGGAGCGCAAGGTTGCCAGGCACTTTGAGCGCCTGGCCGAGGAGATTGAAAAGCAGCGGCAGCTGCTTGACCGGATCAACAACACCATCTCGGACTATATCGTCCTCAAGGATCTGCAGGGCCGTTATCTGTACGTCAACCCGGCTTTCGCAGAAGCTGTCGGCAGAGAGCCGCAGGAATTGATTGGCCTCGATAATGAGGCGGTATTCGGTTACGACACTGCACGTCGACTCGAGCATTCAGATCAACAGGTTATAACCAGCGGCGAACCGTTGACTTTCAATGAACTGCTTTATCTCCAGTCCAGGCCGCATCATCTGCAGATATCGAAAGTCGCGTTGAAAGATGCTAATGGCAAGCCTTCCGGGATCGTCTCGGTCGTCAGTGATGTGACCGAGATCGTTGAAGTTCAGCGGCGTCATGAACAGGCAACGGCAAAAACTGTTGAAGCACTGGTCCGGGCCATAGAGCTGACGGACCCTTACCTGGCCGGGCACTCCCGGTTGATGGGCAGCCTTGGCGTTGAGGTTGCCAAGGCCTTGAATGCCAGCGATCTGGATATCGCAACAGTCGAAACCGCGGCCAACCTCTCACAGATCGGCAAGCTCTTTATCGATCGCAACCTGCTCTTCAAAGCTGAAGCACTGACCGCAGAGGAGAAGAAGGAGATGGAGCAGCACGTCGAACATGCCGCTAAGGTTCTGGAGAATGTTGAGTTCGGGCTGCCCGTTTTCGAGGCCGTCTACCAGATGAACGAAACTCTGGATGGCCAGGGTTATCCAAAAGGTCTGAAGGGCGAGGCAATAGTGTTGCCGGCCCGTGTTCTTGCGGTTGTCAATGGTTTCTGCGCCATGGTCGAACCCCGTGCTTACCGTGGGGCGCGTTCGATCGATGAAACACTGGCAATTATTGAGGCCGGCAAGCATGCCTATGATCAGCGAGTCGTTGTTGTTCTCAGGGAAGTTGTAAAATCGTCTGTTGGTGAAAAAATTCTGGCCAGACTCAGTCAGGATTGAGAAGAAGATCCTGGGATCTACAATTTGGAATCCCTTTGCTTCCGGAGTGTTAATGAATAACTTCAGTCAGGCCGTTCGCCAGATTCTCGGTGATGAGCTGAAAAGTGAAGCGGTGCAGACGGTTCAGGTCAACCTTGGTCTGCTCTGCAACCAGAGTTGCCGGCACTGCCACGTGGAAGCGACGCCCAGGCGTACGGAAATCATGGCATGGGAGACGATGCAGAGTGTTTTGCACCTGATGGAAAACCTGCCGCAGACCCGGATCGATCTGACCGGCGGGGCACCTGAGCTCAACCCCTTCTTCAGGCCTTTTGTCACCGCCCTCTGCGAAATGGGTCACCCGGTGCAGGTGCGGACCAACCTGACCGTTTTTTTCGAAACAGGACAGGCCGACACACCTGATTTCCTGGCGAGTCGGGGTGTCCACCTGGTGGCGTCTCTTCCTTGCTACCTTGACGATAACGTCGATAATCAGCGCGGCAGAGGGGTTTATAAACGCAGCATTTCTGCATTGCGTCGGCTGAATTCCTTTGGTTACGGCCTGAGACGAGATTTGCCTTTGAATCTGGTTTACAATCCCGGCGGTGCCTTTCTTCCCCCGGATCAGCTGACCCTGGAAGAAACATACCGGAAAGAGCTTCAAGAGAGTTTCGGTGTCAATTTTACACGCCTTCTGACAATTACCAACATGCCGATGGGCAGGTTTCTGCGTGATCTGCAACGAGATGGCCAGGCGGAAAATTATAAGTCTCTGCTTGAGGACAGCTTCAACCAGGAGACTCTGAAGGGTCTCATGTGCCGACACCAGATCTGTATCGCCTGGGATGGCACTTTGTCTGACTGTGACTTTAACAGTGCCCTGGGGTTCTCTCTCTCCGGGAGTTTGCCGAGACATATTGATGGACTTGAACCCGGGCAACTTCAGGATCGCACCATTGTCACCGGTGAGCACTGTTTTGGCTGCACCGCCGGTTGTGGCTCGTCATGCGGTGGTGCCCTGGTAGCCTGAGTTCAATGACAATCTGTCGATGCCGGCAACGAGATTTTCCGAAGAACCCGGAAGGCCTTGTCTTGTATGGAGCCCGGAACTCCGGGAGCAGATTGCGAGAGCGTCAGGAATTGAGCAGAAAATCAATGGCCGGAAGTCCTCTGGCGATCAATTCAACGTTTATTCTGTAAATTTTTCTGGAAATGCCTTGACAATCTCGGGAGGCTGATTATATTTAGGCCTGCTTTTAGCACTCTCTTGCTTTGAGTGCTAACTTGATTATCCAGGCACGGATCTCAGGACAAACAAGAGAACTAATACCCCAGATCTTTTTCAGAAAGGAGAGCACAATTATGAACATCAGACCTTTGCATGACCGGATCATCGTAGAACGTCTCGAGGAGGAGACCACGACAGCGTCCGGTATCATCATCCCCGACTCTGCAAAAGAAAAGCCCCAACAGGGCAATGTCATTGCGGTTGGCAAGGGCAAAGTGACTGAAGACGGCAAGGTTCTGCCTCTTGATGTCAAGGTCGGCGACAAGGTACTTTTTGGCAAGTATTCTGGTACCGACATCAAGATCGAAGGCAAAGAATTTTTGATGATGCGTGAGGACGACGTCCTCGGCGTTGTCGAATAAGACACATTACCCAACACCAATTACGGAGGATAAATTAGATATGGCTGGTAAAGAGATCAGATTCGGGCAGGAAGCCCGCGCAGCGATTCTGGAAGGGGTTAACGCCCTTGCCAACGCAGTAAAAGTCACCCTCGGCCCCAAGGGTCGCAACGTTGTCATCGCCAAGAGCTACGGCGCTCCATTGATCACCAAGGACGGCGTCACCGTCGCCAAGGAGATCGAACTGGAAGGCAATTTCGAGAACATGGGCGCCCAGTTGGTCAAGGAAGTCGCTTCCAAGACCTCTGACGTTGCCGGTGACGGTACCACCACCGCCACGGTTCTGGCCCAGGCCATCTACCGTGAAGGCGTCAAGCTGGTGTCTGCAGGGCACAACCCGATGGAGATCAAGCGCGGCATCGACAAGGCTGTTACAGCTGCTGTTGCCTCGTTGAAAGAGCTCTCCAAGCCGGTTAAAGATCACAAAGAGATTGCCCAGGTTGGCACCATCTCCGCCAACTCTGATGAGACCATCGGCAACATCATCGCCGAAGCTATGGAGAAGGTCGGCAAGGAAGGCGTTATCACCGTCGAGGAAGCCAAGTCGATGGAAACTTCCCTCGAGACGGTTGAAGGCATGCAGTTTGACCGCGGCTACCTTTCCCCTTACTTCGTGACCGATCCCGAGCGCATGGAAACGGTTCTTGAAGACGCCCTGATCCTGGTTCACGAAAAGAAGATCAGCAACATGCGCGACCTGCTGCCGATTCTCGAGCCGGTTGCCAAGCAAGGTCGTCCGCTGCTCATCATCTCTGAAGACGTCGACGGCGAAGCCCTGGCCACTCTGGTGGTCAATAAACTGCGCGGCACACTCAATATCGCGGCTGTCAAGGCTCCCGGTTTTGGTGATCGTCGTAAAGCGATGCTTGAAGATATCGCCATCCTCACCGGTGCTCGCGTGATCTCCGAGGAAGTCGGCCTCAAACTGGAGACCGCAACTCTCGACATGCTCGGTAGCGCAAAGCGTATTGTCATCGACAAAGACACCACCACGATCATCGACGGCGCCGGTTCCGAGACGGATATCGCTGGCCGCGTTAAAATGATTCGTGCCCAGATTGAAGAGACCAGCAGCGACTACGACAAGGAAAAACTCCAGGAGCGTCTCGCCAAGCTGGTCGGCGGTGTTGCTGTGGTCAAGGTCGGCGCTGCCACCGAAACCGAGATGAAAGAGAAGAAGGCCCGCGTCGAAGACGCTCTGCACGCGACCCGCGCTGCGGTTGAAGAGGGCATCGTCCCTGGAGGCGGTGTGGCCCTGATCCGCGCGATCGAAGCGGTTGCCAAGATCAAGGTCTCCGGTGAGCAGGAGTTCGGAGTGAATATCGTCAAGCGTGCTCTTGAAGAGCCGCTGCGCCAGATCGCCGCCAACGCAGGTCAGGAAGGCTCGATCGTGGTTAATGAAGTCAAGAAACACAAAGGTGCTTACGGTTTCAACGCCGCGACTGATGAGTACACCGACTTGGTCAAAGCCGGCATCATCGACCCGACCAAAGTAGTGCGCTATGCTCTGCAGAACGCCGCTTCGGTCTCCGGCCTGATGCTGACCACCGAGGCCTGCATCGCTGATAAACCTTCCAAGAATGAAGGTGGCGGCGGCATGCCTGACATGGGCGGCATGGGCGGCATGGGTGGTATGGGCGGTATGGGCGGCATGATGTAATCCCAAATCGTTCGCGAACAACAAAAAAGCTCTCCGATTTTCCGGGGAGCTTTTTTGTTGTTGATTTTAAGTAGTTTCCATCAGGAAACTGCACTTCAGACAATCATTCCCAGCGATTCACTCCTTGGCATGGGGGCGACAGTAAAGCGTTGTTCGCCGTCCGCAGTCTCTGCCAGGAGTTCGACTTCAGCCTGATCCTTGCCCTTGCCATACGAGGCAACGATAGCTGCGGCAACCCGCAGGTCATCTTCATCAGGTTGCCCGGAAACCAGTCCCAAGGGTCCCGATAGGTCTATAGCACGCAGCACGACGTAATTGCCTTGAGCTGCTTGCCGGATCGATTCGTTATCCTTTTGATGCCTGCCGAGGGTTAGCTTGGCATGCATTGAAAGACGAAACTGGCGACCGATCTTGAGCAGCTCAACATCGTCGACCGTACAGTCCGGCTGGTGGTTGAACAGGTCACGCAGGCGGTCGGAGAAATGAATTTCAGTCAGCAGGCAACCACCGCCTGATGAGGGAAAATCTGTTAAGCCCCACTCTTTGGCAAGTGCTTCCTGGGGCCTGCGTGAGCGTCCCTGGATGTCAAGGAGTTGATTCCGGTCGACCAGACCCTGCTCTTCGATGGAGGTGATCGGCAAAATCCGGGCACTCATCGGCCGGAGAATCCGGTCCGGGTGGCCTGAATAGTTAGCTACCTTGCGCAGTGCCTCGGAGTTCTGACTCATCGGCCGTTGACCAAGGACTTCCCCGGAAAAGAGAAAGTCAAAGCCTTGTTCAACCATTATCTTGCCGGCCAGGCGAAACATCATGGCATGGCAGTCAATGCAAGGGTTCATGTTTTTGCCATAGCCGTAACGCGGATCTTTGACCATATCCAGATGAATCTTGCTGATATTCTCGACAATCAGGGGGATGTCCAGCTGGCGTGCCATGCGTTCAGCCTTGCTGCTGCCAAAAAATGGTGTGACAAAAGAGATTGCAGTGACATCGACTCCCTGGCGTTTCAGACACAGGGCAGCCAGGCTGCTGTCAAGGCCTCCCGAAAGGAGTCCCAAGGCTTTGCTCATAATGTCTCTCCGTGTTCCTTACAGGTTGAATGAAATGCGGTTGATAACATGATGATACCCTGAATATCAAGTTTTAATCCAGTTTGCGTCCACGCCTGTGTTTGAAGGCATTCAACTTGACAATGAAAAGGCCCCTCTGCCAGAATGAGCCGCGATTTGCAAGGGGTGAACTTCCACAGTTTAAAAAGTCCGGGAAAGAATATGGCCAAAATTGATTCACTGTTCAAGATGATGAAACAGCAGGGCGCCAGCGACCTGCATATCTCCACTGGTGCGCCACCTCTGTTTCGCCTGCACGGTGAGATGGAGAAGCTCAATTATCCTCCCCTGAGTGATCAGCAGGCCCGTGGGCTGCTGTATGAAATTCTGACCAAGGAACAGTGCGCAGAATTCGAATCGAACCTTGACCTCGACTTTGCCTATGCCTTGCCGGAAGTGGCGCGATTCCGGGGAAATCTGCTCGAGACCCACAGGGGGATCGCCGCCGTCTTCCGCATTATCCCGACGAAAATACTGACTGCTGATCAACTCGGTCTTCCAGAAGGTGTGCGTAAACTGACCAAGCTGAAAAAGGGCCTGGTGCTGGTCACCGGGCCGACCGGCAGCGGTAAATCAACCACCCTGGCGGCAATGATCGACCTGATCAACAAGACCCGCCGCGAGCATATCCTGACCCTTGAGGATCCTCTCGAGTTTATTCATGAGAATCAACTGTCACTCCTCAATCAACGGCAGATTGGCAAACATTCGCAATCGTTTGCCAATGCTCTGCGGGCTGCCTTGCGCGAGGATCCCGATGTCATCCTCGTCGGCGAGATGCGCGATCTTGAAACGATCTCCCTGGCGATGACTGCCGCCGAAACCGGGCACCTGGTCTTCGGTACCCTGCATACCAACTCGGCTCCGAAAACCATTGACCGTATCATCGATGCCTTTCCCAAAGATGCCCAGGAGCAGATGCGTACCATGCTCGGCGAGAGTCTTAAAGGGGTTATCTGTCAGCAGTTGCTGCGAACAGCCGATGGCAAAGGTCGTGCCGTTGCCATGGAAATCCTGATCTGCAACGCTGCGGTTGCCAACCTGATTCGTGAAGGCAAAACCTTCCAGGTGCCGTCAATCATGCAGACGGCAAAAGGCGAGGGCATGCAGATGATGGATCAGCACGTCCTGGAATTACTTAAATCCAAGCAAATAAATGGCGAGGAAGCTTACCGCTGCTGCCTTGACAAGAAGGCTTTCGAGCAGTACCTGCCGGTGCAGAAGCGCTGAAAACACCTTCGCGTATTGTCCGATTGCCTTTGCCGGTGTTAGTATGGATAAGATAATAAATAACTGGCTGAGGAATACTTGTGCAAGACCAATTCGGACGAACAATTGAATATCTGCGTCTGTCAGTAACCGATCGCTGCAACCTGCGCTGCCGTTACTGCATGCCTGAAGCGGGCGTTGCGGAGCTCTCTCACGCAGATATCCTGCGTTACGAGGAATTACTGCGGGTTGTCGCTGTAGCCTGCAGATTGGGAATCCGCAAAGTCCGTGTGACGGGTGGCGAACCGCTGGTGCGCCGTGGCATTGTCAAGTTTATTGCTCAACTGGCGGCGCTGCCGGAAAAGCCGGAAATAACTCTGACCACCAACGGCCTGCTCCTCGCAGAGCACGCCGAAGATCTCAAGGCCGCCGGTCTGTCGCGCGTCAATGTCAGCCTTGACACCCTGCGTCCACAGCGCTTCGAGGAACTGACCCGCCGCGCCGGCCTGGAACAGGTCCTGGCCGGAATAGCAGCTGCCGAAAAAGCGGGTATGCTGCCGATAAAACTGAATGTCATCCCCTTTGCTGATTTCAACGACGACGAGATCCTGGATTTTGCCCGACTGACAATGGAACACTCTTGGGATATCCGCTTTATCGAATTCATGCCGATCAGCTCTGATCTGGACTATGCTTCCCGGGATGGCTTGCCGATGGCACAGGTAGAGGCGCGTCTGCGAACACTCGGAAACCTTGAAGCCCTCTCCCGACAGGAGAATTCGGGTCCGGCCATCATGTACCGTCTGGCTGGGGCCAAAGGCCGGATCGGACTGATCCCTTCAGTCTCCGGGCATTTCTGTGGCGAATGCAACCGTCTGCGGTTGATGGCTGATGGCAGGGTGCGCGGCTGTCTCTTTGATAACCAGGAAACCGATCTCAAACAGGTTCTTCGGAATGGCAGCGATGACCATGCCCTGGAACAAGTCCTGCTGGCGGCTGCCTGCGCCAAGCCGGAAAAACACCTGATCAATGACAAGGACTTCGCGACACCCTCCCGGCGCATGCACGGTATTGGTGGCTAGGGGAATAGAGGCTGGAGGCTGGAGGCTGGAGGCTGGAGGCTGGAGGCTGGAAAGAACTGAATGAAAAGACACCGGCCCGCCGGGTATCCGGCGGGCCGTTGTCTTTTCGCACTTCGCGCTACCCTCTAACTCTCTGGTGCTACTGCTTGATATGACAGCGTGCGCAGTTGCCCTGGGCGTCAAATGCGCGCTTGCCGTTGTGACAGACGCCACAGAGCTTGCCGGCGTAGATCTCATCCATGGTGATTTTGACTGCTCCCTGTTTCATCTTCGGGAACATCTCCGCGTTATGGCAATCCTTGCACTTGTTGTCTGCTTCCTTATGCAGCGTCCCATCGAATTTCACGACGCCCATAGGGCTATCGCTGAACTCTATGGTTTTTCCCGCGGGGACGGCCAGCACCACTCCTGAACTCAGAAACAGGGTTGCCACAATCAGACAGATCACTTTTTGCATGGGTCACTTCTCCTTGATATATCGTTAAAGGTTGCAGGTTCAACGTCCACAGGCGAGCACATTTTAACAGCTTGTCAGGTGTCCGCAATGCGGCGGTGTACGGTTTTAACCGGAATCAGCCGGATCAGGCAAGGCTTCGGCCAGCAGTTCGAGGATATGAACCGATCGTTGACCGCCATCGGAATGGTTGATGCTGTCCTGGAGCTGCATGATGCAGCCCGGGCAGTCGGTTGCCACCAGTTGCGCACCGCTGGCCTCAATATTGGCCGCTTTCCTGGCGCCGATCTTTTTGCTGGTTTCATAATGGTAAACTGAATAAGTTCCCCCCAGCCCGCAACAGGTCCCGGCCTCAGGCATTTCGACAAACTCCACCTGCGGCAACGCCTTGAGGATCTGGCGTGGTTCCCTGGTGATCCCCTGGGTACGCAGATGACAGGGATCGTGGTAGGTAACCTTGATGCGGGTTTCGGCTTTCGGCAGGGCCGCCAGCTTTTCCGGCAGGCCGTGGTTGGCCAGGAAGACGAAGATATCCATAGTCTTTGCCGATAACTCGCTGAATTCCTCGCCCATCTCCGCATAGATCTTGCCGAGACCGGCATTGCACGAGGCGCAGGCCGTGACGATATGATCCACCGGGTGACGACTGAGTGCCGCCAGATTCTGCTCGGCCAGTTTTTCCACGGTTTGCGCAGCTCCGGCACTGACTGCAGGTAGCCCGCAGCAGGCCTGGTCCTTGGGGATAATGACCGTTACATCGAGAAATTTCAGGGCCTTAAGAAAGGCTTCACCGATAGCCGGATACATATAGTTGATGCCGCAGCCGGTGAAAAACAGCACAGTTGGCTGCTGCGGATCGCCGAGGATGATCTCCGGCACCCTCTCGCGAAATGGCTTCGCAGCAACAGGTGGCAGAGTGCGATCCTGCTCAAGGTATGGGACCGGGAAACGCAGGCGCAAACCGCTGTTCTCAGGAAGTTTTTTAAAGAGCAAGGATGACAGGGTGCCGCCGGATTTGGCCAGCAGATTCATCAGCTTCGGCCGGCCCAGAACGGCAGCGACACCTTTGCCGAAGGTTGAGAGGCCTTTCTGCTCGGCAATTCGGCGCCTGGCGGCTGCAACAATCTCCTCCGTCGGGACCTTGTTGGGACATTGCGCACAGCAGCTGCCACAAAGCAGGCACTGGCTCATGTCCTCCAGCACCTTGGTCTCCAGGTCGATGTCACCTTCCAGCACCGAATGCGCCAGAGCGACCTTGCCGCGGGCCACGCGTCCTTCGCGCTTTTCGACACCGAACACCGGACAATGGGCACGGCAGGCGCCGCACTTGACGCATTGTTCTATCTCTTCACGATAATCTTCGAGGTTTTTTAACTTCGCCATATTGTATTTCTTTGCCACTAAGCCACGAAGACACCAAGAGAATCAAAAGGTCTTTCCTCTTGTCTTAAAGCAAAAGAAAAGGGTTTGCTTTTTCTTGGTGCCTTGGAGCCTTGGTGGCTGCTTCCTTTTAGCTGTCCAGGAAGATCTTGCCTGGATTGAGTATGTTGTTGGGATCAAGCGCCCGCTTGATCGTTTTCATGTAGAGAGCGGCGGCTGGTGTGATCTCCAGGGGGATATAGGCGGCCTTGGCAATACCGACACCGTGCTCGCCGCTCATGGTGCCGCCCAGCTCCAGCGCGCCCTTGAAGACCTCTTCAATAGCCTTTTCGGCTTTGGCCAGCTCCCCGGGGACTTTCTTGTCGATCATGATATTGACATGGATGTTGCCGTCGCCGGCATGGCCGAAATTGACGATCGGAATGCCGTACTTCCCGGCGATGGTGTCAACCTTGCGAATCATCTCCGGCACCTTGCTGCGTGGCACACAGATGTCCTCATTGAACTTGTCCGGGTTGACCTTGCGCAGCGACGCCGAAACCGAACGGCGAATCTGCCAGAGGGCCTCACTCTCCTCGGGCGTCGTGGCAATGCGGGTCTCGACCACACCGAGGGGCTTAATGAGCTCGGCAATCCGTGTGACCTGCTTGTCGAGAAACTCACGGTCGCCGTCAACTTCGATAATCAGAACGGCCTGAGCCCCGCTGGGGACATCAAGATCAGTCGCCTGACGCACACAGTCAAGGGTCCTGCCATCCATGAATTCGAGGGTGGTCGGAATGATCTTGTCGCGGATGATTGCCGAGACTGCCTGTGCGGCACCATCGATGGAAGCGAACATCACCAGCATGGTCTTCTTCGCTTCCGGCAATGGCAGCAACTTGATGACGATGCGGGTGATGACACCCAGGGTCCCTTCGGAACCGCATAGCAGCTTGGTCAGATCGTAACCGACGACACCCTTCATGGTCGGCCCGCCGGTTGTGATGATATCGCCAGTCGGGGTCACGATTTCAAGGCCGATGATGAAATCCTTGGTGACGCCGTACTTGACACAGCGCGGGCCACCTGCACATTCGGCAACATTGCCGCCCAGGGTCGAAAATTTCAGTGAAGCCGGATCAGGAGGGTAGAAGAGCCCGACTTTTTCCACCGCTTGCTGGAACGTCTCGGTGACCACGCCCGGTTCCACGATAGCGATCAGGTTCTCCTCGTCAATTTGCAGAATCCGGTCCAGGCGTTCCGTACAAAGCACGAGACCGCCCTTGGTCGGCAAAGAACCGCCAGTAAAACCACTGCCGGCTCCACGGGGGAAGACCGGAATCAACTCACGATTGGCCAGCTTGAGGATGTCGCTGATCTCTTCCGCTGATCCGGGATGGACGACTGCTTCGGGAAGAAAACTTTGCTGTGTGGCATCGTAGGAGTAACAGATGCGCTCGGCTTTACTGGTCGCGACGTTGTCCTTGCCGACGATGGCCCGCAATTCCTTTATGATTTGTTCAGTAAGCATTGTCAGGGCTCTTTCGATGTGAGATGTGCGATTTTTTTGAGCCTCGCAGGGTTTCGTTTATGCCGAGTTACTGCAACAAAAGCTGGCCACCAAGGCGCCAAGACACGGAGAAAAGCTTGAAGTGTCCTCTGGATTGTTCGAAATGCCAAATTTTAATAATTACTATTAGCTCAAAATCTCTTCTTGGCGTCTTGGTGACTTGGTGTCTTGGTGGCGAACATAATGGTTATCTTGCCGCTTTTATGACTGGCAATATCGTCCCGCCATCCGGGATGACCACGATCTGCGGATTCTTCGGTAGCTGCTTGTAAGCCATCTGCAGCGCCTCGTCAAGATCGTCGGCTTTCTCCATGCCCATCTTCCCGGTTTGCTCACGATCGAATTCACTGATCAGTATAACACGCCAGGTGCGGGCCTTGCACAGGGTCGACCAGGCAGTCTGGCCGTTGATTTCGTAATGGCTGCGCAGGGCTTTTTCGAAGATGTCCAGATCTTCGTAACTGAACCAGTCGAAAAAGCTGGCATTGCCGAAACCGTCCGGGCAAGCGGCCAGCAGGATCACCGTACCACCCGGGCGCACGGCCTGCACGCCGTAATCGAGTGCCTTGTGGGCCTGGATGAAATTGATGTCCTTGGGGTGGCCGCCACAGGACACAATCGCCAAGTCGGCCGGCTGTTCAAGGTGGGCCGTGTACAGGTGCTGCGCCAGTTCGCAACCGGCCAGGTGCGCCTGTTCCAGCTCACCGCAGAAGACTCTGACAATCTGCTTGTCGGTTGTCAGCACCGTGTTCAGTAAAAAGTCCGGTTTGATCTTCTTGGCAGCTTCAAGGATCGCCAGATGCACAGGGTTGCCATCCAGTCTGGCTGTACAGGCTTTCGTGTTGCGACCACCCTGCTCCGGCGGGTTGAAGATGGCAAAGTGGGTTGCCATGCAGGTGGCACGACTGGCGACGCCGGGAACCAGGCTCTTGCGGCCGCCACCATAACCGGCAAAATAATGCAAACCAATAGTGCCGGTTACGATCAGCCGATCCGCGGACATGACTCGCCGGTTGATCTGCACCGGCAGCCCTGATGAGGTCCGGCCGAGGTCAACCATCTGTTCCGGATCGTCGCATTCGTGATCATACACGGCGATGCGACCGAAAAGAGGCCCGAGAATTTTTCGATGTTCGTCTGTCGACTGTTTGCGGTGGATGCCGAGTGCGATGACAATTTCAATGTCCTGGTCGGCAATACCGCAACGGTTCAGCTCTTCGACCAGAATCGGCAGGTAGAGTTCGCTGCCGGTATAGCGGGTAATATCTGAAGTGACGATAACCACGCGTTCGCCAGGGTGGACAATCTCCGCCAAGAGTGACGTACCGAGTGGCTTTGTCAGCGCTCTGTGAATCTCGGCCGTCGGATCAGGCAGGTTTTGCGGAGCCTCAACGGTTACAAGACGTGCCGGCAGGTCAAGGTGCAGGATTTTTGAGCCGTATTTCAAGGACAAGTTCGCCAATTGATGTCTCCAATAGTCAATTAATCATTTTAGGCCGGCTTGGATGCTTCTGGCAAGTCATTCGCGCCCCAACGTTGACAGTCTTTGTCGACAAGCCTAGAATAACCCATTTATCACATCATAAGCTAAGGGTTTAACTTGAAACAAAAGACGATCTACAGTTGTCAGCA
>JBPPMD010000044.1:0-9666 GCA_051305875.1 Desulfuromonadales bacterium | reverse complement strand
TATGCAGGGTAGCCGGCACTCTCTGAATCAGTTCAAAACCGAGGAAGATGGCCAGGATCAGGATAAATGTCAGATAGACCAGCTCCATATGCTCTCCTTATGCATACTGTTTGCGGATGGACTCATTGACGATTTCACCGGCATGGGTGATCACGCAGCCGCACAGGATATCGTCGTCCAGATCGAGTTCGAATATCTTCTGCTCAGCGTTCCAGTACTCGTTGACCAGGTTGAACAGGTTGTTGGAGTACATGTTACTGGCATCGCGACTCACCTGACCTGACCAGTTGCCGCTGCCGACGATGACCACATTATCGACTTCAACCACCTCGCCGGCCACCGAGCCTTCAATATTGCCACCGCTTTCTGCGGCCATGTCGACGACCACGCTCCCCGGCAGCATGCGTCGGATCATGTCACGGGTCACCAGCACCGGCGGCTTGCGCCCGAACACCTGGGCCGTAGTGACGACGATATCGGATCTGGCGATTTCGTCAGCCTGCCCCTGCTGCTGTCTGGCTAACTGCTCCGGTGTCAACTGCAGGGCATAGCCGTCGCTGGTCTGGCTGGTTTCACCCAGGTCGATCTTCAGGAAGCTCGCCCCCAGTGATTCAACCTGCTCCGCTACGACCGCCCGCGTGTCAAAAGCGGTCACCCGCGCACCGAGACGTTTGGCAGTGGCAATTGCCTGCAGGCCGGCGACCCCGGCGCCGATTATGAACACCCTGGCCGGCTTGATCGTGCCGGACGGCGTCATCATCATCGGCAGAATGCGGTTCAGCCGGTTGGCCGCCTGCATCACCATAACATACCCGGCCAGGCTGGCCTGGGAGCTCAAAGCGTCCATTTTCTGCGCACGTGTTGTCCGGGGGATCATCTCCATACTGATCGCGGTAATCTGCCGATCCTTGAGAGCCTCGACCAGCGCCCGTTCATTGAACGGGTCGAGATAACTGATATGGATGGCCCCCCGCTTAAGTTGCGCGATTTCATCGACGCTCGGTTTATGTACGCGCAGGACAATATCGGCCTCAGCGAGCAGGGTCTGCCGCCCATCGGTCACCCTGGCGCCTGCCTCGCGGTACTGCTCATCGGCAAAGCCGCAGCCGGAGCCGAGTCCGGCCTCCACCAGAACCTCGGCACCAAAGCGTATCAGCTTGCCGGCATTGTCCGGGGTTAGTGCGGTACGTTTATCCCTCGTGCTTGTCTCGTTGGGAACAGCGATTAACGTCATACTTGGTTGCTCCGTTTCCGGGCATGATTTTTGTCGAGCTCAAGTTTTGGTGTCACTGAAGTTTTTTGATGTTGTTATATTCTACCGCAAAGCAGGAATAATGCTGGAGGCTGGAGGCTGGAGGCTGGAGGCTGGAGGCTGGAGGCTGTGACTTAAGGGTCAGGTCTACACATTCCATAAAAAATGTGCGGATTCTGCTGATGAACGCTGCGGCCTATCTTAACGGCCATGCAACATTGGTGGATGACTACGAGTTTTACATCTTTAAACCTGAAAGGGCAGTCCCCAGTCGGGGCCAGTCGATGCAATTATCCGCCATTTCTCTGGTCGTGGGGCTTGGGTTTTAGTATATGATAATATGTTTTATGCAAACTTGCTCCGGTGGAATTTTTTACAATTGGCGCATGGTCACTTTTTGACCGGTTTTTCTTGTATTCCGGGCTGGTTCTGCTTGGCATTCAGGCGAATCTCACCAGGAGACTGTCGAACAATCCATGAACCGGCTGCAAATTTGGCTGTTTGGCCCATATTTCAGCTCCTTTTTGCTCTATAGCTATGGCTATGGAGCTGCAAACGAGCTAAAATCTGTTCTCAAACATCCAAATTTTCGCTTCGGTCCGGATCGTCCGAAAGCCTCCTAAAATGACAGGTTACAGTTGCGATGAGAGTAATGTCACGCATCGGGTTTAAACAGGTTTTAGGGATTTTATAAACTTGATACGAATATTCGGAGCTGCCAGGTCGATGTCTCTGCTCTTCCTCAGAGTAAAATGCTGCGTTTTTTCCTGCGTGCTGGCAATGGCTTTGCCGACATCGGTGTTTGCCTTGCCCTCGGATGTCGCAGTCAATGTTTCAGGCGTGACCGGGCAGGAAAAGCAGAATGTCGAAGCGGTTCTCGAACTGCCTCCGGGCATCGTGCGCGCCGGACAGGTCGATCAGCGCTGGCTGCTGCGCTTTGTCGACAAGATCCCCAGCCAGGTTGAGAAGGCTCTGCAGCCTTTCGGTTATTACCGCAGCGAGATCAAGACCGAACTGCAGGAGACAGCCGATCTCTATCGTATCGACGTTCAGGTCACCCCCGGCGTTCCGGCCAGGGTACGGCAGCTGACCTTGCAGTTGGTCGGCACGGGCGCCGACGAGGCAGAGCTGAAAGCTGATCGCCGCAGCTTTCCCCTCAAGCAGGGAGATGTGCTGCACCACGAACTCTATGAAGCAGGCAAGAAGGAACTGCAGCGCAAAGCGATCGACCTGGGTTACCTGAAGGCCGCATACACAACTCATCGGATCACGGTCTACCCGACAGAGGATGCGGCAGATATCGAACTGGAGCTGGATACCGGAGCACTCTACCGTTTCGGACCCACTGAGTTCGAAGGCGGGACCGATCGTTTTGATGAAACCTTCCTGCGCAGGTTCATTAGTTTTGCCGAAGGCGACGTCTTTTCGCATCGCGAGTTACACCAGACCCGCATCAACTTCTACCAGGCGAACCGCTTTGACGAAGTCCTGATGGTGCCGCGTATCGACCAGGCCGAGGAGAACAGGGTGCCGGTCGACATCAAGCTGGTGGCCGCTGCGCAGCAGCGTTTGCGGCCGGGCATCGGTTACGGAACCAACACCGGGGCCCGCATCTCGCTTAACTACCAGAACACCCAGGCCTTTGATCGCCCGGACCTATACACCTTCGATCTGTCTCTGGCCGAGAAGGCCCAGTTCCTGGAGACCAGCTACTCCATCCCCCAGGCGGGCAGCTCCGACAACAACCTTATCGCCTCAATCGGTGCCCGTCAGGAGGACCTTGATACCTACAAAACCCAGATCATCTATACCGAACTGGAGCAGACTTTCGGTCTCGGCAGCGGTAAAACCGGTTCGATCTATCTGCGCTATTCCCGGGAGGACAGTGAGGTCGGTACGGATGATAATCTCTCTCGCCTGCTGATTCCAGGCATGCGCTACTATCAGCGCTCCTACGATGACCTGATCAACCCGAAGGCCGGGTATCAGCTGCGTTTCGAAGTGCGCGGCAGCTACGATGGACCCTTATCCGATGTCACGCTCGGCCAGGCTCTCGGGGGAGGGAGTTTCATGTGGCCGCTCGGCCGCCGCTTCACCTTGCACAGCCGGGTGGAGGCTGCAACCACGATTAAGGATAAAGAAATCAGTGAGATTCCTCCCTCCCTGCGTTTCTTCGTCGGCGGCGACAGCAGTGTGCGCGGTTATGCCTATAAGTCGCAGGGGCCGCGTGACGAAAACAACGATGTGATCGGCGGCGACTCCATGCTGGTCGGCAGTATCGAAGGCGAGTACGCTCTCAACAACAACTGGGGCCTGGCGGTCTTCTACGACATCGGCAGTGCCTTCAACGCGAGCGAAGCGATGACGTTTGTCAGCGGTGCCGGCATCGGCGTACGTCGCTACACGCCGATCGGACCGATAAAGATCGACCTGGCCAACCGCGTCAGCGAGGGCGGGTTTGGCCTGCGTATCCATCTGAGCGTCGGGTTTGACATATGAGACGCTGGATTCTGTCAATCTGTGTGCTGCTGGTGTTGCTCGGCCTGACCGTGATCGGCTTCGGCAGCTGGCTGCTGCGCTCTACGGCCGGAGCGTCATGGCTGATCGAAACAATCGCTGACGCAGCCGACGTGCAGATCACGATCGGACAATTGGAGGGTCGGCTGGCAGATGAGCTGCTTGTCGGCGACTGCGTGGTCGCCTGGCCAAATGGAGAGCTGACCGTCCAGCACTTCCGGTTGGAATGGGAGCCTTTCAGTTTACTGCAGCAAAAGCTGATTATCCGTACTCTGGAAGTCGATCAACTGGTGATCCGGACGACGGCTGACGCTGACCAGGCGGAGGGCAGGGCGGTCGCGGTGAACGTGTCGCCGTTTGCCGTAAGCAATCTAGCCTTTCTGCCAGTCTGGCTGTCAGTGCAGATCGACCACTTGCAGGTTCAGGGAGTCGCCCTGCAGAAAGATGGCGGCGGCGTTGTCATCGCCGACGAAATTTCAGGAAGTTATCTTTGGTCCAGGAAGCAGCTTAAGGCCCCGGAATT
Source organism: Desulfuromonadales bacterium (assembly GCA_051305875.1). Taxonomy (GTDB): domain Bacteria; phylum Desulfobacterota; class Desulfuromonadia; order Desulfuromonadales; family BM103; genus M0040. The sequence continues at coordinate 5,374 of JBPPMD010000044.1, read as the reverse complement.
CAGCTATCTTTCTCCCTTTGTTCAGCTGCGCGGCGCGTTCGATTGGGACCTGCAGCAGCCTCATCTGCAAATGACGGCAGATGTCCACCTCCCGGACACGCTGATTAAACCGCAGCTGTTCCGGGATATCGCTGTACCGATCGATTTTCCGGCACAAATCTCTGTTGATGGCGACTGGAACGGTTTCTCCGGGCCGGTTCGCTTCGGCAAGGTCGCAGACGATGATGACAACGTCTGGCTGACCGCCGAGACTCGGGGCTCCTGGCAGGGCATTCGCTTCGACAATCTGCAAGGCAGGTATCTGAACGGCGACCTGGCCGGAGATCTGCAGCTCGCCTGGATCGATTCCTACCGCATGAATGGCGAGTTGACCGGCAACGGCCTCGACCCCGGAGTCCTGATCAAGGAGCTGGATGGGCGGACCCGACTCGATGTGTCCGGTGATTTGCTGGTCCCCTATGACGGCAGCCCTCTGCAGGCCAGCCTTGGAGCGGTCATCCATGAAGGTCAGCTGCGCGGGTATGCTATCGTCGGGCAAGTTGCCGCTGATTGGCAGGATGGCGGTCTGCGTGAAATCGACCTTGACCTGACCGGCGAAGGCGCCAGGGTGATCGCCCGGGGGAAACCTTCCGAGCGTCTCGAACTGGATCTTGCTGTCGCCGATCTGAGTCCCTTCTATCCGGACCTCGCCGGCGAGCTGACGGCGTCAGGCTGGCTGCGCTGGGTTGATGGTTACCTGACCGGGGAAGTCCAGGGTTCGGCTGCGAATATCGTCTGGAAGGACACGTCATTCGCCAGTCTGAGCTTCAATGCCCGCCACCTGGCACAGCAGGCACCGCTGGCGCTGGATCTTGACGGCCAGAATTTTCAGTATGGCGAACTGCTGGCCGAGCGCCTGCAAGTTGTCATGAGTGGCACCCTCGAGCAGCATGATGTGCAGGTCATGGCCAACGGTCTGGGTGTCGACCTTGCTTTGCAGCTGGCCGGTCAGTACCGGGATGAGGTCTGGCAGGCGCAATTGCAGGCATTGTCCGGAGAGGTTCCGGAACTTGGTACCTGGAATCTCGAGGATCCGGCTCGTATCACCTGGCAGTCGGGGGTGATCAATCTTGAAGACTTTTCCGTGGTCAGTCGCCGTGGCGAACGCCTGGCTCTCAAGGTCACCAATTGGGGGAGCACGACGAATGCGCAGCTGGCCTTGTCCTGGCATGCACTTAGTCATGACTGGCTCGCTTATCTGCGGCCGTCGCTCAAAGTCTCTGGCCAAAGCTCCGGTGATCTGCTCCTGGAGATGGCTGCGCAACAACCTGTCTCCCTGAAGGCCCGACTGACAGCCGATGCCGAGCTGCAGAACGAACTTTCAGTGGTCACAATCCCTGCTCTGTCAGCAGAAGCTGTCTGGCTGAATGATGGTCTTGATCTCAACGTTGACGCCGAGAGCGACACCGGCGAGCACTTCGAACTCGCCGCCCATTCATCCGCGCCGCTGAGCTGGCAGTGGCCGCCTGAACAGCTTTCCCTGGATATGCGCTGGCAGGGGGTGAACCTGGAGCGCATCAGCAGGATCCGCAAAGATCTTGAAGTACAGGGCTTCAGCGATGGTCGTGCACAACTTGAAATTCGGGGAGGACAGCTTCTGCATGTCAGCGCCACGGTCTCGGCCGACGGGCTTATGCAGCAGAAGAACCAGCCGGTCGGATTGCGGTCGCTGCTCGCCGATCTGAACTGGAATGACCAGGGTTTTCACTTAACCGCGCATGTCGAAGGTGTTCATAAGGGCATTCTCGACCTGAATTTAACCTCGACGGATGCCCCTCGCTTTGCGTGGCCGGCTTCTGGCCAGATCGATTTAAGCATCGACAACTTCAACCTCCAGTCGCTCAATCCCGTGTTGCCGGACAAGGTGGCGCTCGTTGGTGCCGTCCATGGCAAATCCGGCGGTTATTGGCAGGACGATGGCCAGATTTTTATGGATGGACAGCTTAACTTCGCAGGCAGCAGTTTGACGCTGCATAATCCCGGAGGTCAGATCGATATCCAGGTGCCGCAGGCAGATGTCAAGTGGCAGTGGCAGGGCGACCACCTCATCGGTTCGCTGGCATTGCAGCTGGCCAGAGAAGGACAGTTGCGTGGCAACTGGCAACTGCCCCTGCCGGCCCTCTGGCCGATCGACTTTGTCGAAGATGGTGCGCTGCAGGCTTCCCTGCAGGGACAGCTGCATGCGACCGGGATGCTGGCTGCGCTTGCCCCGGGGCTGATTCAGGATCTGCACGGCCTGATCAAGGGCGACCTGCAGGTCACCGGCAGCTGGCAGGATCCGGTTTTTTCCGGTGATCTGGCACTGCTTGAAGCCGGTGCTTATGTGCCGGCGACCGGTGTCACTATCGAAGATTTCGAAATACGTACGGTTCTGCATGGAACGCAGCTGAAAATCGAGGAGTTCTCTTTGCGATCCGGTCCGGGAACGCTGAGGGGGACAGGCGTGATCGATTTCGCTCGCTGGCAGCTGCAGCATTACCGGCTGACGGTTGAGGGCGAGCGTCTGCAGGCCTATAACTTCCCGGAACTGCAAGTGCTGTGCAGCCCTGAGCTGACCCTGAGCGGTGATCTTGAAAAGCTTCGGCTTGAAGGCCGTCTGCTGATTCCGGAGATGAGCCTGCTTGAAGCAGAGACTGCACCAGAGGTCTTGCCCAGCAGCGATGTGGTCATCGCCGGCGAAGATCAGGAGCGTCGCAAGGCCTTGCCGATTGATGCCGATATTCAGGTTGCCGTCGAACTCGGCGAGCGTGTATGGATCAGAACTGCCGGCGTAGCAACCCGGCTTCAGGGCGGCGGCAGGATCACTCTTAATGACCAGAATCAGGTGGTGTTTTTTGGAGAGATCACCCTGGCCGAAGGCGTCTACAAGGCCTATGGGGCAAATCTCGACATCAAGCAGGGGGTGTTAACTTTTGCCGGTGGTCCGGTCGACAACCCGAGGTTGAACATCCTGGCGACCCGCGATGTGGGGACAGTTCAGGCGGGGGTGCAGGTCACCGGCACCGCCGAGGCCCCGGTGGTCACCCTCTATTCTCAGCCGGCTATGCCGGAGCGGGATATTCTGGGCTATATTTTCATGGGTCGGCCGATGCGCGCAGGACAGGAGGGTGAAGATGCCCTGATGATCGGCGCCGGCGCCCTGTTTCCCGGATACGGCGGGACGTTCTCCGATCTGGGGATCAGCGAAATCGACATCCAGGGGTTGTTCTCCGGCACGGGCGGGGTGACCCTGCGCAAACGCCTGTCCGAGAAGTGGGAGGTCGAATCGACGCTCGGCGTCGAAAGCGGTGTCGACCTCTACTACCTGATTAAATTTGATTGAACACCAGCCTCGCTGGTCTGCTGCATACTCAATCGCATTAAAGAACGGTTCTATAACCCAAACAAAGGCAAAGTTCAGTTTAAGCAATTCATTAACGCAAAGACGCGGAGACGCTGAGAATAATGGTCACAATTGGAGTTTTTCATTAAAATCCTCGTTTTTCCTCTGCGTTCTTTGCGTCTGCGTTAACCCTTTTTTTGGGTTATAAAACCGCCGTAAAGGAAAGACTTGCAATGGATATCGTCCGGGTCGAATCACTACGCAAACATTACGGCGATCTGACCGCTGTTGATGGCGTCACCTTTGCTGTGCGCAAGGGTGAATGCTTCGGCCTGCTCGGTCCCAATGGCGCCGGCAAGACCACCACCATCCGCATGCTTTATGGCTACACCCCGCGCGATGCGGGGACCCTGGAGCTCTTCAGCCTCGATATCGATCGCGACATTCGCGAGATCAAGAAACGCATCGGTCTCTGTCAGCAGGAGGACTCTCTCGACCCCGACCTGAGTGTTCGTGACAATCTGGTGGGTTATGCCCGATATTTCTCCATTCCCAAACTTCAGGCCCAACAGCGTGCCGACGAACTTCTGGAATTCTTCGCGCTGCAAGGCCGCGCCAAAGACAGGATTTCGGTCCTCTCCGGTGGCCTGAAACGCCGTCTGATGCTGGCCCGCGCCCTGGTCAACAACCCCGACCTGTTGATCCTCGACGAGCCGACCACCGGCCTGGACCCGCAGAGCCGTCAGTTGCTCTGGGATAAGCTGGCCGCACTAAAAGGGCAGGGCTTGACGATTCTGCTCACCACCCATTACATGGAAGAGGCCGAGCGGCTTTGCGACCGCCTGGTGATTGTCGATCACGGCCGGATCCTGATCGAAGGCAAGCCACTGGCGCTGATACGCGAGCGGGTCGGCCACTCGGTTCTGGAAATTACTGAGCCCGACCAGCATGTGCGCGATTTTCTTGCCGGTGAGGAGTGCCGGGTCGAAGACCTCGGCAATCGACTGCTGGTCTATCTCGATGACGGCGACCAGCTGTTTTTCAATCTGACCAGCCAGGTCAGGGCTGAAGGCTGTACGCTGCGGCCAGCAAGCCTGGAGGACCTGTTTCTGAAGCTGACCGGACGGGAGCTGCGCGAATGAACTGGCCGAAACCATAGCAAATAAGCCACCGCACCCTGCGAGTCTGGCAGCGCAACTTCAGCGTCTACCGGCGCACCTGGAAGATCTCCTTCCTGCCACCTTTGATTGAGCCGCTGCTCTATATTCTTGCTTTCGGTGTCGGCCTTGCCGTACTGGTTGGCGAACTGCAGTATGCCGGTCGACAGCTTTCCTACACCGATTTCATCGCCCCGGCACTGGTCTCGGTCGCGATCATGCACAATGCTTTTTTCGAATGCACCTATAACAGCTTCGTACGCATGTACTATCAGAAGACCTTCGACGCGTTGCTTGCCACGCCGCTCAACCTTGAAGAAATCATTCTCGGGGAAATGCTCTGGGCGGCAACCAAGTCGGTGATCGCGACGACGCTGATGGGTACGGTCATCTCCCTGTGTGGCCTGTTCGAGTTCCCCGGAGCCTTGCTGCTGATCCCCATCGCGCTGCTCGGCGGCCTGTTGTTCGCAGCGCTCGGCATGATCTGCACCGCCCTGGTGCCTGGGATCGAAACCTTCAATCTGCCGATCTTCCTCGGTATCACGCCGATGGTCCTGTTCAGCGGCACGTTCTTCCCGCTGCAGAACCTTCCCGGCTGGGCCCAGTCTGTCGCGCAACTGCTGCCGCTGACGCATCTGGTCGCCCTGGTGCGCGGCTGCGCCCTGCAGTTTTGGTCGGCATCACTGTGGTTGAGCCTGCTCTACCTGCTGGCAGCCACCGCCATTTTGCTGCCCCTGGCCATAGCCCTGATGGTGCGGCGCATCGTCAAATGAGGTTGGTTGGCGGTAGTGCTTGCCACCAAGCTTGGTGGCTGGTGGCTAACCCTTGTTTTGGTTATTAGCCTGCTTTAAAAAGT
>JBPPMD010000031.1:0-2155 GCA_051305875.1 Desulfuromonadales bacterium | reverse complement strand
ACCCACGGCGGCCAGGTCCGTCTGCCGTTTCTGCCGCCTCTCTACCTGCCACGCTATTCCGGCCGCTTCGTGTCTGGCTTCTACCAGGTCAGCGAACACCGGATCCCACTTTATGTCAGCCGCGGTGTCGGGACCAGCGTCATGCCGTTAAGACTTTTCTGCCGCCCTGAGATCACGCTGTTTGAACTGGGCGGTTAGTCACGGGGCATAAGATTCGATCGTTCCGGGCACGAGCTGCCCCTGGCGGCCAGAGCCCAAAGCCATTTACCAAAACTTCCGGTCTCTAGGAGTCTGTCGGACTATCCATGAGCCGGCTGCAAATCCGGCTGTTTGGCCCATATTTCAGCTCCTTTTTGGTCCATAGCTACGGCTATAAACCTGCAAAAGAGCTAAAATCTGTTCTCAAACATCCAAATTTTCGCTTCGGCCCTTATAGTCCCCGACAGTCTCCTAACCATCGGGCAGGATCAAGAGGCCGTTTCTTCCCATTTGATTGCATCCACCGGGCATACGTCATCACATGCACCACAGTCGGTGCAGGTTTCTTTATCTATAACGTAGGGATCACCTTCACTGATGGCATTCACGGGACAGACAGGCTCGCAGGTACCACAGGTCGTACAGTCCGCTGTAATGTAATGAGTTCCCATAAATCCTCCTTTGTATGGTATTCGGTTCTGATAGATTTACATGATACCATTTAATACCATTTCTTTGGAAATTATCTGCCGGGATGAGTTTTGATAAAACTAACCGGCTGAAGTCTAGGCTGATTCCAGCAGTTCCTGCAAGCGAACAAGCTCGGCGACCAACTTGCTGAAATCGTCACCGTTGAGGCTCTGGGCACCGTCACAGAGAGCCCGGTCCGGATCCGGATGAACTTCAATCATAACCCCGTGTGCACCGACCACAATAGCTGCCTTGGCCATCGGCCCGACCAGGCTGCGTCGCCCGGTCGCATGGCTGGGGTCGACCACGATCGGCAGATGACTCATTTCACGAATCAGCGGCACAATACTCAGGTCAAGGGTATTGCGCGTAGCCCGTTCGAAAGTCCGGATTCCCCTTTCACAGAGGATGACTCGCGCATTGCCTTCGGCGAGGATGTACTCTGCAGCAGAGAGGAATTCCTCGATAGTGGCACTCATACCACGCTTGAGCAGAACCGGATGCCCGGTCTTGCCCACTTCCTTGAGCAGGTCGAAGTTCTGCATATTACGGGCACCGACCTGGAGAACGTCTGCAAAACGACAGATCGTTTCAAGCTGTTCGATACGCATAACCTCGGTAATCACCGGAAGACCTTCCGTATCCCCCGCCTGGCGCAGGTATTTCAAACCCTCGACTCCCAATCCCTGGAAACTGTGGGGCCCGGTGCGTGGCTTGAAAGCGCCTCCACGCAGCATATGCGCGCCATGCTGTTTGACCAGCCGAGCGGCAGCCAGCATCTGCTCCTCGCTCTCCACCGAGCATGGCCCGGCGATAATCACCGGCGGCTGACCATCGCCGAACTTGACGCCTCCGGCTTCGACAACCGAGGACTCGGGGTGGAAATCACGTGAAACCAACTTGTAGGGCTTACTGACATGGATGACCTCGCGGACCCCGGGGAGCTCACGAATCGTCGTATCGTCAACATAACCCTGGTTGCCAAGCACACCGATGGCAGTTCTCAAGCTGCCGGGAATCGGCTCAGCGATCAGGCCCATGGCCTCTACAGCATTAGTTACAGCTTGAACCTGCTCATCGGTTGCCGAATGATGCATGACGATCAACATGAAGGAGACTCCTTAATAAGGTCCTGAACACATAAACAGGTACGTAAGAAATTTTGGCGTGATCAGGTCACACTACTTGGGCAAAGCGATGATTTCAAGTTCTTTGCGACCAGGAGGCTGCCGGGCTATACAGACCGAAGCGAAAATCTGGATGTTTGAGAACAGATTTTTGCTCGTTTGCAGCTCCATAGCCGTAGCTATAGAGCAAAAAGGAGCTGAAATATGGGCCAAACAGCTGAATTTGCAGCCGGTTCATGGATAGTCCGGCAGCCTCCTATGTATAAATGATAACAGCCATGGCCTGGGATATAGACCCGCAATTTTCACTATGCTACAGTTCCTGGTGAGCCGTTGAAAGGGACACCATGAACCGAACC
>JBPPMD010000393.1:0-3290 GCA_051305875.1 Desulfuromonadales bacterium | reverse complement strand
CGCAGCACACCCCAATGAATGGCGATATCCATGATCAGATAAAAGATGATGCCCAGCGCCGCGATGCGGGTCAGATCAAAAAATGCCGTCAGCAGCAGACCCAGGACAACCGTATAGACCAGCGTATGCTTCTGGATGCTGCCGGGCATGTGAAAGTGACGATGAGGAACCAGTTTCATCTCGGTCAGCATGGCCAACATTCTTGACACCGCAAAAATGCTGGCGATGATGCCGCCGGCGGTGGCCAGCATGGCCAGAATCACAGTAAACCAGACCGCGTATTCCCCAAGTGCCGGCCTGGCGGCAGCGGCCAGCGAGTAGTTGCGCGTGGCGATGATCTCTTGCAGCGACAGGTTGCTGGCGACCGCAAAGCCCACCAGCGCGTAAATCACCACACAGAGAGCGATTGAGATCATGATGGCTCTGCCCAGATTGCGGTGCGGATCTTTCAGCTCCGAACCGCTATTGGTAATGGTTGTAAAGCCTTTGAAGGCCAGAATGCCGAGCGCCGTTGCACCGAGAAAACCGGTCAACGACGCGCCGGGATCCGCCGCTGAGAAATTCACTTCCACCGCGTCCGCTACCAGCACCCCGACCACGCCAAAAAGAACGATGCCGCCAATCTTGATAAAGCCGAGGACCGACGCGACCCCCTCGATCACACGATTAACGGACAAGTTGATCAGAAAAGCCGCCAGCAACAGTCCTACCCCCAGAACAGGAACCAGCAGGCTGCTGTCATCGATTTCGAACAACTGCAAGGTGTAGGCACCAAAGGTCCGCGCCAGGAAGCTCTGGGCGATCACCATGGAAAAATACATCAACAGGGCATGAAAGGCGGTTGTCAGGGTGCGGCCATACGCTTTCTCCAGGTACATGCCGATGCCGCCGGCGGAGGGGTAGGCATTCGACAATTTGACGTAGGAGTAAGCGCTGAACGAGACAATCAGCGCGGCGGAAAGAAACGCCAGGGGAAACAGGCTTCCGGTCATCTCCGCCATCTGGCCGGTCAGCGCGAAGATCCCGGCGCCGATCATGACACCGGTCCCCAAGGCAACAGCGCCGATGAGCGAAAGACTGTCCGCCCGGTATTTCGAAGTTCTGTCGGGAGTATTTTTCATGCTATTCCTCTTTCCGGGTGTGAAGGCTCAGATTATGTAGCCCGCGATCAAAACTCCCGCAAACCAACCAAGGATGAACGTGGTGACCAATCCCAATGCAACTTCGGAATGGGCATGCTGGTTTTCAGAATCGACTCGACGACCAGCCCGTGCAGCAGGGTTGTGAGGCGGATGGGTCCCGGTATTGTTGATCGGCACGATGGCTGATGTTTTCATTGATTTTATTCCTTCCGCGGCGGGGTGTCGCTTCACGTCGTGGCCAGCTTGCGCCATTGCCCCCAGCGCGGGATGAACATCGGCACGCGCTTCCGGTAAACGCGATATTCATCGCCGAACTGTTCCATCACTTTGCGCTCCTCGCTTCTCGCCAGCAGGAAATAGGCGAGAACGATGATGGGGAAAAGAACGACAGAAAAAATAGTCGGCCAATGCACGACACCCTCGCCGAAAAGCGCGATAAAAAGCCCGGTATATTGAGGGTGCCGCACCAGCCCGTAGAGGCGATCCGTGACCAGCCGGCTTTCCTTTCGAGCGCGATGAAGTTCGCGCCATCCCTCCATGAATATCCCGATGCCGGCGAACAGGAGCACATAACCGAGGAGCATCGAGATCATCATGCCCGTTTCACCGAAACCGAGCAGCGTGGACCAAAGATTGGCGTTGAGGTTCGTCTGATCGAGGCCGAAGAACCGGACTAGCAGGTAGATGGTGAGGGGGAAGCCATACATCTCCGCATAAAGGGCAATGATGAAGGCTTGGACCACGCCGGCACTGGCCCACTCCTTCCAGGTCTTGGGAGCGAGATAGCGGTATAGAAACCACGAGGCCACCACGATCACGATCAAGGCTAGCCCCCAAGCTCCGGAATGTGCAATGTGGTCTTGCATGGTAAGGTTTCTTTCTTGGTTGTTGTGGTCGGTTACTGTCTTTTGATTCCCGTTACCAAGTATTTTCGCGTTACTCGTAAATTCAACCGCTTGCTCATCTTGTGGCTATAGGCTTAGGCTCGACTTTGGCTTCATCTTTGCGAGTCTCTAGACGATCAAAGCAACTCCAAAGAGAACTGTATCGCAAAGAAAGGGCCTTGGCCAAGGCGGCAGCGCTGTTGGTGCCGAAAAAAGGGTTCAGGCGCTCTGGGGGGCGCTCACCTGCCCCCCCAGGCAGGTCGCGCCGCAACTCGCTGATGAAGGGCGCTGGCTGGCCTCGGAATCGAGCTTTTACCGGGTCTTGCGCGAAGCGAGACCACTGGCCCGTTGGGGCAAGGCCAAGACGCCGGCCTCGTCCGCCCGGTACTTGTCGCCACCGCGCCCAACCGGTTCTGGAGGTGGAATATCACCTACCGTGCGCCTCGACTCGGCAAACGCGAGGCGATCGAGCGCGGCATCCAATCAACTTCAGGCACTGGTTTTATTCGTGCTGTGCCGATTTAAAAGCTCTTCGATCGTCGACTTGGTATCCTTCGGGGTAATGACCTTAATCTGTAGTTTTTCCTTATCGACGAAAAACTTCTCTTCGGGAATTCTGGCTGCTACAAGCTCACTCACCGTGTTTTTCATGGCATCTGCTGTGGCATAGGTAACGGTTACGGTTACTGTTTCGCTCATGGTGTGGTCTCCTTTTGTTGGGTTGCAGGGATCGCCAAAAACAACTGTAAACCTTCACCAGTGCTGAAGTTTACTATTGGCGACATTTCTTTTTTCGTGGCTATTGTTTTTGATTCTTTCATGGCCATGTTTCCTTTGTTTAGCTTTCGGCAAACTCCGCAAACGGCGGGATCGGACAATCCAGCGTGTCGGCGATGGCGCGGAGCAATTCGGCTTCGCGTTCCTGGATCAAGCCGTCCGCGCCGACGACCTGCCCGCAGGCTTCGATCAAATTTTTTTTGATTTGCGGCGCGGCCAACGCGAGACGGTCGAGCGCGGTATCGAGTTGTTCCAGCCCACATTCTGCGCGCGACAGGAGTTGCAGCCCGTCGGCCATCGCCCCAAGATCGTGCGCGCCCGTCCGGAATGCCTTTTCGATTTCGCCGGCGTTGCGGCTGCTGACGGTCGCCAGCGCGGAGAGCACGACGCTGCAATCCCGCACGAGGGGTTTGAGCGTGTCGTATTGAACGGAGGTCGGGCGGGTTTCGCCCGACTGCGATGCGAGGTGGCGGCGGACGATTTTCTG
>JBPPMD010000364.1:0-8343 GCA_051305875.1 Desulfuromonadales bacterium | reverse complement strand
ATCGGGCGCTGGGTGTGGTGGGAGAGCTGGAGGAAGCGCCGGAGGAAGAGGCGGTGCAGGCGGAAAAGCCGGGCAGACCGGCTGCCGGTCCGCAGGCGCTCCCCCGCGACCGCAAACTGGCGGAAGAGCTGGGGGTCGAGCTCGTCGCGCTGCGCGGCAGCGGTCCGCAGGGGCGCATCACCGAGGCGGATATCCGCGCGGCCCAGTCGCCGGAAGCGCCGGCGGAAGAGCGGATCCCTCTCAGGGGGGTGCGCAAGGCCATGGCGAAGTCGATGGCCGCCTCGGCCCGCAGCGCCGTTCACGTCACCATCATGGAGCGGGCCGACGCCCAGAGCCTCCGCGATCTCAAGGAGCGCGAACATGCCCTGGCGGAAAGGAAGGGAGTCCGTCTCACCTATCTTTCCTTCATTGTCAAGTCCCTGACCCTTTCACTGGAGCGCTTCCCCCTGCTCAACAGCACGTTTGACGAGGCCGCGGGCGAAATCATTCTGCACAAAAAAATCAACATCGGCTTTGCCGTGGACACCCCCGAAGGTCTGCTGGTTCCGGTGATTCGCGATATCCGATGCAGGAGCATCCTGGACCTTGCCGCTGCACTTCAGGACCTCGCCATCCGGGCCCGGGAGCGCAAGATCACTCCGTCCGAACTCAAGGGAGGCACCTTTACCGTCAGCAATTACGGCGCCCTGGGAGGGTTGTGGGGGACCCCGATCACCAATCCCCCGGAAGTCGCCATCCTCGGGGTGGGGCGCATCGAGGAGACGGCGGTGGTTCGGGACGGGCAGGTGGTGGCGCGCCCCGTGGTTCCACTCTCCCTGACCTTCGATCACCGGATCATCGATGGAGCGACCGCCCACCACTTCCTCAATGGATTGATCGACCACATCGAGAATCCCGACTTGATTCTTCTGGAAACATGAGCTCGGACTTCGGGGGACATAATACTCATTATAAATCACTGGGGCAGGAGTGACGCTGGTAAGTTGTGTAAATTATTGGATGATCCTGGCTTGTTGAAGATACAGACGTGGCTTTGCAGTTTGCATATGGAAACTTGAATGTGCTGGGGCATCTGATGAACATTTCCAGGCAGAATCTGTGTACCCTGCAATTTGTTTGGTTTGAACAGTTGGGGTGCGTTACTATACAACACTGATTTTGTGTGATATTTGCGATCTGGGCTTGCCTGCGTGGTGTTTAAGCATCGCTAAAAACTGGGCTGGAGGCCAGTCGCCGATAAGAAGCAAATAGTGGAGGCTAGTTGACGATATGACCTCAAGCCAGTTTAAAATGTGTTTCAAAAAAATACCGTGTATTGTTGAATTTTCGTTGTGGCCAGTCCACGTTGCAGCCTAAACCCAAACGCATTTCCCGTGTCCAATGAATCCGAATATTTCCCAGGCTATCATCCTCCACCATACCGATTACGGTGAAGCTGACCGGATCGTGACTTTCCTGACTCCAGACCATGGTCGCCTTAAAGGCTTTGCTCGCGCAGCCCGTAAGAGTCGCAAGCGTTTCGGCGCTGCTCTTGAACCTTTTGCAGAGGTGCAATTGCATTGGGTCGCCCGCAGCTCAGGTGATCTGATCAGCTTGCGCGACGCTGAACTCATCAACTTGCGTACCGGACTGCGACGCGACCTGGAAACCTTGACGCTGGCAGGTTACGGTTGTGAGTTGACCGAAGTGCTCTTTGATGAGTCGGGTATAGGCGTTGAGGTGTTCCTGCTGCTGCAGGCTTTTCTCGATCACCTCGACAGTGCAGGTTATTCCGTCGAAGCGCGCCTGTTGTTGGAGATCCGCCTGCTGTCGCTGGCGGGCTACGTCCCTCATCTGCAGCATTGCGCTGCCTGCTTCGGTCCTTTGCCGAATGGGTCGGTCAGCTTTTCCGCAGTAGCGGACGGCAGCCTCTGCCCGGCTTGTGACAGCGGCCGGGCAAAGCTTAAGATCGACCGCATGACTCTCGGCACTTTCGCCCGGATATTGCTGACACCTTTGACAAGCTTTGTTGATTTCAAGCTCAGCCCGCGTTCCCGCCATGAGGGTCAGGCGTTGCTGAACGATGCTTTGCAGCTCCATCTGCACAGGCCTTTGAAGACCCTGGCCTCCCTTCACCGGTTCAGCCCAATCGAGACGCTGGATGAAGACTCTTAAAGCAGGGTTTTTGCAGGGTTAATCCCTTGACAGAGAAGGAACCCCAAGCTAATATGCCAATCTTGTTGTTTGTATACTGTATACGGTTTCCAGGTTGACTGAATCCAGTTCACCCTGGCTAAAAATTTAACGCAAAGTCGCAAAGATCAACGTCAAGGCGCAAAGAATACGTTACGGGCTACCCCAAAGGCTCTCTTTCTTTATCTCTTGCTTAGTTTTTCTTTGCGCCTTGAGTGAGCGAAGCGAACGGGCGTTAAATGCCTTGTTCTATTGTTTATCTTACGGGCCTTTTGCCTTGGAGGTATTGTGAGTTTTCAAGAACTGATTATGGCCCTGCAGCATTACTGGGCCAACCATGGCTGCATTATTCAGCAGCCTTACGACACGGAAAAAGGTGCCGGCACCTTTCACCCCGCAACCTTCTTGCGCGCCCTCGGTCCGGAGCCGTGGAATGTCGCTTATGTTGAACCATCACGTCGCCCGACCGACGGTCGTTACGGCAACAATCCCAATCGTCTCCAGCATTACTATCAGTTCCAGGTGCTTCTCAAGCCTTCGCCGATGAATATCCAGGAGCTCTACCTGGATTCCCTTAAAAGCTTCGGTATTGATCCCGCCAAACATGATATCCGCTTTGTCGAGGATGACTGGGAGTCACCGACTCTCGGTGCCTGGGGGCTCGGCTGGGAGGTCTGGCTGGACGGCATGGAGATTACCCAGTTTACCTATTTTCAACAATGTGGCGGCATCGATCTCAAACCGATCCCGGGTGAATTGACCTATGGCATCGAGCGCATCGCCATGTACATTCAAGGCGTCGACAACGTCTATGACCTCGACTGGGGTGGCGGCATCAAGTACGGTGATGTCCATCACCAGACCGAGGTGGAATTCTCTACGTACAACTTCGAAGAGGCTGACACCGGCATGATGTTGCAGCTGTTTGACATGTTCGAGAAGGAGAGCGTCCGTCTGGCAGAAAAGGCCCTTGTCTTTCCGGCCTACGACTATGTGCTGAAATGCTCCCATGCCTTCAACATGCTTGATGCCCGTGGCGCCATCTCGGTAACCGAACGTGCCCACTATATCGGCCGGGTACGCAACCTGTCCAAGCTGTGTGCCGAGGCGTATGTTGCGCAGCGGGAGAAGATGGGTTTTCCGCTTCTGAAGAAGTGATTAAGGAACTTAGGCTGGGTTTAACGCAAAGACGCTAAGGCGCAAAGAAAGAAAACTATTTAAAAAAATCTTTAGTGAGCAGCTTGAAGCCTTTTTAGAAGTTTTTGTTTTACTCTCGACCTTGGGTTCCTCTGTGTCCTCAGTGACTTTGGTAACTTTTTGTTTTTTTTGGCGGCCTGTAAAGTATTAAAACGTGTTTCTCTCTGCGCCTTTGCGTCTTGAGTGAGCAAAGCGAACGGGCGTGAAAAATAGTATTCATAACGGAGCAATGCATGGCTAAGGAAATTTTCCTTGAAATAGGTACTGAAGAGATTCCTGCGGGATTCCTGCCCAAGGCGATGGCTGATCTGGAGCGGATGATTCGTAAAGAACTGGAAGCCGCCCGTCTGGATTTTGGCGAGATCAGAACCTTTGCTACGCCGCGCCGTTTGGCGCTGGCTGTGAGTGATGTCGCTGAAGATCAGCCGACCTTGCGTATTGAGGCGATGGGACCGGCCAGGCAGATTGCCTATGATGGTGAAGGGAATCCCACCAAAGCCGCGATCGGTTTTGCCCGGGGCCAGGGGGTTGCTGTTGCTGATCTGAAACTGGTGGCAACTGAAAAGGGTGAGTACCTGTTTGTCGAGAAAGAGGAGCCCGGGCGGCCGACAACGGCACTGCTGACCGAGGTTCTGCCGCGTCTGGTCGCTGGCCTGACTTTTAAGAAGTCGATGCGCTGGGAAAATCTCGATGTTCGCTTTGCCCGGCCAATGCACTGGATCGTCGCACTGTATGGGGGGGAAATAATCCCCTTTACACATGGCAATCTGACCAGCGGCAACAAATCACGCGGCCATCGCTTTATGGCACCGCAGGAGTTTGTTGTAACCGGCCAGGCCGACTGGCTGCAAGGATGCCGCAAACATTTCGTCACTGCCGACCACAACGAGCGCAAGGCGACTATTCGTGCGCAGGTTGAAGCAACCGGTCAGGCCGAAGGCGGCAGGGCAGCGGTTGATGAACGATTGCTCGAAGAGGTGACCTACCTGGTTGAAGATCCAACGCCTCTCTGTGGTACCTTTGACGAAAAATATCTGCAATTGCCGCATGAACTTCTGGTGACTTCGATGCGTGAGCATCAACGCTATTTCACCATTGAAAATGTTCATGGCAAGCTGCTCAACAAGTTCATCACTGTCTCCAATACCCGCCCCGAGGATAAGCAGGTCGTCATCAAGGGCAATCAAAGGGTTATCCGGGCGCGTCTTTCTGATGCCATGTTCTTCTGGGAAGAAGACCAGAAGGTCAAACTGGAAAGTAATCTGGAAACACTCAAGCAGGTGATCTACCAGGCCAGACTCGGCAGCAGTTTCGAGAAGGTTGAGCGTTTTACGCAGATTGCCAGGGGCTTGGCCGAACGTTTCGAACCGGAGGCCGTTGCACTTACCGAGAGGGCGGCCAGATTGGCCAAGTGTGACCTTGAGACCAAAATGGTCTACGAGTTCCCCGAGTTGCAGGGTATTATGGGGCGTGAATATTCGCGCATCGAAGGTGAGAATCCGCGTGTCTCAACCGCCATCTTCGAACATTATCTGCCCACCGAGGCGGGTGGTGCTCTGCCGTCGGACAACCTCGGCGCTTTTGTTTCCATCGCAGACAAAATCGATACTATCTGTGGCTGCTTCGGCGTCGGCCTGATTCCGACCGGCTCCGCCGACCCCTATGCATTGCGCCGCAGCGCAATCGGTGTCCTCAATATCATTCTCGACCGCGGCTACCAGCTCAGCATTCAGGAATTGATCGAGCAAAGCCTTGGCCTGCTTGAAACAAAACTGACCCGGCCACGTGCCGAGGTGCAGGATGATGTGGTGGCATTCATACGTCTGCGCCTGGCGAACATGCTGACCGCTCGTGATTTCGCCAGCGACGTGGTTGATGCGGTTCTGACTGCCCGTTTCGATGAGCCTGGCGATGTTGTGGCGAGAGTTGAGGCGCTTGACGCTCTCAAGGGGGCCGCCGACTTCGAGCCGCTGGCGATTGCTTTCAAGCGCGTTGGCAATATCATCAAAGGTGGTGTCGATAATCCGGTGCAAACGCAGCTGTTCGAAGCGGACTGCGAACGCGCTCTGGCTTCTGCCGTCGAGGCGACCCGCCAGACAGTAGACGACCAGGTTGGCAGGGGCGACTACGGTGCTGCGCTGCAGACGATCGCCAAACTGCGCGAACCGGTCGACGCTTTCTTCGACGGCGTCATGGTCATGGCTGAGGATGACAGGGTCAAAACCAACCGGCTGGCCTTATTGACCCAGGTTGCAGGCTTGTTCGCCAACATCGCAGACTTTACACGTATCGCCGCTTAGGAAACTGAGCGGCTGTTTTGTTGATATTTCAGCAATACCAGGAGACCGTGTGCCTTATTTCGGGGCAGCGTCACGTTTTAGTCAACCGGAAGAACCGACAAAAATTTATCCATATCAATATCCAATGGGAGGAAGTAAAAATGGCAAAGTATGTCTATTTCTTCGGTAACGGCGAAGCTGAAGGTCGCGGTGACATGAAAAACCTGCTGGGCGGCAAGGGTGCCAATCTGGCGGAAATGACCAGTATTGCTCTGCCGGTGCCGGCCGGTTTCACCCTCACCACAGAAGTCTGCACCGAGTACTACAAGAATGACCGCAATTATCCGCCCGGGCTGGTGGATGAAGTTAACCAGCAACTGGCACGGGTCGAGCAGTTGATGGACAAGAAGTTCGGTGATTCCAAAAATCCGCTGCTGGTCTCGGTCCGTTCCGGTGCCAGGGCGTCGATGCCCGGGATGATGGACACGGTCCTCAACCTCGGTCTCAACGACGATACCATTCAGGGCGTCATTGCCCAGAGCGGTGACGAACGTTTCGCATACGACTCTTACCGGCGCTTCATTCAGATGTACTCCAACGTCGTTCTCAATCTGGATGGCGATATCCTTGAGCATCTCCTGGAAAAGATGAAGCACGATCGTGGTGTCGAGGAAGACACCGCTTTGACTGCAGATGATCTCAAACAGCTGGTTGGCCTGTTCAAGACCAGGGTCAAAGAGGATCTGGGTCGCGATTTCCCTCTGGATCCCAAGGAGCAGCTCTGGGGGGCCATAGGTGCAGTCTTCAGCTCCTGGATGAATCCTCGGGCCATTACCTATCGCAAGCTCAATAACATCCCTGCTGAATGGGGCACAGCCGTCAACGTGCAGTCGATGGTGTTCGGCAACATGGGCGATGATTGCGCCACAGGTGTTGCCTTCACTCGCGACCCTTCGACCGGTGAAGATTATTTCTATGGTGAGTTCCTGGTCAATGCCCAAGGTGAGGACGTGGTCGCCGGAACCCGGACCCCGCAGCCGATCAACAAGGCGAAACACCAGCCGGGTGACTTGCCAGCCATGGAGGACGTACTTCCGGACTGCTATGCGCAGTTAGCCAGAATCCGCGAGACCCTCGAGAAACACTACAAGGATATGCAGGATATCGAGTTCACTATCGAAAAACACAAACTTTACATGCTGCAGACCCGCACCGGCAAGCGCACCGCCAAGGCGGCGGTGAAAATCGCTGTTGATATGGTGGCTGAAGGTTTGATCAGCGAGAAAGAAGCGGTGATGCGTGTGGCTCCCGTGCAACTAGACCAGTTGCTGCATCCCTCGCTTGATCCTGCTGCACCGAAGACAGTCATCGCTAAAGGCCTGCCGGCATCGCCCGGAGCCGCTTGTGGTGAGGTGGTCTTCTCTGCCAATGAGGCGGAAGAAGCCGCCAAGATCGGTCTCAAGGTCATCCTGGTACGCATTGAGACCAGCCCGGAAGATATCCATGGCATGCACGCCGCTCAGGGCATCCTCACTGCCCGCGGCGGCATGACTTCCCACGCGGCGGTGGTCGCTCGTGGCATGGGCAAGTGCTGCGTAGCCGGATGCGGTGATATCAAGGTCGACTATGCTAACCAACAGTTCACCAGCCGCGACGGTAAAGTTTTCAATAAGGGCGATATTATTACTCTCGACGGGTCCACTGGCGAAGTGATGAGGGGAGAAGTGCCAACTGTTCAACCCGAGTTGAGCGGTGAGTTCGGTCAACTCATGGAGTGGGCCGACCAGATACGCCGCATGAAGGTGCGCACCAACGCCGACACCCCGCACGACGCTCAGGTCGCCCGTGACTTTGGCGCCGAGGGCATTGGTCTCTGCCGCACCGAGCACATGTTCTTTGAAGGCGATCGCATTGCCGCAGTACGCGAAATGATTCTGTCCGCTGATCTGCAAGGGCGCAAGCGTGCCCTGGCCAAAATCCTGCCGATGCAGAAAGAGGACTTCCTCGGGTTGTTCCAGGTGATGAAGGGTCTGCCGGTGACAATCCGCCTGCTCGATCCGCCGTTGCATGAATTCCTGCCGCATGCCGATAAGGATATCGAGTCGCTGGCCCAGGAGATGAATGTCTCGGTTCAGGTGCTGAAAGCCAAGGTCGAGTCTTTGCATGAGTTCAATCCGATGCTCGGTCATCGCGGTTGCCGCCTTGCTGTCACCTACCCCGAGATTTACGACATGCAGGTGCAGGCGATCATGGAGGCGGCCTGTGAACTGGTCAAGAACGATGGCTTCTCTATCGTTCCCGAGATCATGATCCCTCTGGTTTGTGAAGTAAAAGAGCTTGCGGTCCTGCGTGCCAACGCAGTCCGCGTGGCCGATGCCGTGATTGCTCGCTACGGTATCGAAATCACCTACCTGATCGGTACCATGATCGAGTTGCCACGCGCCGCCCTGACCGCTGATGTCATTGCCCGGGAAGCAGAATTCTTCTCCTTCGGCACCAACGATCTTACCCAGACCACCTACGGCCTTTCACGCGATGATGCCGGCAAGTTCCTGCCACTCTACGTTGAGCAGGAAATCTTCCCGAACGATCCCTTCGTAGCTATTGATCAGGATGGAGTCGGTCAGTTGGTGAAGATAGGTTGCGAGCTGGGCCGTAAAACCCGCCCCGATATCAAGCTCGGCATCTGCGGCGA
>JBPPMD010000270.1:0-4972 GCA_051305875.1 Desulfuromonadales bacterium | reverse complement strand
GTCCGATTCACCAGGTCGTCCCGGTGTATGGTGAAATAATTGGTTGTGATGAAGACATTCTCAACAGGAACGTTTTGTTTGCATTGGTCGCACTCGATAGTCGACAGATCAACAAGAAAATGAGATTTAATAACCACTTTGCAATTCGGGCAGTCCATCTGCAGCATATTCGTCTCTCTTTTGCTGAATTCAGTTTGAATGTTTATTCAGAAAACATCATCTTCAGTTGATCAGACGGGACAAGAAGTGAGGATCCTGATCTCAGGCCTGGGTGATGCAATCTTTACCGTGCTTCTTGGCTTTGTACATCGCATCGTCGGCAAGTCGTACAATTTGTTCATATGACTCGATGTTTTTCCCAACCAGAGTGGCGGTCCCGGCGCTGATAGTGATCTGTTCGCCGTTCATCCTTTCAAAATGGTGCTCGCGGATGCTCGCGGATAACCGGTTTGTCACATCAAGAGCTCCTGCAGCAGTTGTATTCGGGAGGAGAAGGGCAAACTCTTCCCCCCCATAGCGCGCGGCAATATCACTCACCCTGGCGACGCTCTTCAGGAGTTGTCCGATTTGCTTCAGCACTTTATCTCCCCTGGTGTGACCATAAATGTCGTTCACGCGTTTAAAGTCATCTATATCGAAAAAAACGAGAGATAGCGGTGAATTATAACGGTTGGCCCTGCTGAATTCTTCTTCCAGCCGGTTGTAAAAATGACGATGATTGTAGAGTTTAGTCAGGCCATCACGAATGGACATATCTTCGAAATATTCCTGAGCCGTTTTCATGGACTCAAAGAGGATGGCATTTTCCAAAGCATTCGCCGAGATATTCGCTATCAACTGGCACAACTTTTGAATTCTTACGGTAATGCCGTTTTTTAACGGGGAGGCAGTCCTTAAGAAAAAAGTCCCTATGACGCTCTCTTTTTTAATGATCGGAATGACAACGATGGAATTATAATCGAGTTCTTGTATGTACTCCCGGACGGAATTCATTAACGGGTCGGTTTTTATGTCATTTACGATCACGGTCTGTTTGGATTCGAAGGATTTCCGGATTTCCGGGTATTTGAATAATTCCAGTTTTATTTCGGCATTCATTTTTAAGTCATTGCTTGCCTTGACGAACGCTTCTCCATTGTCATTGATGCTGACAATAGAACATCGTGAGACATCGACAATATCGTTCATCCTGTCAACAATCATACGAAGTATCGCCATGGGACTTCGTAAGGCAGAGATGTTTTCCAAAAGCTCCAGCAGGAAAAGCAGGTCCTTATGCTCCAGTTCGGTGTAGTAATCTCTTGTCCTTAGATGTGCATCCACCCTTGCAAGGACTTCATAAATGTTTATAGGCTTGGTGATATAATCATCAGCACCAGCCTTTAAACCGAGAATAAGATCCTCTTTTTTTGAACGCGAAGTGAACAGGATCACTGGAATGTGGCTTGTCTCAGCCATGCTCTTCAGAACCTTGCAGGCATCAATCCCACTTTTGACCGGCATCTCTACATCCATGATGATCAGGTTGGGTTTATGTGCCAGGGCAAGCGAGATGGCTTCGTCGCCGTTTTCACCTCCAATGATATCGTAGCCGTTACTGAGGGCGTCTGTCAGGACCTTCCTGAAAAAGAACTCGTCGTCAATAATCAGGATTTTTTTGTTCGGGTTCATAAACATCTTCTTCGCATTAGAGCATTCAAAACCGGAGACGTTGATATAAAAAAACCGCTGATCAGCATATTACTGACGACAGCGGTTTGTAGTTTGCGCAAAATTGTCCTTGTTGCCTGTTGATCATTTTCACCCCCATCTGGCACTCTGTCGGACTATCCATGAGCCGGCTGCAAATCCGGTTGTTTGGCCCATATTTCAGCTCCTTTTTGGACCATAGCTACGGCTATGATCCTGCAAACGAGCTAAATCTGTTCTCAAACACCCAAATTTTCGCTTTGGCCCGTATAGTTCGACAGACTGCTGAAAACATCAAATTGACGTCGACAATCTAACTCATAAAGTCAGTCAGGTAAAGATTTTCTTCTTATCTCTCCTTTTGCATTATCTATGAAGCCCAGACTGATAAAACCGCGAAACTTTCATAGGTTCTGCGATTTAACAATCAATTTAGGGCTCAGTGCTCTTTTGCCGGGTTTTTTTACGGGCTTATAACCAAAACAAAGGCTATGGAAAACCAACGCAAAGACGCTAAGGGTAAAGCCATTCTTTGCGTCTTTGCGTTAGTTTTTTCTTTTTGCACGGATGACATTGACAACACATATAACCTTTATCTGGGTTCTAGATCCGTTTTTTTATATCTTGTACAGAAACCGTTGCGTGATATAAATATCTCTGGTCTGGAGCCTGTCGACATGCTCCTGTGCGGCACAGAAGCCGCAGAAAGTTAAATGTCATCGGTTTGCAGCCGCCGGAAATCGGCGTTGGCTTTTATGGAGGGTGCTCTGAACAAGAATCCGAAACTTGGAGAACTTCTGATTAAAGCTGGCTTGATCAATGGCTTTCAGATGAACTCGGCGCTCTCCTACAAGCGACATTGGGGCGGACGGGTGGGTGAATCGCTTGTCAAGCTGGGTTACATTACTGATGAGGATCTCCACAGCTTCATCGCCAGGCAGTTCGATTTGCCCGAGGTTGATCTTGTCACTCGCAGAATACCCGAAGACGTGCTTGACTATATTCCTGAATCCAAGGCTATCGAGTTTTGTGTCATTCCGGTCGATCGCGTCGAAATCAGAGGGATCATGCATCTGGTGGTCGCCATGCCCGATCCCACAAATCTGCATGTAATTGACACCTTGCAGTTTCTCACCGAATGCTGGATCAAGCCGACGATGGCTTCGGCTGAACTGATCCTTAAGGCAATTGATCTGCAATATGGAGCGACTGCCAGTCGACGAGCCAGGCTTGAACCCTCGGCTCCCCTGCCTCCCTTCCCCCACCGTGCGGCCGCTGAAGCTACTGAAGAAGAGTGGCAGCCGCTTGAACTGGTCGTCAAGCAGCTCGAGGAAAAGCTGGACAAGCTGCTGCGCATACTGATCAAGCACAGCAGTGGCTCCCAGGCTAAGGATTTAATCGAGCTCTTGTAACCTCATCTGCTAGATCCGCACAGGCCATATTCATGAAAAGCCAAAAATGAGCAGTCAGACAGAAAATTCCCGGACCAGTTTGTTGACCGTCTCCTTGGCGTCACCGAAGATCATCCGCGTATTCTCTTTGTAGAAGAGCGGGTTGTCGAGACCGGCAAAACCGGACGCCATCGACCGCTTGAGGACGAAGACGGTGCGGGCATAGTCGACGTTGATGATCGGCATGCCGTAAATGGGGCTGTTCATATTCTCGCGGGCGGCGGAGTTGACCACATCGTTGGCTCCTATAACGATCGCGACATCGAAGGTCGCCATGCGCGGATTGATGTCGTCCATTTCCAGCAGCAGGTCGTAGGGAACATCCGCTTCTGCCAGCAGAACGTTCATATGTCCCGGCATCCGGCCGGCCACCGGGTGGATGGCATAAACCACTTCGCAGCCGTTCTCTTCCAGCAACATCTGCAGTTCCTTGACACCATGCTGGGCCTGGGCGACAGCCATGCCGTAACCGGGGACGATCACCACGCTCTGTGCCGCCTCAAGGGCATAATAAGCATCCTCGGCAGTGAGTGACTTGACTTCCCCTTCGAGCTTGTCATCCGCACCTGATGGCGCACCGAACCCTGAAAAGAGGACGTTGCCGAGTGAGCGGTTCATCGCTTTGCACATGATTTTGGTCAGGATCATTCCGCTCGCACCAACCAGCGAACCCGCCACGATCAGGATGTTGTTGCTGATGGCAAAACCGGCTGCACAGGCTGCGAGCCCTGAGTAGCTGTTGAGCAGCGAGATCACCACGGGCATATCGGCACCGCCGATCGGCATCACCGTCATGACCCCCAGGGTCGCGGAAAGCACGATCGCAAGGTAGAGCCAGAGCGGCTGCTCCGGGTAGAGTACGAACATCACGCCGCAGGTGAAGTTCGCCAGCAGAATCAGGGCGTTGACTTGACGCTGGCGGGGGAACAAAAAGGGTCGTCCGGAAATCCGCTCGCTCAGTTTCCCCCAGGCGACCAGGCTGCCGGTAAAGGTCATCCCGCCGATCAGGATCGACAGGAAGATGGTCAGCAGGATGAAGCTGCTCAGGTCCGGCTGCGCCAGCGCCACCCAGCCAACCAGCAGGCTGGAGATACCGCCGAAGCCGTTGAGCAGGGCGACCATCTCGGGCATGGCGGTCATCGCCACCAAACGTGCCGCGAGAGCGCCGATCACGGCACCGATCACTATTCCCAGCAGAATCCAGCGATAGTCGATGATTGACTGGTCCAGCAGGGTCACGACAACGGCCAGCAGCATGCCCAGGGCAGAGAGGGTATTCCCCCGTCGCGCTGTGGCCGGATGGCTGAGGAACTTCAGGCCGAGGATGAACAGCACCGCCGCCAGGGTGTAGGAGAGATTGATCAGTATGACCGTCTGCATTATTTGCTCACTCTTTTCTTGAACATCGCCAGCATCCGGTCGGTGACCAGGTAGCCTCCCACAACATTGATGGTTGCGAAAATCACGGCAGTAGTGCCGAGGATCACGGTCAGTGTCGAACCTTCGCTGCCGGCGCCCACCAGCGCTCCCACCAAAGTGATGCCGGAGATGGCATTGGCTCCCGACATCAGCGGGGTATGCAGGGTGGCCGGCACTCTCTGAATCAGTTCAAAACCGAGGAAGATGGCCAGGATCAGGATAAATGTCAGGTAGACCAGCTCCATATGCTCTCCTTATGCATATTGTTTACGGATGGACTCGTTGACGATTTCGCCGGCATGGGTGATCACGCAGCCACTCAGGATATCGTCGTCCAGATCGAGTTCGAAAGTCTTCTGCTCAGCGTTCCAGTACTCGTTGACCAGGTTGAACAGGTTGTTGGAGTACATGTT
>JBPPMD010000242.1:0-2055 GCA_051305875.1 Desulfuromonadales bacterium | reverse complement strand
TCCACGGCATCGAGCAGATTGATGCGCATCACGGACGAAGAGACCTGGTCGGCAAACAGCTTGACCGTGTCAACATCGGTATCGGTGAGTTTGTGACGCTTGAACTTGTTGTCTATAGCCAGCAGACCGATCGCCTTATTGCGTACAATGATCGGGTAAAGGATAAAATTACGCGAGCGCAGTTGCGGAATGGCATCGAATGGTGGCAGCAGATGATACTCCTCCGGCAACTTGGTAATATCGTCGATTAACATGACCTGGCGGTCGCTGAGAGACTTGTAAATGCAGCCGGCCCGCTTATCAAGCGGTAGTTTGTTATTGGCATCGGCATCGATGCTGCTGCCTCGACATACGGCAAAGTAGAGTTGTTGACTTTCTTCGTCTATCATCAGGATGTTGACACGATCAAAGCCGATCACTTCGTGCAGGCCATCGGCTGTCAGACGCAGAATATCCTGTCGATTGATACTTTTCTGCAGTTCCGTATTAATGATGTGAAAATTCTTGATACTCCGGTCAAGTTCAGTAAATCGGCGTTCGAAAACAGTTTTTTGCTCGTCAACTTCATGATTGAGGAGATCCAGCTTTACTGCGCGGTCATGAATCTGCTGTGACGACCGTCCGATAAAGAATCCGAAGGAACCCAGGACCATCATGGTGCCGCCACACATGTAGAGGTACATATACCGGCTCTGTTCGGTGCCCATGATATCGCGAATCACCTGATCAGTCAGCGAGCTGCTGTCATCCCAGAACAGCATCAGCCTCAGGACAATCCAGCCCAGCGGCGCCATGACGCCCAGCAATATACCAATAAAGGCATAAACAATCTCGCGTTTGGCGGTAGCGCCTTTAAGAACTTCAGTGACTGCCACAGCATCTCTCCTTTACCTTCATCATGGAAGTGTTGGTCGCCCGAACGTGATCCCGAGCGCCTCTGCAGACCTGACCAGGTCCCCATCCGGCTCAACAAGATTGAGCGAATCAACAGCATCGGCAATATCAACATCAAAGACGTGACGACCCTGCAGCGAAACCATGCGGCCATAGCGGCCCTGCGCGATCAGTTCGACCGCCTTGATACCAAAACGGGAACCGAGGATCCGGTCAAAAGGTGAAGGGGTGCCGCCGCGCTGGACATGCCCGAGAACCACGACCCTGGTTTCGACTCGCATCCGCCTGGAAATTTCATCCGCAACAAAAGCTCCAACACCGCCCAGGCGCTCAACACCGCGATTTTCGGTTGCTGTGAGTTGCACAACTTTCCGGCCTTCAGCCTGGAAAGCACCTTCCGAGACAACAACGATTGAAAACTTGCTGCCCCGCTCCTTGCGTTGGCGGATGGTGTCGCACACGATGTTCAGATCAAAAGGGATCTCAGGAATCAGGATTACATCGGCAGATCCGGCAATGCCGGACTCGAGAGCAATCCAGCCGGCATCACGGCCCATGACTTCGGTCACCATGACCCGATGATGGCTTTCTGCCGTCGTGTGCAGCCGGTCCAGCGCTTCCGTAACAATGCCTACGGCAGTGTTGTAGCCAAACGTCACATCCGTGCCGCGCAAGTCATTGTCGATCGTTTTCGGCACACCAACCATCGGAATGCCCATTTCCTGGAGTGTCAGAGCTATTTTGAGAGTGCCGTCGCCACCGACAGCGATCAAGGCGTCAGCACCAAGACGCTGAAAATTCTCAACAACTTCAGCAGAAACATCGACCATTCGTGATGTACCATGATTTTCAACAGGATAAGCGAAAGGGTTGCCACGATTACTGGTCCCCAGAATCGTCCCGCCACGGGGCAGAATGCCGCGTACCGAGGCAAGAGTCAGCTCACGCCAGCGCGGCTCGCCGACCAGACCGTCAAAGCCGTCTTCGATACCGATCACGCGCCAGTCATGATCCAGAATGGCACTGCGAACGACACCTCGAATCACGGCATTCAAACCGGGGCAGTCTCCGCCGCCGGTCAATATAGCAATGGTACGACTCACAAGTGTCCCAACGTTTAGCTGAATAAAATCAATTGGTTATCGTTTCTATCAGTTTCGG
>JBPPMD010000224.1:0-7475 GCA_051305875.1 Desulfuromonadales bacterium | reverse complement strand
AAGTTAATCACCGGCATTTGCAAGCTTCGGTTTTGTCTGTTCTGCACAGGAAACGGTTAGCGGGAAAAGCCATGAGATGGCGTTATGAAGAGATGTTATACCTGCCTAAACGGGTATTTAATATAAGTAAACAGGTTTTATCTAAAATGAATTTATGATTGACATGCAGCAGTACTTGGGCTATATCCATGCGATAGATAAAACCCCATTCTACTGTAGAGGCTTGCGAAATATTTCACTTCTGTTTGAGCTCAAGTGTTTAAGGACACTTTACTTCAGATCTCGACCCGTAGAGTTGATAATCTGCTTGTTGAAACTCCAGCCTATAGAGGAATTCAAAGATGACCAAAAAAGCGATTAAACCGTCACTGAAGAATCCATTTGATCCACCTGAAAAAGTTGAGTTTACAATCCCTGGTGAAGTCGCCGGCATACGTGGCGCTTACGAAGAGGTGATGCAGGAAGGTTATGACCTGATCCAGCGTCCGATCAAGTCCGTAGCTGTCGGGCAGATTGAAAAGCAGCATTTCAAGAAGCGCATGACTGTCTGGGAACGGCTCAAGGTCCTGACCCAGGAAGAGCCTAACGTGTTGTTCCAGAACTGGGGCAAGAATCTCGACGGCGCCTCACTGGTCACCGGGATCCTCAACATCAATGGTCGTGATGTTGGCGTCTATGGTCATGATTTCACGGTGCGTGCGGGTTCCGTCGATGCGACCAACGGCAATAAGCTGGCTCGTATGTTCAGGATGTGTGGCGAGAAGGGTCTGCCGCTGATCGGCATGAACGACTCGGCTGGCGCCTTTGTCCCGGCGGGGGTCGGTGGCCTTGACGGCTACGCTGAAGCCTTCACTGCCCTGCGCAAGATCAGTGGCGTAGTGCCGACCGTCATGTGTATGTTCGGTTTCAATGCCGGCGGCGGTTCGTACCTGCCCCGTCAGGGCAGCTTCGTCATCCAGCCCAACGACACCTTCTTCGGTCTGACCGGTCCGGGAGTCGTCAAATCCGTGCTCGGCGAGGATATTACTCCCGAAGAACTCGGTGGTCCCAAGGTCCATGGAGCTTCTGGCGTTTCCGATCTGACTGTGGCAGATGAGACCGCCGCACTGCGCACCGCCATGCGCCTGATCAGCTATGTCCCCGACAACAACTTCAGCATGGCCCCCTTTCAGGAAACCAGCGATCCGCTCGATCGTAAAACCTGGGAGATCAATACCCTGCTCAAGAAGGCTTTCAATTCGCCGACCGGTTTCAATACTCCGTTTGATGTCTCGATCATCATCCAGCAGATCTGCGATCACGGCGACTACTTCGAACTCCAGCCAGATCGGGCTCGTGAGGCGATTACAGCCTTCGGTCGTCTCGGCGGCAACGTGGTCGGATTCGTCGCCAACAACAGCGCGGTCTCTTCCGGCCAGATTGACTGTGACTCAGCGGTCAAGATTGCCCGTTTCGTGCGTTTCTGCAACATCTACAACATCCCTCTGATCTTCATGGAAGACACCACCGGGTTCCTGCCCGGGCGAGAGCAGGAAGCTCGCGGTATTGTCCAGGCGGGTCGTTCCATGCTCGATTCGATCGTCGATGTCCGCACACCTCGCATCCTGTTGATCCTGCGCAACGCCTATGGCGGCGCTTATGCTTCTTACAACAACTACCCGACCGGCGCCGACCTGGTGCTGGCTCTGCCGACTACCCGTCTGGCGGTTATGGGTCCGGCCGGCAAGGAGTTTGTCTACAAGGACGAACTGCGCAAGATCCGCGGCGCCATTAAGCAGATGGTGACTGAGGGCATACAGACACGCATACACGCCGGTGTGAACGGCGCAGAGGCGAAAAAAGACGCCGAAGCCGAAACAGCCGAATGGCTTAAAGCACAGGAGGCAGCACTCAACCTGCGCTACGAAAAAGAACTGATGAACCCGAAAGAGGGTCTTGCCCTTGGTTCCATCTCCTCACTGGTTATGCCGACTGATCTGCGTAAGGTTCTCGGTGAGAATATGAACTTCCTGCTGCGCCACTATCAGCCGTCATCCTGGCAGGATGTCCAGCGTGAGTTCCATTAATCACCGGGAATTTTATTGATATAAGCGAATCAAGGTTTCGATTTGGAGATAAAGCAATGGCACAGAATAATTATTACACAAACAATCCACTGATCCACAGTGATCGCCGCTTAAGCAATTCAGACTCCGCATGGGTCCGCTCTTTCTCTTGCGCAGATCTCAAACCGTTGATTGTCTGCCGCGGCCCGATTCGTCTGGAAGCAATGACCGTCTACGAAGAGATGGGGATCAGCCATTATGGCATTCTGCTCTCTGAGAAGGATTCGATCATCTATCCCAATGCCCTGTCGCCTGAACTGCGCATGTTGACGGATTACAGCCGCGTACACCGGGTGCCGGATTATACCGGAGCCTCCAAGGAGGAGCGCGTCGAGCGCATCGGTCAGATCATCCAGATCGCCAAGGACAATGGTTATGATTCGATCTTTGCCGGTTATGGATTCATGGCCGAAGACGATGAGTTTGTGGCCGCGATCGAAGACTCCGGTCTCAAGTTCATCGGTCCTTGTGCGGCGACCCAACGGGGTGCCGGCAAGAAGGACGAAGCGAAGCGGACCGCGTTGAGCGTCAACGTTTCGGTCACTCCGGGTATAGATAACGTCACTGCCCGCACCCTGATCAGCAAACACCCGAGCCGTGAGGCGCTGCTGGCAGTGGTCAAGGCAGAAGAACTCAAGTGCGATAAAAAAATTCTTGATAACAAGAAGCTTGAGCTTGTCGACCTCGCCGGTCATGTCCTGATGGCGTCCTACGAGAAGGGGATTGATCTCTTCACCATGGAAGAGCTCGGTGTGCAGGTCGAAAAAGAGTGTATCGACATGTTCAAAGGCTATCCCGGCGCCCGCATCCGTCTCAAGGCGATCGGCGGTGGTGGTGGCAAGGGCCAGCGCATCCTCGGCGCGTCTCTGCTCGTCAAGAAGAGCCCGACTGAAGCCGATATCAAGAAGGCCGCGTCGGTAGCGCCGGAGCTGGTCCGTGAAGTTCTGCTCGAGGTCAAGGCGAACGGTGTCGGCGATAACAAGAACGTCCTTGTTGAGCTGAATATCGAGCAGACCCGCCACAACGAGATTCAGTTGCTCGGCAACGGCGAGTGGTGTATCGCTCTCGGTGGTCGTGATTGCTCGCTGCAGATGCACGAGCAGAAGCTGCTTGAAATATCGGTGACCCAGGAAGCCCTGGCCCTGGAGATAACCAAGGCCAAAAAGGCCGGTCTGAAAGCTCAGGCCAAGGCACTGGAGAGCGATTTAGCCGTCCTCAAGCGTATGGAAGAGGAATCTGAGCGTTTCGGCCTTGCCGTCGGACTCGATTCGGCATCGACCTTCGAGTGCATTGTCGACGGTGCCCGTCACTATTTCATGGAGGTCAATACCCGCATCCAGGTCGAGCACCGGGTGACAGAGCTGGTCTACAATCTTAAGTTCACCAACCCGAAGAACAAGAAAGAGTTCTTTGTGGTTGAGTCATTGGTGGAAGCGATGGCCCTGTTGGCCAGGCACAAAAAGAAACTGCCGCGTCCGGAACGCCAGCAGCGTTTCGGTGCCGCTGCCGAAGCCCGCCTCAATGCCACCGATTGCTCGCTGTCACCGAGCGCCGGAGGCGTGATCCGCTACTGGTCGAAGCCGATTGAAGGCGAAGTCCGCGATGATCAGGGTATCTGCATGGTTAACCCGGATACTGGCCAGTTCATGCGCTACACCGTGGCCGGTGCCTACGACTCCAACATTGCACTGCTGTTGACCAAAGGCGAGGACCGTCTCGCCAGCTACGAACATCTTTCCAGGGTGCTGAGCAGTACCGTGCTGCGTGGTACCGATCTGGCAACCAATCTCGAATTCCACTACGGTCTGGTCAACTGGTTCCTCGGTCAGAACGTCATGGCCAAGCCGACCACCCGTTTCGTGGTGCCTTACCTGACCCTGGTAGGCAAGCTCAAGGAAGAGTCCAGCAAGCTTGATGTGGTCTTTGCCTTTATGGCGATGAAGAAACATTACAGCCAGCTCTATAGTGACGATCGAGAGATTGCCAAGGCCGTCTCCGAAACCCTCGACCGCAAGGGCACTCTACTGACCCGGCCGATGGAAAAGCTGCTGGAAGATCCGCACCTGCTTTCCGGTTGGCTGAGCCTCAACCGCAAGACCTTCACACATGAGAAGGGCAGGCTGGTCTGGCTGCGCAATCCGCTGGTGGTTGTTGAGGAGACATATGAATATCTCAACATGACCTGGCGCGCGACGGCTCCGGCGGCCGAGGTGATCTGGACCCATGACCGCGACCTGCTGCAGAGTGCCCTGGCTTTCTATGCCGCCTTGCGTGAGAAGTTTGGTCTGAAGAAAGAAGAGTTCAT
The DNA here is from genome assembly GCA_051305875.1 of Desulfuromonadales bacterium. GTDB lineage: Bacteria > Desulfobacterota > Desulfuromonadia > Desulfuromonadales > BM103 > M0040. Next base: position 3,065 of record JBPPMD010000224.1, on the reverse strand, counting down.
CAAGCTTGATGAAATCCTCAGAAAAGAAAAGCCGCAAGGCGGTTTCGATGCCAAAACCTGGGAAGAGATTCAGGCGTCCCATCTTGGCTATGAAATCGGCAACGAACTCTTCGGCATGCTCTTCATGATTGCCGAAAAGACGGATTTCTATGCATTCAAGGTGGAAGAAGACCTTGAAGTGACGATTCCCGACTACCTCAATGACCCGGATCTGCAGGCGGCCATGAAGAAAATCCTGGTGCCGCCACCATCAACCAAGGCCGATGAAGTCGTTACCCCGGGTGGCGGAATGTACTATGCGCAGGAAGCTCCCGGCATGCCGAAGTTCGTAACCGAGGGCGCCCATTTTGAAAAGGGCCAGCCGCTCTTCATCCTTGAAGTTATGAAGATGTTTAACAAGATTCCGGCACCTTTCTCCGGGACAATTGACAAGATCCTCATCGAAGGCGGTGACGGCGTCATCGTCCAGAAGGGACAGCCGATCTTCAAGGTCACGCCGGACGAGAAATTCGTTGACATTGACCCGAAAGAAATCGAGCGCGAGAAGCGGGCGACAACCTCCGCGTATCTGGAAGCTGTTCTCTGACTGACTCGCAATAGAAAAAACCGGAACAGAGATAAGTACTGAGCCCCACCTGCCTGCAGGCGGGGCTCAGTACTTTATGATCGAAATGAAACCATGATGAGAGGCTGCCAGGCTGAAGACCTTACATGCTTGATGCACTCGCAAAAACGCATGGGATGGCTAAGCAAAAATTTCATCCTACAAGGCTCGGTGTTTTTTTAGGGGCGAAGGCATACATATGGTATGTCGAGGTCCTGAAAAAACGCCATAACGCCGTAGGGTGGAATTTTTGCGACGCCATCATGCTTGTCTGTTCGATGTCTATTGGCTTAAACTGAATAAAGAAGTGTCAATGTCAAATGTAATTAATGAAGCAATCCTGCTGTTTGTTTAATATAGATAAACTCTTTTTATCATTATTAAATATTGGTTGACATGTATGCTATGTCTCGGTTATATCCTACAGGCTCTAAAACCTTATTTTATTTTCTCCGGGAAGATGTGACGTGGAATACAATATTGGCTCAAAAATCAAGGAACTGCGTAAGGCCCGTAAGCTGACTTTACAGTCTGTGGCTCGTGAAACAGGTTTCTCCCCGGCATTGATCTCCCAGATTGAGAACAATAATGTTTCACCGCCGATCGCCACGCTTTCCAAAATTGCCCGCTTCTTCGATGTCAAGATCGGCTTGTTTTTCGAGGAAGAGGAAATTGACTGCAAGTACGAAGTGGTGAGAAAGGCCGATCGTCGCGAGGTCAGCCGGGTTATCTCGGTGGCCGGTACCGGCCATGGCTACACTTACGAGGCGCTCTCCTTCCGCAAGCGCAACAAGAAGATGGAACCGTTCGTGGTGACGGTTGCACGTCGTCCCGATGAAGAAACCCTCTATAATCATGACGGCGAAGAATTTTTACTGATCCTCAAAGGTAAGGCTGAGGTCATCCTCGAAGATGAGCGCATCCTGCTGGAAGAGGGTGATGCGGTCTACTTTGATGCGACACTCAGACATCGTCTGCTCAACTGCGGCGATGAGGAAACCCAGGTCCTGGCAATCGTGACGAGATAAAAGCTGGAGGCTGGAGGCTGGAGGCTGGAGGCTGGATATAACAAAAACCAGCCTCCAGCCCCTAATTCTGAAAGGATTCAATATGAGCAGTTTTGATAAGAAGGACCTCACCGACTGGGAAGCCCTGGCGAAAAAAGAAAGAAAGACCGAAGACCTCGCCAGCTTTGCCTGGGAGACCCCTGAAGGGATCACGGTCAAGCCGCTTTACACGGCAGCAGACCTCGAGAAACTGGAAACAGTTGACTCCTTGCCCGGGCTGGCGCCTTTTACGCGCGGACCGATGGCGACCATGTATACCGGGCGTCCCTGGACAGTCCGCCAGTATGCCGGTTTCTCCACCGCGGAAGAGTCGAATGCCTTCTATAAACGCAACCTGGCGGGCGGCCAGCAGGGGCTCTCGGTCGCCTTCGACCTGGCAACTCACCGCGGCTACGACTCCGACCATCCGCGCGTGGTGGGCGACGTCGGTAAGGCAGGCGTGGCGATCGACTCCGTTGAAGATATGAAAATCCTGTTTGGCGACATCCCCCTCGACAAGGTGTCCGTGTCGATGACCATGAACGGTGCCGTGTTGCCGATCATGGCCAACTATATCGTTACCGCGGAAGAGCAGGGTGTGTCTCCGGAGCAGCTGGCCGGCACCATCCAGAATGATATCCTCAAGGAGTTCATGGTTCGCAACACCTATATCTATCCTCCGGCGCCGTCGATGCGCATCATTGCCGATATCATCGAATATACCAGCAAGTACATGCCGCGTTTCAACTCCATCTCGATCTCCGGATACCATATTCAGGAGGCCGGTGCCAACAATGCTCTGGAGTTGGCCTTCACCCTGGCCGACGGTATCGAGTATGTTAGAACCGCTATAAACAAAGGTCTTGACGTCGACGCTTTTGCGCCGCGCCTGTCGTTCTTCTTTGCGATCGGCATGAACTTCTTCATGGAGGCAGCCAAGCTGCGGGCCGCCCGCTATCTCTGGTCGCTCATGATGAAGCGTTTTGAGCCGAAAAATCCAAAATCACTGATGTTGCGCACTCATTGCCAGACGTCCGGCTGGAGTTTGACCGAACAAGACCCTTACAACAACGTGGTGCGCACGACTCTCGAAGCGTTGGCTGCAGTGCTCGGTGGGACCCAGTCGTTGCACACTAACGCGCTTGATGAGGCCATTGCCCTGCCGACCGATCATTCGGCACGCATCGCCCGCAATACCCAGCTGATTATCCAGGAAGAATCCGGGGTGACCAATGTCGTCGACCCTCTGGCAGGCTCATATTATGTTGAAAGTCTGACCGCTTCGCTGGTTGCTGAGGCACAGAAAATTCTTGATGAGATTGAAGGTCTTGGCGGCATGACCAAGGCAATCGAGACCGGCATGCCGAAATTGCGTATCGAAGAGTCGGCTGCCAGGAAGCAGGCTGCGATCGACA
>JBPPMD010000198.1:0-24470 GCA_051305875.1 Desulfuromonadales bacterium | reverse complement strand
ATGTTGAATCTATTCTCCCTGTTTGCGGAGAGGCAGTCCAGTTAGAAAAAAATAATTTAATCTTATTTAATTACAGGATTAGAATGAGTAAAAGTAAATTATTGTAGGGGTTTACAGATACAAACAGCTGCTGTCTAATCCGTATTTTTTGCCGATTAGAAATTATTTTTGATTAATCTTTCGCTTTAACGAAGATTTCCCCGGTCTTCTCGGGGGGATGGTGAAGATTTCGTTCTACCAGAAACGTATCCGGGAACATGTCCAACTATCCATGGCTTGGCTGTAAATCCGGCGTTTTGCCCGCATTAACCGACAACCTTCACGAACAGGGCAAAAGGCGACCGATCAATGCCGGGACAGCTGTCTCGACGCGCAGGGGACGGTTGCCTAAATGAATTGCAGTCAGGCCTGCTGCGACCAGTTTCTCTATTTCGTAAGTCGTGAATCCACCTTCCGGGCCGATCGCCAGCGTCACAGCCTGCTGTACGTTTGCAGGGCAAGGCTGCGACGAAACGGGGTGGGCTGCGAGGGCGCAGGTTCCGGCAGCGATCGTCGGAAGGATATCCTCGACAAAGGGTTTGAAACGCGGCTGAAGTTGAACGTCGGGCAGGATTGTATCGCGGGCCTGTTCCAGGCCAAGGATGAGCTGTGCCTGAATCGCAGACGGCTCAAGTGTTGCGCTTTGCCAGTAACTCTTGTCAACTCGCCATGTGTTGAGCAGGATCACTTGTTTTATACCCATCGCTGTTATCCCTTGCAGGACACGATTAAGCACCTTTGGTCGAGGCATGGCCAGAATGACTGTTACGGACAGTGGTTCCGGTGGTTCATGTGCCAGCAGGACTTCAAGCTCCAGCTCTTTCTCCGTGATGGAGATGACGGCCCCGGAGCCGGTTTTGCCGCCTAGCAACCCAACATGAAGGACTTTGCCACTTGTCACCTTGAGGATTTCGCGAGCATGTTCATAGCGCCGGCCCTGCAATCTGACGCGGTTGATACTGATAAAGTCTTCCTTGCACAGCAAAATGAGATTCATAAAGGGAGTCGTGATATCCGGAAGCAGCGGCAACCGGTTTTCTGTCAGCCCTCTTTTGCCGGCAAAATATCATCCTTGAAACTCAACGTCTGGAAGTAGTCTTCATCGGTTTCAGCGCGGCGAATCAGTTTGACAGAGCCGTTACTTCGCAGCAACAGCTCTTTGGGGCGCAGGCGGCCATTGTACTGGAAGCCCATGGCGTGGCCATGAGCGCCGCTGTCATGAATCGCCAGCAGGTCACCCTCCTGAATAGGCGGCAGACTACGCTGTACGGCAAACTTGTCGTTGTTTTCGCAGAGCGATCCGGCAATATCGTAAATTTCTGATTTTTCCTTATCTGTTTTGCCGATTACGTCGATGTGATGATAGGCATCGTACATTGCCGGACGCATCAGAGATGTCATGCAGGCATCGACGCCGATGTATTGACGGTAAATACTTTTGTGGTTGATTGCCCTGGTAACCAATGCACCGTGCGGCCCGGTGACCCAGCGGCCACTCTCCATGTAAATGCGCGGTGCGTAGCCATGAGAAGCTTTGAAATTGTCAACGAGCGCAGTAATCTCCGTGGCCATTGAGTCCAGATCTAGGGGATTGTCTTCCGGCTTGTAAGGGATGCCCAGTCCACCGCCAATATTAAGGAACTCGAAACGGATGCCGAGCTCTTCTTCGATCATTTGCGCAATGTTCAGGAGCATGCGGGTCGTTTCGACAATATAGGTGTAGTCCCTTTCATTGGAAGCCACCATGGTATGCAGGCCGAATCGTTTTGCGCCGCGTCCCATTGCCAGTTTATATGCCGAGACCAGCTGTTCGTGGGTGATGCCGTACTTGGCTTCCACCGGATTGCCGATAATGATGTTGCCGGTTCGGCGGGGGCCGGGATTGTAGCGGAAGCAGACCAGCTCAGGGAATTCCGGAACTTTGGTGATCAGGGAAATGTCATCGAGGTTCAGGATGCTGCCGCCTTCAGCGGCCGCTGCCTGGAATTCTTCCCGGGTCGTGTTGTTGGAGGTGAACATGATGTCTTCACCTTTGCCGCCAACCTCTCGGCTTATGATCAGTTCCGGAATGGAGCTGCAGTCAAAGCCGAAGCCTAATGTCTTCATCAATTTCAGGATGTGGGGGTTGGGCAACGCCTTGACGGCATAGTATTCACGAAAACCTGCAACGCCGGCGAAAGCTTTTTTTAACTTTTCTCCCGTAGCAAGAATGCCTGCCTCATCATAGATATGATATGGAGTGCCGTAGTGCTTGGCGATATCCTCAGCTATAGGGAAAAGTCGGTCCTGAAAAGATTGCGACATGGGCATAGCGAAAACTCCTTGAGTCCTGAGTATTAAAGTTACGTTTGATAATTTACAACAGGGTCCAGATTAATTCTCAAGTTGTAGTTAAGCTGTAAAATGTAACCGATCAGGTCGAAAAAAACAAGCGGGATGAAGGCTGATTGAAACGGAAGAGAAAGGGGATGTCAGGCAAAGAAGGGTTATACCATGTCGGTCGCAACACCTGATTTACGTCGGATTGACACGAAATACCAGATGGCAGCTGCTATCTGCAGCATCATGATCAAGCCGAAGCCGGTACTGTATCCTGTGGCATTATAGCCTCCCGAAGCAGTCTGAGGCCAGAGATCAATGATCAGGCCAATAACCCATTGTGCGGCAAATGCGGCGACAAAGACCAGCAGGTTGAGTCCTGTGTTGGCTCGACCGGAGAGATTCCTGGGAAAGCTTTGGGAAAGAACAGCGTACGGCAGGATGCAGGCGGTGCCAAAAAATCCGAAGAGCACCCAGAGAGGCAAGGTTAATGCTGTCCACTGCAAGACCAGCATGCACTGCACGAAAATAAAAATCAGCATCCCCGTCACGGCTACGGTCATCGGTTGAATATTGCGCCGCGCCAGGCGTTCGGCAAGTGCGCCGAAAGCAAAATATCCGGCAATCATGGCAAGAGAAACTCCCATCAGGGTGTTTGCCACTGCCATGCGGTCATAATTTGCCATATCCCGCAGCCATGGCCCTGACCAGAGTCCGGAGATAGAGAGATACGCAGCCTGGGCTGTAACCGCCCATGGAGCTATCGTCCAGAAAATTCTGCTGGTAAAGACCCTTCTGATGCCGCCAAGTTGTTCCCGCAGGGTCTCACCGGATTGACTCCCTTCCTTTTCCGGAACAATCAGGAACACACAGATTGCTGCTAACACGGTGACACCTGAAAGGATCAGAAAAACCCCGCGCCAGTCAGTCAGTCGCAGCGACAGCTCGACCGGTGTTGTCGCCGCCAGAGCGCCGACACCGCCTGAGATCATCTGAATACCGTTGGCCAATGGCAGGCGCTCAGGTGGAAACCAGAGGGTAAAGGCTTTGAACGCTGCCATCAGACAGGCAGATACGCCGAGTCCGATCAGGGCGCGTCCGAGCATCAACCCCGTGAGGGTTTCGGCCCGGGCGAAGATAAAGGCGCCTGCGGCTGCGAACAATAACAGGGCTGCTTCAACGCGGCGCGCCCCATAGCGGTCGAGCAGCACTCCCAGGGGGAGCTGAAATGCGGCAAAGGCGAGAAAGTAAGCTGAAGTCAGCAGCCCCAGGCTGGCGGGGTCTACACCTACGTCGCGGACCAGGTCCGGGGCAATGACCGCATTCACGGTACGGAAGAGATAAGAAAGAAAGTATCCGAGGGCGAAAGGGATAAAAACTCGCAGGAGTATGACTGGACGGAGTGACATCAACCCTGACCTCGCTGCAGGGCAGCTACGGCAGCACCGATAATCCCGGCATCATTGCGCAATGCCGCCGGCAGTATCCTGGTTTTAATGGTCAGATACGGAAAGAACTGAGCGTGATCTTTGCTGATTTCACCACCGATGATAAACAGGTCCGGCCAGAACAGTTCTTCGAGGCGATGCAGATAGTCGTCAAAGCGTTTTGCCCACTCAGGATAGGAAAGGTTCAACTCTGTACGTACCGCTGCTGAGGCAATCTGTTCGGCGATTCTGCCGTGCAGGTACAGATGACCAAGCTCGGTGTTCGGGACCAGGGTGTTGTCGCGGAACAGGGCCGTGCCCAGGCCTGTGCCGGCCGTTACGACAAGGGTTGTCCCTGATGCATTTTTGCCGGCGCCAAAATACATCTCAGCCAGACCGGCGGCATCGGCATCATTCAGGACCGTGACATCAAGCCGGGTTTTTGCCGACAACAGTTCGACAACATCCAGGCCGATCCAGGCCGGGTCAATGTTCGCTGCCGTGCACGCGATACCGTTGCGGACAACCGACGGCAGGCCGCAACCGATCGGACCAGACCAGTTAAAATGACCAATGGCTTTGACCACTGTGTCGGCGATGGCATCAGGTGTCGCTGGCTGTGGTGTCGCAATGCGTACCCGCTCAGCGGCGAGTGAGCCGTTCAAAGAGTTGACCGGAGCGGCTTTGATTGCTGACCCGCCGATATCGATGCCGAGAATATTCATAACTTCATTCAGTGTGAAGCGAATCCGAACCATTGCGGAAACAATACCAGGATGCCGAGCACGATTACCTGCAAAACGATAAAAGGCAAGACACCGTAGTAGATATCCATGGTCCGCACTTCGGGTGGAGCGACTCCTTTCAGGTAGAAGAGGCTGAAACCGAAGGGCGGAGTCAAAAATGATGTCTGCAGGTTCATGGCCACGAGGATGGCGTACCAGACCGGATTAATGCCGAGGTTAGCGGCAATCGGTGCCAGAATCGGCACGATGATGTAGGAGATCTCAACGAAGTCGATGAAAAAGCCGAGAATCATGATGAGCAACATGGAAAGGATTATGAAGCCCCATTTCTCGCCCGGCAGGCCCATCATGAATTGCTCAACGATCCAGTCGCCGCCGGTGTAGGTGAATACCATCGAGAAAGCGGTGGCGCCGATCAGGATGGCGAACACCATGGAGCTGATCTTGATTGTCTCCAGAGAGCTATCCCAGAGCATGCGGAATGAGAACTGCTGATAGAGCAGAGCCAGGACAATGGCACCGATGCCACCAACCGAAGACGATTCGGTCGGTGTCGCCACTCCGGTCAGAATTGAACCGAGCACCAGGACGATAAGGACCAGCGGCGGTACGATCGCCTTGAGGGCGTGGCCTATCTGCTGCTTCTTGGTGCCGCTCGATGCTGAGAGGCGCACCGGTGGCGCCAGGTCCTTTCTGATAATGGTGATGATGACAATGTAAACAACATAGAAGGCGACCAGCGACAGCCCAGGCCAGAGTGCAGCCTTGAACAGGTCGCCGACCGGCTCCTGAAAGACATCGCCGAGAATGATCAGGACGATTGAAGGCGGAATGATCTGCCCCAGGGTGCCGGCGGCACAGATTGCGCCGGTGGCCAGTCGTTTGTCGTAATTATGCTTGAGCATGACCGGCAGAGAGATGACCCCCATGGCGACCACGCTGGCTCCGACTACACCAGTAGATGCCGCCAGTAACGCACCGACCAGCACCGTTGAGATGGCGATGCCGCCGCGAATCTCGCCGAACAGAAACCCCATCGATTCGAGCAGACGTTCGGCCAGCCGCGATTTCTGTAAGACGATCCCCATGAAGATGAACAGGGGAATTGCCATCAGAATGGTATTGTTCATGATCGACCAGATGCGGTGTGGCATCAGGGAAAAAATCTGTGTTCCCTCGGCCAGCAGGCCAAAAAAGACTGCTACGCCGCCGAAAGTGAACGCCACCGGGAAGCCCAGAAGCAACATTGCGAGGGCGACGCTGAACATAACAAGACCGATCATATCAGAGGACTTTCCGTTACTTCTTGATAGGGATGCCCGGTAGTGAACGGGACAGCAAGTACAACGCAATCATTGTGTTTCGTTTTTTTGTGTTTTCGAGCCAGGTCTGCCGACATTACAGGATCGCCTTGTCCTCGATGTGATGTAACGTCGGCGCTTCGATCCCCCTGAAGATGTTGATGTTGTGAAGCACAAAACCTATGGCCGAGACGATCAGGAAGACAAAGGAGACCGGGATCACCGACTTGATCAGCCAGCGATATCCCAAACCGCCGGGATCTCCACTGATCTCTCCGGAGGTGAACGCCTCATGCACGTACCAGAAGGAACCCTCGGTGATCAGCACGCTCAACGGGATCAGGAACAGCAGGGCGCCGCCGATGTTGACGATGGCTTTCCAGCGCGGTGAAAAACGATCGTAAAGGATGTCGACCCGGACGTGGCCATCCTCCTTGAGCGTGTAGGCCATGCCGAACAGGAAGACTATGGAGAACAGGTGCCATTCCATCTCCTGCATGGCGATTGAGCCGGTATTGAAGAAATAGCGCATGATGGAATCGTAGAAGACGTTGACCAGCATGACCAGATTCAAAAATCCGGCGATCCAGCCCATCAGGTTGGAGAAGCGGTTAAAGAGTTTTTCCAGTTTCAAGAGCATAGGGTACCTTATCTTGCAGCCATCGGGCTCCCGGTAGGCACCGGGAGCCCGGTTCGGACTATTCGAGGTTATCTTTCAGGTACGCGTAGTCGGAAATTTCAGTCCATTTGCGGGCCATTTTCATGTACGCCGTCTGCGAATCGAGAATCTCCTTGAAGGTGGCGTCATTGGCGGCCGCTTCGGCCAGCAGCTCGTCGTTGGCCTTCTTCATGGCGGTGATGATCTCCGGCGAGAAGGTGCGGATCTTCACCTCAGGATACTCTTTCTCGATCGATGCCCAGTTAACCGCGCTTTCATGATAGGAGCGGGCGTACATGTCGTAGGCAGCATACTGCATGGCGATGGTCAGAATCTCCTGCAGGTGCTTCGGCAGGGCGTCGAATTTGGCCTGGTTGACAAGGAACTGCAGCTCCGTGGCAGGTTCATGCCAGCCGGTGTAATAATAGGGGGCAATCTTCTGGAAACCCATGTTGAGGTCGAGGGACGGTCCGACCCATTCGAGGGCGTCGATGGTGCCGCGGTCGAGAGCCGTGTAAAGCTCGCCCGGCGCGATATTGGTGACGACGACGCCGAGCTTGGAGAGGACTTCGCCGGCAAAACCGGGGATGCGCATCTTCAGGCCGTTGAAATCGGCGAGGGTGTTGATCTCCTTGCGGAACCAGCCGCCCATCTGGTTGCTGGTGTTGCCGCCCGGGAAGGCATAGACGCCGTGCTTGTCGTAGACCTTCTTCATCAGATCCATGCCGCCGCCGTAGTAGAACCAGGCATACTGCTCGGGGGCGATCATGCCGAAGGGCATGGTGGTGAAGAACATGGTGCTGGCGTCCTTGCCTTTCCAGTAGTAGGACGCCGAATGGCCCATTTCATACTGGCCGGCATTGACCATATCAAGAATGCCAAAGGCTGCCTTGTGCTTGTTAGCCGAGTCGATGCGGATCTCCATCTCGCCATTGGACATGGCCTTGACCATATCGGCCATCTTGATAACCGCATCACCGAAGATCGGGAAGCCGGATCCCCAGGTCTGGGCAAGTTTCCAGACAATGGTTTCTTTCTCCACTTTCTGGACTTCAGTCTGTGGTGCCTGCTTCTGCTCGCTGCAGGCCGTCAGTCCTGAAAAGGCGACGATAACCATGAATCCCGTGAGTAGCTTCAGGACATGCTTCAGCTGTTTCATTGCTTCTCCTCCTTGCGTGTAGAGTGACATTCTTTTGCCAGCCTGAATCAATACAGCCCAGACTGCTCCTGGTAAGTAACCATTAATAGATTTGGTAACTATCGCCTGAAAGTATTAGGTTGTCAATGACTGCATAACAATGTTTTCAGGTGCTTGGCTGTTTTTATCTGCTTGACGATCGCCGGGAGGATGTTAAGTTGATACCTGAATCTAAACGGGAGGAATCATAATGAGTAAAGCAATTCGTCTGTATGAGACGGGTGGACCTGAAGTCATGTGCTGGGAGGAGGTTAAAATCGGCAAGCCGGGGGCGGGTGAAGTTCATCTCCGACAGACTGCTGTTGGTTTGAACTTCATCGACATCTATCATCGCACCGGTCTCTACCTTTTGGGTGAGCTGCCGGCAACCCCCGGCATGGAAGCCGCCGGTACTGTGGTTGCAACGGGTGAAGGCGTTGATGATTTCTCCCCGGGTGATCGCGTCGCATACGCCGGTCTGCCGCCGGGGGCTTATGCCGAAGAGCGTCTTATGCCTGCCCACCGCCTGGTAAAAATCCCGGATGCCATCAGTGATCAGCAGGCCGCCGGTATGATGCTGCAAGGGATGACTGCGCAATACCTGTTGCGCAGAACCTTTCACATCAAGAAGGGCGACACGATTCTTTTCCATGCCGCGGCCGGCGGCGTTGGCTTGATTTCCTGCCAATGGGCCAAACATATCGGTGCGACAGTGATCGGTACGGTCGGCAGTCGCGAAAAGGCGGAGCTTGCCAAGGCGCACGGCTGTGACTATCCGTTGCTCTACCGGGAGGAGGACTGGGTGGCCAGGGTCAGGGAGATCACCGCTGACGAAGGTGTCGCAGTCGTGTACGATTCGGTCGGCCGGGATACTTTTATAAAATCGCTTGATTGTCTTCGACCGTTGGGCATGCTGGTCAGCTTCGGCCAGGCATCCGGACCTGTTGGACCATTTGATCCCGGTTTGCTGGCTGCCAAGGGCTCGCTGTTTTTGACCCGGCCGACGCTGATGACCTATACGGCCAGACGCGATGACCTGCTCGCCAGCGCTGCAGAATTATTCGAGGTTGTCCAATCCGGTGCCGTGAAAATTGAAGTCAAACAGACTTACCCCCTCAGCGAGGCCGCGCAGGCGCACCGGGATCTCGAAGCCAGGAAAACCACAGGTTCGACAGTGTTGATTCCTTGACCGGCAAGGTATGAAAATACAACAGGGGGACGAAAATTATTTCGTCCCCCTGTTGTTATTGTGCTTCGGTGATGTTCAGTTAAACTTTTTCGGTTTTAAATGTCAGCCTGATGCCCGGCAACTTCATCATCGCTCATCACCGGCTGTTTCTGCAGGCGTTTATAGTAGAAATTCTGTCCGTACAGGACGGCAGCCGGGTTATGGCCGGTGACACGGTCCTTGACTACCAGCGTGGTGACCGGCGCTTCTGAATACTTGTTGAAGAGCATATCGTGGCCGACGCACAACCCCATAATGATATTCATCTCCATTCCTTCGGCATTCAGGATACGTGCCTGGGCGATCGGGTTGCAAGCCGGCTCAAAAGTGCCCGGCCTTACCTTGTCTTCTTCTTTCAGGTTGAGCGCCATTTTGTCGATGCTGCCGGCTTTACAGCAGGCTGAAAAAGGCTGCATCCCCTGCGCGCGCAGAATGTCGCTCAATCGGCTGCACTCCTCGAGCAGGCCAATACACGTGGCGATGCCGATCTTTTTGTAGCCCATCAACCGTGCCAGTGCAATCATGTCTTCAACCCGGGTCCAGCGAGCGTTGACCGCGTCTGAGCCGGGAACCGGCTGGTAGCAGAGCCCCTCGACTTTGGCCGCAACGCGTGCCAGGCGGGCATCAGAATCGTCTCCCTGGTACTGAAGAAAGGAATCGTCAATTATCTCTGCATATGGTTCTGAAGGGCAGTAAACTGGTCTGGCGGGTTTGCTGTCCGGGGCGCTCCAGCAATTGGTGGTGCCTTGTTTTTGCCAGATCGAACTGCAACTTGAACAGGAGTGTTGCGGTTTGGCAGATTTTGATTGCGACATTGGTCAGTCCTTATCACAGGTAAAATAAATCGTTCCACCAGCGTCCTGAATCCCTTCTGCCCAGATTCTTCCTCCGTGTCTGCGGATGATGTGCCTGGCGCTTGCCAGCCTGATGCTGTCTTTGGGCAGGTCTGAATCTTGTGAACTGTCTCGAAATGCCTCGAAGAGCCGATTTCCCTGTGCGGCGCTGAACCCTGTACCGTTGTCGCGGACAAAAAAGACTTTCTGGCCGTTTCTGTGAAACATGCCGAGTTCGATTTGTCCCTGACGAGACTGAGGGATGAAGTCCATGGCATTGCAGAATAAATTGTAAATAACCCGACGCAGCATCTTTTGATCGCACCAGGCGGTTATCCAGGGTTGAATCTTGAATTCAATCTGTCTGTCGGGTTGTTTGTTTTTTAACTCTTCGCCTATATCGAGAGCCAGCTGGTCGAGTTTGACCAGTGCTCGCTGTGGTTCACCGGAGGGGAGTTCGGTAAGCACCAGACTGATCTCAAGCTGTTCATTCAGCCTGGCGCTGGTGCTGCGAACATTTTCCAGGAAGAATCGGGTTTTTTCGCCAACATCCTGATCGCACTGGGTTTTGAGCATGTCGACGGAGGTTGTCAGTTGCGCTGAAGTGTTGCGCAAGTGTTGCAACATGTCGTCATGAAATTCTTCCAGATCCTGCCTGACCATCTCCAGGTCGTTGTTGCTTTGCTGCAGGAGGCCTTCCTTCTTGGCAATGTTTGCCAAATAGTGCATGCCCAGATAGATAGCTGCAATGATGAAGATGCTGAAAAGAATGCGAAGGGATAACTCGAGATTAGAGGGTGAGAACAATTGCTCTCTTATGCTTCCTTCGTCGAAGAGAACTGCAGTGAGAACCGCTTCTGCTATGATCGCGGAGGGGATCAGAAGCAATCCCCATAGAAACAACTGAAAAGATGATCTTTGTGATAGGTTTTTGGGCAAGTCGACACTGTCTCCTTTAGGGTTGATATAGTTTAATCATGATGTGTTAATACTGCAAGGAGGAACTGTCGGTGCTTTGCCGCCTTTTCTTAAACACGAATCAGATGATTTTGTTGAGCGGGTACTCAACAATCCCTTCAGCGCCCTGATTCATCAGTTCAGGAACGATCTTGCGTACCTCTACTTCCGGCATAATCGTCTCAATTGAAACCCAGTCAGATTTGTAAAGATGTGCAATCGTCGGGCGGTTGAGGCTCGGCAGGAGCTTGATGATTTCTTCAATCTTGTCTCCTGGTGCATTCATCTTCAGGCCGACCATTCCCTCTGCACGTAAAGCAGACTGCAGCATTGTATAGATACGTTCAATTTTGGTGCGTTTCCATGGATCTGCCCAGGCATCCTTGTTGGCAATCAGCACAGGGACTGATTCCATCAGTTCACAGACGATCCGCAGATTGTTGGCCCTGATCGTTGAACCGGTTTCCGTGACCTCGACAATGGCGTCACACATGCCCTTGAGGATTTTTGCTTCGGTCGCACCCCAGGAGAATTCGACCTCGACCGGAATGTTGCGTTCGGCAAAGAAGCGTTTGGTGAATCCGACCAGTTCGGTTGAGATGGTAGCGCCTGCAAGATCTTCCGGTTTTTCAACCGTGGAGTCTGGTCCGACCACCAGCACCCAACGCGCCGGTCGTCGCGAAACCTTGGAGTAAACCATCTCTCCGACTTCGATGACGTCTGAATCATTTTCCCTGACCCAGTCGCGTCCGGCGATGCCGACATCAAGCTTGCCGCGCTCAAGAACCTTGGCCATTTCCTGGGGTCGCAGCAGGCTGCATTTCAGCTCATCGTCATCACTGGAGGGAAAGTAGCTGCGCGAAGACGTTTTGATCTTCCAGCCGGCCTTTGCAAAGAGTTCTATGGTTGCCTCTTCGAGACTTCCTTTTGGAAGCCCGAGTTTCAGTTCGTTTGCCATGAATAAACCTCAGTAAGGGCTATGGCCACGGAGACACAGGGAGACGGAGAAAAACCCTTAATGCACATCCATGGGCTTTGTTTTGACTCAGCGTCTTTCTACCTCGGTGGCAAAAAATTACTTCTTTTTGTAGACTTCCTCAGGATCAAAGAGAGGGTTGGAATGTTCCACCCACTGGCCGTCTTCCCAACGCACGTAAAAACAGCTGCGGTTGCCGGTATGGCACGCAGCCGGGCCATTCTGTTTGACCTTGATTACAACCGTGTCCGCATCGCAGTCAGTAAGAACTTCGACGACGTCCTGGGTATTACCAGATTCCTCGCCTTTCATCCAGTACTTGTTGCGGGTGCGGCTGTAAAACCAGGTCTTGCCATCGCGCAGCGTGTTGGCCAGGGTTTTCTCGTCCATAAAAGCAACCATCAGTACTTCACCATTTTCATGGTCCTGAATAATCGCGGGAATCAGGCCGCCCATTTTGTCAAAATTAATCTTAATCACAGTTGCTAACCTCCCGGGGAATTTGTAAAAGTCATGTATTACCTGCTCGTCGTGGCACTGTCAACTGTTTGGGGATTGGTTGCATTTTTCCGGGAAAATATCCGGATGACGAAATTGTCCTGAAACAAATTAATCCATCATGATGTAGATGAAGATGAGCGGGAAGAGAGTGAGGTTGACACCGACCAGGGCGTTCAGGGCCATGCGTAAAATCATACGGGTTTTGCCTATAAGAATTTCCTGTCCTGTCTGTAAATCTACGAATCCTACCGGGACCGGAAATCCGCAGTAAAGAATTGATCTGTCTCCCTGATAAAGGTGGGTCGTCAGTTTGAAGCCGACCACAAACCCGCACAGGATACAGCCGACCGAAAGGAAAAGCAGCGGGCCCCTGAAGGGGTGGTCGCTGTGCAGCAGCTGGTAGAGACTGGCGCTGTTGAAGTAAGTCACGACCAGGGTGTTGAAAAGTGTCAGCCAGCGGGCTGCAGTCCATAGTCTATACGGACGTGGCCAGTTTGCATTACGTCTGCGCTGCAGCTTCTGGTCAAGCTCCTCTCGCGTCAGGCCACGTTCCTGCAGCACCCAGTAAATCGACTCCTTGTCGATGTCCTCGTTGTCGGCGAGCAGGTCGAGCAGATATCCGGAGGGCAGGTCTCGCAAGTGTTCAAGATATTTCGGATCAGCAATGTTCATGGATGCTTGCGTTGAAAACGGTGATTGTTCAGCAGATTCCGGGAGCCACGTCACAGCTTTTGTCGGGGATAAAGTCAATCAGGTGATCGATAAGACCGGCACAGGTTTCTTGCAGGGCCCTCTCGGTATAAGGTTGAGCAGGGTACAGCCCCCAGACGGGGTTCGGCCACGCCTGATCTGTCTGATAACGGACAATATGATGGATATGCAGCTGTGGAACCATATTCCCCAAAGCGGCAATGTTCAGTTTGTCGGCATGAAATACCTTGTTCAGCACCTGCGACAGCTGTGATGATTCGTCAAGAAG
The DNA here is from genome assembly GCA_051305875.1 of Desulfuromonadales bacterium. Taxonomy (GTDB): domain Bacteria; phylum Desulfobacterota; class Desulfuromonadia; order Desulfuromonadales; family BM103; genus M0040. The sequence continues at coordinate 11,329 of JBPPMD010000198.1, read as the reverse complement.
TTGTTGCTGGTCATGGCGCGCAAGCTCGAAAATCTCACGTATCTCTGCACGGCGCGGGACCAGGATGAACCAGGGGTAGCTGGCGTCGTTCATCAGCAGCAGGCGGCAGAGCGGGAAATCGCCGACAGTCAGTGTGTCTTCTGTCAGGCGTGGATGAAGTTCGAACATTTCTTCCTCGATAGTTATTCTGCCGGTGTTGTGTCGCGGAGGTTGCTGGACTATACGGGCAAAAGCGAAAAATTGCAATCCGGGTCAAGCAGCTGAATGTGCAGCCTGTTCATGGCAATACAGTTTTTCCCATGCACTTCTCAACTTGCGTAACGCAGATTTCCAAAAGCTGTAAATATTTCTTGGTATGACTTTATCAGAGATTTCTCATCGGTGGTGTTATTAACCCTTGCATTTGACCGTGCAATTGGTTTAATAACAAAATCTCTTAGAAGTTTGTGTCTGATAAAAAGGCTGGTAAAGCATGATAGACATGTAAGCATGACGTCGCACCGCACAGACAAGAGGGTCCGTGCGGTATTCTTGTTTTCAGGCTGTATTTTTTGGCACAACCAAACAGAGCTCAACAGATTGAGCAGAAAGAAGGAGAAGTAGAAATGGCTGATGGAACAGTGAAATGGTTCAATGATGCGAAGGGGTTCGGGTTTATTTCTCAGGATGACGGACCGGATGTTTTTGTGCACTTTTCTACCATTCAGGGGGATGGCTTCAAATCACTGGCTGAGGGCGAGCGCGTCGTTTTTGACATTGAGAACGGACCAAAAGGTCTCCAGGCTTCCAATGTAAGTAAAGCCTGAAGTTACTTAACCAATATATCGAAACAGGCTCCGCAGGTTTCTGCGGGGCCTGTTTTTTGCGCCGTTACTAACCAAGCACTGCCCGCCGCCACTTGCGGACTGCATTGATCAAAAAGATGCGAGACGTGTTAAGCAGATCGTCGGGAGTCAGGATCTGTTCGGTCAGGATGCCGCGTTTTAACAGAAAATCACGATATGTTCCCGCTAAGAGCCCGCAGTTTACGGGCGGTGTTACAAGCTTCCCGGATATACATACAACCAGATTCGCCGTACAGCATTCGGTCACTTCACCGCGTTCATTCCAGAGAACAACTTCATCAACCCCTTCGGCTTCAGCAAGACGGATTTCATACATCCGGCGCTGCGTGGTCTTATGATAGAGCCGGGCATTACGCGAGTCAACGGGTTGTCGTGCCAGGCATATCTTCAATGGTGTCGACAGGGCAGGATCAATCGTCGCGAAGGTTGAATCCATGCGACCGTCATTGTGCAGGAGGAACCGAACCCTTTGAGGTGTTGCCGGGAAGTTTCCCGTCAGAGCCTGCAGATAATCGTTAACGTGCTCACCACAGCAAGCAATGTCGAAATATTCTGCCGAGGCCTGCAGTCGTGCCAAATGCTCCGGCAGGAGGAAGTAACCTTTATTGGGCGTCCAGCGCAAGGTCTCGATCAAGGCGAAGTCAACCCCTGGCCGTGACAGCACCGCGGCTTTGTCGAGACACTCCCGGTACTCGTCGGCACTGTCCGAATCCCAGGTGATCCCGGCACCTACGCCATAAGTGGCGCACTTGTGCAGCTGATCAATCAGCACGGTACGGATGGCGACGTTGAAGTGCGCCTGGCGACCCGGTGCAAGCCAGCCGAAGGTGCCGGTGTAGATCCGGCGAGGCCTGGTTTCGGTAGCGGTTATGATCTGCATGGTCTTGACCTTGGGAGCGCCGGTGATCGAAGCACAAGGGAAGAGCGCCTGAAAGATATTCGCCAGGGATGCTTTGCTGTGAGCTGTAACCGTCGAAGTCAGCTGCCAGACAGACGGGTATTTTTCCAGGGTGCAGATTTCTTCAACCTGAACCCGCCCGGGCGGTGCCAGTCGTCCGAGATCGTTGCGCACCATATCAAGAATCATGATGTTCTCGGCGCGGTTTTTTGGGGATTGCTCCAGATCCCCTGCCAGATGAAGATCCTCTACAAGAGTGCGGCCACGTGGTGCAGTCCCTTTCATGGGACGCATCCTCAGCTGATCACCGTCCCTGCTAAAGAAGAGTTCCGGAGAGACGGAACAGATCGCCCAACGGTCGCTTTGCAGGTAGCCGGCACCTCCGACCTGCTGGCCGTGAACCAGATGTAAAAAAAATGGCCAGGGGTCCTGTGAGAACTTGCTGGTAAGTGGGAAGGTCAGATTGACCTGATAAGTTTCTCCACGGGCAATGGCCGCCCGGATGTTATCGACCTTTCTGGAAAACTCGGCCTCAGTTTCTTCCGACCTCCAGTCCGGTGGGTCGATGTGCCCGACAGGTATCGGCAGGTCGATCGGCTCTGCCTTGACAAAGAGATTGAAACGCAGCAGCGGAAACTCGCCAGAGGCATGGGTTTGCAAGGCCTCATCAAATGCTGAGGCCGCTTCATAGCTGATAAAGCCGGCAGCAAACAGCCCTGCTTTTTCCACACGTTGCTCAATGTACTCCAGAGCCGGAAGAACCTTGTCCGGATCGTGGACTTCAATTTCTTCAAGGGGCTTGCTGAAGCGCAGCCAGTGTCCAGCTTTCGGGTCGTATAGAACAGCGAGTGCGGGCATGTTGTTGATTGCCGGTTGCAAGCGGTTACTCGAACTGCGCCTGAAATGCTTTCAACTGACTGTGCATCTCATCCAGTTCGGCCCGGAGTGCGGCAACCTGGATCTCAAGTTTTGTAATCCGGTCATTTTCTGCTGCAACCTGAAGTCTGGCCGGTTCGGCCGGTAAAGCAGAGGCTTTATCGATCTGCGGTGTGCCGGCCATCAGGTGCGCAAAACGATGTTCCTTGCGTCCCGGCTGGCGTGGCATACGCATTACCAATGGTTCGTCCCTGGTCATCAGGTTTTGCAGCAATTCTTCCACTGCGGCCAATTCACCGATCGGACACATGCGTTCGGCACGGTTGCGCAGTTCACCAACCGTTTGCGGACCACGCAGCAGCAGCTCGGCAAGGATCGCCAATTCCTCGGGGTCCAGCCGCAACAGTCCTTCCAGGTTATGGCAGTATTTGGCCGCGCGCATGCCTTCTGCTGACTGGTGGGCCATTTGTTTCTGACGCAGGCTGTCAAGCGCCCGGACCACGTCGGTGTCGTCCAGCAGCATAACCGGTTCGCGATTCGACTTCTGGTTGCAGGCGTTGGTCAGGGCATTGAGGGTCAGCGGATAGTACTCTGGTGTCGCCAGATCTTTTTCGACCAGGCAGCCGAGGACCCTGACTTCAATCTCATCAAGCAGACGTTCCATAATGAACCTTCTTTGTTTTGATCTGATTAATATGCAAACATCATCACAACAGGGTATGAAAAGCCAACGTTATCAGTAGGCAGTCTTTCCCATGTTGTAACTATTCAGCTCCCTTACTCAACGGCACAGCATGTGGGCTGCAGCCCATGCCTGCGTCCAACGTTGTCACTTAACTTCCCGCAAGCAACAGCTGCAGCCCACATGCTCTCGTTTATGTGCTGAATAGTTACCCCATGTTTACCTCTTCCCGGTGCGTTTTTTCAGCCGCGCGGCAGGCCTGGATGACTTGTCAATGGACAGGTCGTGATTCGTTGTCAGCCTTTCGATTAATTCGTCTCGGCCGCACTGCCTGAGCGCCTTGGTCACATCCCTGCGGCTTTCCGGCAGATGCCAGAGCAGCAGGGACTTCTGCAGGCGCCGCTCGATCGCATTGAGCGGTACGTGGATCACGTCTTTGCTAAAAGGATCGCGACCGGTATGGTAGATGCAGGTGGCCAGGCTGCCCGGGGTCGGGGTGAATTCCTGAACCTGCTCCACGCGCAAGTTGTTCTCTTGCAGGAAGAGGGCGACGTCGATCATGTCGTTGAGAGTGCAGCCCGGGTGAGAGCTGATGAAGTAGGGAACGATCGCCTGTTTTTTCCCCAGCTTGAGACTCTGCTCGCGGAAACGCTGCAGGAACTGCTCAAAAACCTGCGGTCCCGGTTTGCGCATAATTTTTGTGACCTTCGGACTGCTCGATTCGGGGGCTACTTTGAGCAGACCGCCGACGTGATGCTCGATCAGGTCAGCAAAATAGTTTGGTTGCCGGTTGAGCAGGTCGAAGCGGATTCCCGAGGCGACGAACAGGTGCTTGATGGCTGGATGGCTGCGCAGTCTGCGTAACAGAGCCACGGCGCGGTCGTCGCTGGTTTCGAAATACCTGCAGATTTGCGGGTAGAGACAACTCTCGCGGCGGCAGGCGGTCTGCGCCTGCGGGTCGCGGCAGCGCAGGCCGTACATGTTCGCAGTTGGTCCGCCGACGTCGGTAATTGTACCGCGAAAGTCCGGGTGCCGACTCAAACGATCAAGTTCATCCGATAACGATTTTGCGGAACGCGACTGGATGGTTTTACCCTGATGATGGGTGATCGCGCAGAAGGCACAGCCGCCACAGCAACCGCGGTGACTGGTGATGGAAAATTTGATCTGTGCATAGGCCGGAATCGGTTCGCGGTACGATGGGTGCTGCAGTTTTGTGAAGGGCAGGGCGTAGATACGGTCGAGCTGTGCTTCCGTGAGCGGCATGGCCGGCGGGTTCACCACGACCAGGCGTTTGCCATGGGCCTGGCACAACGCTTTGCCGCTGAAAGGGTTCTTCTGCTCTGAGGCCAGCTTGAAGGCTTGGTTGTAAGCGTCGGTGCTGCAGGAGACCTCTTCGTACGAGGGTAGCTCGACAGCATCGTCCGGACTGCCTGTGGCCATATAAGCAGATCCGCACAGATCGGTGATACGCTCGATTGGTTCTCCTGCCTTCATCCGCGCGGCAAGAGCGGAGAGCGTCGATTCGGCCATGCCGAACAGCAGCAGATCCGCCTTGCTGTCGACCAGCACCGAACGTCTGACCTTGTTGTCCCAGTAATCGTAGTGAGCGAGTCGTCGCAAGCTGGCTTCGATGCCGCCGATCACCGTTGGCAGTCCCTTGAAGGCGCCCTTGACGGCTGCGGTGTAAGCGATGACCGCCCGGTTTGGCCGAACCCCGGCACGACCACCCGGCGTGTAGGCATCGTCATTGCGCACCTTTTTGGCTGCGGTGTAGTGGTTGACCATTGAATCCATGGCGCCGGCAGAGATGGCGGCAAACAGGCGCGGGCGTCCCATGACTTTGAAAGCTTCCGCATTGCGCCAGTCCGGTTGGGCAAGAATGCCGACCCGGAAACCTTCGGCCTCGAGCAGGCGGGCCAGAAGCGGCGTGCCGAAGGCAGGGTGATCGATATAGGCATCGCCGCTGACGAAGAGCACATCAAGTTCGTCCCAACCTCGTTGTGTCATGTCAGCCCGGCTGCACGGAATGAATCTGTCGTGATGTGTTCCTGTCAATGAATGTCCTGGCTCTGCGCTTTGTTGATGACTTTATGAATCGCCTCAGCCATCAGCCGGTAGCCGGTGGCGTTGGGGTGGATAGAGTCACTTTTCATGCTGTTGTCACCCAGCAGGTCGAGAAGAATGTCGCTCTCGAAGGGGATGGTGAACTCCTTGGCTATGGCGGAGTAGAATTTCGGCACCTGCAGGCCAAACCCCAATTTGGGCACGCCAACCAGTATGACATCGGCACCACGCGCACGGATCAATCCGATCATCGCATTGAGATTGCGGATGGTGTCCTCCTGATCGAGACGACGCAGAAAATCGTTGCCGCCGTGACAGAGAATGACCAGGGCCGGATTGTAGCTGTCAAGTATGCCGGGGAGACGCTTGAGGCCGTCAGAGGAAACTTCGCCGGGAATACCGGCATTGACGACCTGCCTGTCGAGCCGCCTGGCCAGAATATCGGGATAGGATTGTCCAGCGGAGGCTCCTGTACCGTACGTGAGACTGTCGCCAAACGCCAGCACCAGGGCATCCTGACCGAGCGGGGCGATGCGCGGCCCTGAGTCGCAACCAACAAGCCAGATGATGGAAAAAAAGAGGGTAAAGATAAGGAAAGTGTTTCGGTACATGCCGATCTCGTGTCAGGATAATGGCCTGGTTTTCATGCGGAAAAGTATCTTCTCGAAATTGATGACAGGCTGCTCGTGCAATCCGGCTCATGGATAGTCAGATAGATTCCTCGATCAAATTGCTTCTATCATGACATAGATGACGTCCAAAAAGGAATACTCCTGTTGGAACTCTGGCTGCTCGAACATGGCTATCCGGCTCTCTTCCTGCTCAGCTTCCTGGCCTCCACCCTGGTGCCCCTTGGCAGTGAGTGGCTACTGGCTGTGCTGCTGTTCAACGGCTTTGATCCGTCAACCGTTGTTGTCGTCGCAACGATCGGCAACAGTTGTGGTGCCCTGATGACTTATGCCATCGGTTTATGGGGCGGCCCTTTTCTGGTAGAGCGTATTTTGCGGATCAGCCAGCCGAGCCGACAGCGCGCTGAGCGTTTTTTTGCCCGTTACGGCAGCTGGGCGCTTCTGCTCTCCTGGCTTCCGATCCTTGGCGACCCGCTCTGCCTGGTGAGTGGTATCCTGCGAACCAGGCTCTGGCGATTTCTCCTCCTGGTCACCTCAGGAAAATTTATCCGTTACCTGGTGGTTGCAAAACTGGTTCTTGAGGGGATCTAAGGGTCAGGTCTACACATTCCACAAAAAATGCACTATGAACAGAAAAAGTGAAATGTGTAGACCTGACCCTTATTGTCCTGGCGGCTGCACTTATGAAAGCCGGGCTGGCTGGCGGGGTTGTCGTCTGTAAGCTGGTCGGCAGAGGGCACCTTTGCTGCCAATTAAAGAGGGGCACTTCTGCAAGGGCCCCTCTTTATATGGATTGTATTGTGTTGTCGGCTGCTACTTTTTCTTTTGGGCGTTTTTGAACAGATCAGCAAAGGAGCCCATCCCGCCCGTGGTTTTCTCTTCGTATGAGGTTTCTTCCGACTCATCCGTTTTGTCACGAACCGGCGCCAGAGAGATGCGTTTCTCGTCCAGGTCGACCTTCTCCACGGTGACCTGCAGCTGCTGGCCGAGTTTCAGCACATCCTGAGGGTGCTTGATGCGTTGCTCACCGCCGATTCTGGAAATATGCATCAGGCCATCGATGCCTTCTTCCAGGGTGACGAAAGCGCCGAACTGGGCAAGTCGCGATACGGTGCCAGTGTGAATAGAGCCGACCGGGTAAGCGGTCGCGACTTTGACCCACGGATTGGCCAGGGTGTCGCGCAGGCTGAAGGAAAAACGCTCTTTCTCCCAGTCACATTTTTTGACGACGACTTCGAGCTGCTGGCCGATGTGTAAAACGTCTTCGATCTTGTCAACGCGGCCGTAGGAGATTTCGGAGATCGGCAGCAGACCTTCCAGTCCGCCGATATCAATAAATGCGCCAAAATCGCGAATGTTGGTGATCATGCCGGTGACCACCATGCCTTCCTTGAGGGTTTTCATCAATTCGGCACGCTGCTGGCGACGTTCTTCATCAAGGATGACCCGATGTGACACGACGATGTTGCGTCCCTGCTCGCTGAACTGGGTGATACGGAAGGAAAGGGTCGTTCCGCTGACGTCTTCCGAGTCGTCCTGGCGACGCAGGCCAAGCTGGGAGAAGGGGCAGAAGGCGCGCACGTTGCCCGGCAGCTTGATCTCGTAGCCGCCCTTGATCTCTTTTTCGATGCGCCCCTCCACCGGGATCTCGCTGCGCCAGGCTTCTTCGAGCTGCGCAGTTCCGGAAGAGCCGCCGCCGAGACGGGTGGTGAAGCGTAATTCGCCGCCCTTGCGTGACAGAAAATAAGCGCTGACCCGGTCGCCGACAGAGACGGTCAGGTTACCCTCTTCGTCGAGGAGCTCCCTGGAATCGAGGACCCCTTCACCCTTCTGGCCGACATCAAGGAAAATCCATTCGCTGCCGATCTGCAGCACTTTGGCATCGATCTTCTGTCCCGGCTCAAGTTTGGTCTTGCCGACCATACTTTGCTCAAACATCTCGGCAAAACTGCCTTCTTCACTCATTTCCTGATCGTCGAATGTTTCGTCATTCATGGGTTGCCTCGTTTTAAATGTTGGATAAGGGCCGTTATTATAGGCATGTTTTTCACAGCTGTCATGATTTAAGATGGATTGATTCAAGAAATTTACGAATTCTTCCTGAAGCCTGCTATCCTGCCAGCAGATATAAAAGGGAAAAGACTTTCGTCGTTTATTTGAGAAGTGGACAGAGCATGAAACGATTTGACGTTATTGTTGTCGGTGGTGGCCCTGCGGGATTATTCGCCGCCGGATTTGCCGCACGCCAGGGAGCCCGGGTTGTACTCCTGGAAAAGAACGCGCGCTGTGGCGCGAAGATCCTTATTACCGGCAAGGGCCGCTGCAACATTACCCATAGTGAAGATGATCCACGCAAGTTCGTCGAACATTTCGGACGCAACGGTCGGGCCTTGCTTACGGCGCTCTTTGCTTTTGGTGTTAAAGAAGTGGTGGCCTTTTTTGAAGAACAAGGTGTGCCGCTGAAAATTGAACGGGGCGGCCGCATCTTTCCAGAGAATGGTGAAGCGGCAGATGTGCAAAGGGCTCTGGAAACCTTTGTCCGTGATGCAGGCGTTACCGTACATACTGGGTGCGAAGTGAAAAACCTGCTGTTTGATGATGGTGTGGTCAAAGAGGTTGAGACCTCGATCGGAACTTTTACCGCCGACAATGTTGTCCTCGCTACCGGCGGCCTGTCATATCCGGAAACCGGCTGTACCGGAGATGGATATACCTGGGCCAAGGCATGCGGACATCACCTGATAACGCCGGAACCCGCCCTGATGCCGGTAAAGTTGAGCGACCCCTGGACCGCTGAAGTCAGTCATTTTAATCTCAAGAATGTCAGGATTACGCTTTGTGTCGATGGTAAAAAGATCGATGAACGTTTCGGTGAAGCCTTCTTTACCTGTTCTGGAATCGGTGGGCCGATTGTCCTCGATATGAGCAGCCGCATACGCGATGCTCTCAAGCAGGGAGAGGTGAAGCTGCTGCTGGACCTCAAGCCGGCCGTTGCCTCTGATCTGTTCGACAAGCGCTTGCAGCGGGAGCTGGCCGAGCACAGCAACCAGGATTTCGCCAATTCACTTGGCCAACTGCTGCCGCGTGATATGATCCAGGTCTTTGTGCGCCTAGTGGGCATAGACCCGAAGAAGAAGTGCCATTCGGTAACGCGGGTGGAGCGGCAGCGATTGCTGAAACTGTTCAAGGAATTCGAACTTCAGGTCGCCGGTTGTGAAGGTTTCCGGCGGGCCATCATCACCTCGGGGGGCATTTCACTTGAAGACATCGATATGCGCAGCATGCGATCGAAGCAGGTGACAAACCTTTTCTTTGCAGGCGAAATGATCGACCTTGACGGTCCGACCGGTGGTTTTAACTTGCAGGAATGCTGGTCAACCGGCTACCTTGCGGGAGTCAATGCGGCCGGGCGCCAGGACAATCGTAGCGATATCACCGCAATATAGCCGCATATCCTTTATTTCGTCGAATAAACCTGATATAAATTTTCAGTCATGGCATCTTAACTGGTCGAAAGACGTCACAGGATAAAGATGTGAATTTCCCATAAGCCAAAGGAGTCTAATAATGCAGGATTGGGGCAAGGGTCCCTCGAGCGAGGACCTGGAAAAGAAGGTCATCGAAATCAAGGATTATCTGAAGAACAAGTTCGGACCGCAAAAGTCCATTTTGCCGATAGTGATTGTTATCTTTCTGGTCATTTTCGGTGCTTACAGCAGCATGTACGAGGTGGACACTGAAGAGACCGGGGTGGTCTTGCGTTTTGGCGAGTTTTCCAAATTTGTCGATCCGGGGCTGCATTTCAAAGTCCCCTTCGGCGTTGACAAAATTTACCTGGTACCGACCGGGCGTGTTTTGAAAGAGGAATTCGGCTTCCGCACCGTTACGCCTGATGTGCGCACCACCTACACCAAGAAGGGGCTGGAGGATGAGTCGTTGACCCTGACCGGTGATCTCAACGTCAGTGACGTCGAGTGGATCGTGCAATTTCAGGTCTCCGACCCTTACAAATTCATCTTCCGCATCAAGGATCCGGTCCAAACCATCCGTGACATCTCCGAGGCGATGGTGCGCAGGTCGATCGGCAATGCCAACGTCACCGAGGTCTTGACCACCGAGCGCGCCAATCTGGCCAACGATATTCAGAGGAACCTGCAGGAGACCCTCAACCAGTATGATATCGGTGTGCGCATCGTTACCGTCAAGTTCCAGGATGTGACGCCTCCCGATCCGGTAAAGTCGGCCTACAACGAGGTCAATGAGGCTGAACAGCAGAAGGAGAGCCTGATCTTCCAGGCGCGTGAACAGTACAATCGTGAGGTGCCACGTGCCCGCGGTGAGGCGAAGAAGGTACTGCAAGAGGCAGAAGGCTATGCCGTCGAGCGGGTTAACAAGGCCCGTGGCGAGACCAACCGCTTTCTGGCCCTGCTCACCGAGTATCGTAAAGCCCCGTCGGTCACCCGGAGCAGGATTTATCTGGAGACACTCGAAGAGGTTCTGCCCCGTTTGGATGAAATCTACGTCATGGACGATACGAGTGGTGGAATCTTGCCGCTGCTTCCCCTGCGCAAGGCGCTGGAAGGAGGGGTAAAATAATGAAAGCACCCGTAATCCTGATTCTTATTGTTGCCGTGATCTTTATCGGTATGGATGGCCTCTACGTGGTTAACGAGGCGGAACAGGCGATTCTCACGCAGTTCGGCAAGCCGGTAGGGGGCGTCGCCCAACCTGGTCTGCATTTCAAAATACCGTTTGTGCAGAAAGTTACTCGTTTCGAGAGGCGCATCCTGAAATGGGACGGAGCGCCGAATCAGATTCCGACCAAGGACAAACGATTCATCTGGATCGACACCACTGCGCGCTGGCGCATCAAGGATCCACTACTCTTCTACACAACAGTTGCCACCGAGCGCGGTGCTATGAGCCGTCTTGACGATATCCTTGATTCGGTGGTACGCGATGCCGTCTCCGGACGCCTGCTGGTGGAACTGGTTCGCGGCAGCGATTACAAGGCACAGGGTAAGAGCGAAGAGCAATTCGAGGTAGAGGGGGTGATCGTTCCCAAGGAGCAGTTGGTCGGTCGTGAAGAGATCATGGCGGGCATCCTCGATAAGGCGCGGGCCAATACCCCTGATTACGGCATCGAGCTGCTCGATGTGCAGATCAAGCGCATCAACTACGTCGAGCAGGTGCGCACCCGGGTCTACGAACGCATGATCAACGAGCGCAAGAAGGTCGCCGCCCAGTATCGCTCCGAGGGTGAAGGCGAGCAGGCTGAGATCCTCGGCCAGATGGAGCGCGAGCTTAAAGAAATCAGCTCAGAGGCCTACCG
>JBPPMD010000183.1:0-2418 GCA_051305875.1 Desulfuromonadales bacterium | reverse complement strand
TCTCGACGATGCCAAGCAGGACGGTGACCGGATCTATGCAATTATCAGGGGCATGGGTACAGCAACCGGTGGTCTGGTCGAGTCGGCAATGCCCGACAGCAGTGCCTACACCCGCTCCGTTGAGCGTGCCAATCAGGAGGCTGGCACCGCTCCGGAATCGGTCAGCTACCTCGAAACCAACGGCAGTGGTCTGGCGATGGAGGATGAACTTGAGGCCAACGCCCTCGGCGCGTTCTTTGGCTCCAGGCAGACACAGAACCCTTGCTACATCGGCAGTGCCAAGGCTGACATCGGTCACACCGGTGCTGCGGCCGGATTGGCGTCGTTGATCAAGGCGACCCTCTGTCTGCAGCATCAGGTATTGCCGCCGTTGCGTAATCTGCAGACAATGCGCTACGAATGGGTACGGGGCAAGCGCAGCTTTATTGCTCCCGAAGCAGCGCAGTTCTGGTTGCGCAATCGGGCCGAGGGGCCGCGCCGGGCACTGGTCAGCGGTTTCGGGGTTGATGGAACCTGCTCCCATGTCCTGCTCGAGGGTATGGAGGACAGGACCGGCAGGGCCGGAGCAGTATTGACCGAGCGTCCTCTGGGTGCACTTGATGAGGGAATTTTTGCTCTCGAAGCAGACGACGTCGATGGCTTGCTCACCAAGATCGCCAAACTGCAGGATTTTGTTGCCATGGCTCCTGACGGCGGGATTGAGCAGTTGGCACTGCAGTGGTTTCGAGACGTAGCGCTCGACCAGAACAAAAAGCTCTGCCTGGCCATGGTGGCGTCGAACCGTTCGGTGTTGCTCGATCAACTTGAGCATGCCTTGCTGTCGCTACAAAGCAATCCATCACAGGCGCTTGGCGGTAATGGTGCGACGCTGTCAGCAGACATCCGCGATCGTCTTTTCTTTGCTCCTGAACCACTGGCTCCGCAGAGCAAGGTGGCGTTCGTCTTCCCCGGTTCCGGCAACCACTTTCCCGGAATGGGTCGCGATCTCTCTGCTCGCTGGCCGGCAATCTACAGTAATCAGGATGCCCACAGTCAGTACCTTGCCCGCCAGTTTCTGCCGGAACATTTCTGGAAAGCCGAGTTGGCAGAGACACTTCACGATAACCACAATGCCCTGGTCATTGGCCAGGTTGCACTCGGCACCGCGATCAGCGATCTGGTGCGCAGCTTCGGTGTCGAAGCACAGGCGGTGAGCGGCTATAGCCTCGGTGAGTCCGCAGGGCTCTTCTCCTTCGGAGCCTGGAAAGACCGCGACGGTATGTCACAGCGGCTTGTTGAATCAACTCTGTTTAGCGAAGAACTCGCCGGCGAGTGCAAGGCTGCTCGCAAGGTCTGGGGTTTGAGCAAGGGTGAAAAGGTCGACTGGGTCCTCGGTATTGTCGATGTCCCTGCTGCACAGGTGAGGCAGGCGCTGGTCGGCAAGCAAAAGGTCTACCTGCTGATTGTCAATACGCACCGGGAATGTGTGATTGGTGGCGATCGATCACAGGTTGAGGCGCTGGCCCGGGAAGTCAAAGGCCATTTCTTTCCGTTACGCGGCGTGACGACAGTGCATTGCCAGGTCGCCGAACCGGTGGCAAAAGCCTACCGCGACCTGCATGTTTTCCCGGTGACGGCGCCGGAGGATATCACATTCTACAGTTGTGCCCTTGGTGAGAGTTACCGGGTCACTACCGACAGCGCCGCCGATGTCATCCTCGCTCAGGCGCTGGACACGATTGATTACACCAGGGTGATCGAGCGGGCCTATGCCGACGGCGTGCGGATTTTCCTCGAGATGGGTCCGGGCAATTCCTGCAGCCGCATGATCGGCAGCATTCTGCAAGGCAAGCCGCATCTGGCCAAAGCCGCCTGTTATCCCGGACAGAAGGCCACGTCACTGATCCTGCGTCTGCTGGCCAACTGTCTGGCGGAACGGCTGCCGGTGGATCTCTCTGTGCTCTATCCGGACACCATGGCCATTGTCGAGAAGTCGTCCGGGCCGCGCATTCATACCACTATCGGCGGTGCTGCGTTTGCTCCGGCGGCCCTGCCGGTCAAAAAGCCGATTGCGGTGGCGATGCCGGAACGCGGGGCGCATGATCAGTCGTCGCCGGCGAGGCTGCGGCAGACAAGCGTGGAGCACGCAAGGCCCGGCGCCCCGGACGCTTCTGCTGCACCGCGAGAAGGGATGGGTGCCGTTGCTGATCCACTGCTGGCACAGATGACTGAAACGGCAGCGTCGAATGCCAGAAGTCATGAAACTTACCTGACCTTTGCCAACACCATGGAAAAGGCTCTCACCGAAAACCTCAACCTGCAGATGGCACTGCTGCAGCAAATGGCTGCCAATGGCGAGGCGTTGATGAGCACGGAACGCGAGGAGTGGAACGCGGAGCGCAGTCACCAATCCCAGGGATTTGCCGCGCAGTTTGTCTC
>JBPPMD010000127.1:0-3632 GCA_051305875.1 Desulfuromonadales bacterium | reverse complement strand
CCCTACCAGACCGTCAGCGACCGGGACGTTAATATCAACTTCAAGGAATTCGGCGTCGGCCTCAAGTTCACTCCGATCATCGGCAGCGATGGCATGGTGACTCTGCGGGTCAGCCCGAGCGTCAGTGAAATTACTGAGTTGGTGGAGACTTCGACTGGTCCGCAGCCGGTATTATCCACACGCAAGCTCAACACAACCGTCCGTCTCCGCGATGGTCAGACATTGGCTCTGGCCGGGTTGCTTCAGGATGATCTTCGTGAAATTGTATCAAAAATACCGATGTTGGGCGACATCCCGATTTTAGGCACCCTGTTTCGTAGCAGTAACTTCCAGCAAAGGAAAACCGACCTGTTGATAGCTGTCACCCCGCATATCATCAAGCCGGTCCGCGAAGGTGAGATCAGTTTCCCTGGAGAATTCCTTAAGCCACCGAGCCGTTTCGAATTCTACCTCGAAGGCCGCCTCGAGGGCCGCAGGACAGCAACTGACCCATCCCTGCTTACTCAACACAGCTTTATCGCAGGAGTCGCTGATGACAGCGGAGGCATGGAAGGTGATTTCGGTCATACGGAAGCAACTCAATAATTAAAGAGGGGATGACTATCATGAAATATTTGACGTTCGTATTGATTGCAGCTGCTGTTCTGACAGGATGTGCCCAGGAAGCCTACTATGCCGACCGTGAGTTCGGGGTTGCCTCAATGGATGCCTTTGACAGGCAGATCGTACATAAAGATTACGTCCACGCCAGTAAAACAGATGACAAGATGGATGGACTTCATGCCGAACCGATCATGGGAATGTATCATGGCTCGTTCGGTGAAGGATTCACGCAGGAATCGATCAGCATAATGGAACCAGGATCTAATTAGTCTCCATCCGGAAACGGCTAACAAAGCACTATTCTGTATTATTTTAAATATGAAACCAAGCTCAAATCAATTGGCTTGGATATTCGTATTTTTTGAGGAAATTGATAAATGTCGAAAGCGCTGATTCTTGCAATTCAAATCACTAAACCGAATTCAGCTAAAGCCTTTACTGAGTTAACCAAAAAGTTAAAAGGTGTTGAAGTATTGGAGTGGTCAGGGCCTCTTGCCGAGAAAGGCCCCATTGCGGCCAAGGCCATGCCTGACATCATCCTCATAGATGATAATCCTGAAAGCGGTGACCTTTTTACCAGAATCAAAACAATCAAGACACACTTTCCACATGTAACACTCTTCTTCGTCTCCGACGACAAAGACCCCCAGCAAATCATTTCTGTGATGAAAGCGGGGGCATCCGAATACCTGGTGGAACCGGTCAGCGAGCAGCATCTTTACAATGCCATTGAAGAGGTCAGAGTCTCATTGGCCAGCGCCGGGCGTCTGGCGCATGGCCGTGTCTACAGTTTTGTCAGTGCAAAAGGTGGTGTCGGTTCAACTGTCCTGGCTGTCAATACGGCGGCAGCCCTTGCCATGGGCAAAAAAACGGCTGTTGCCCTCATCGATATGTCATTCCAGTCGGGAGACGCTTCGGTATTGCTCGACATTGTACCGCAAAACTCGATTACGGATATCAGCACAAACATCCACCGTCTTGATGTTTCATTCCTTCATGGCGTGATGACGAGCCACTCGACTGGCATCAACTTCCTGCCAGCGCCACTCAACCCGGAGGATAGCGAAGAGATTAATGGCGAGCATATATCCAGCATCCTTAACCTCGCCAAAAAATTATACGACCATGTCATTCTCGACTGTACATCCATGCATGTTAACAACTGCAGCATTGAAGCCTTCAAAAAATCAGACAAGGTATTTGTTGTCACAGACATGTCTGTGCCATCGATCCGCAATACAGTTCGTCTCTGCAAGCTGATCAGAAAACTCGGCATCAGCCTCGAAATGATTGAAATTGTCATCAATCGTTTTATTAAAGGTGGGGCTCTCTCGCTGGCCGAGGTCGAGAAAAACTTCGACACACCGGTCTATTGGCTGATTCCCAATGATTTCGCTGATATTGTTTCATCGATCAACCGAGGTATCCCACTGGTTAAACTGTCACATGGCGCCCCTTTCTCGAAAAATGTGGTCGAGTTTATCAAGAAATTTCAGGGGCTGCTGGATGATCAGAACTTCAGGGGTGTAAAAGGAACTTTCGGCAAAAACATATAGTAGTTTATAGGTTACAGGGTACTAGCCCCCTCAGGGCTTTGGTTATTCAGGAGGACACATGTCCATCAAGAGCATGCTCAGCAAAAAGGAAGAGACGCAAGACACAACCTACCAACCCAGAACAGAGCATTCGGACTTTTACCATGAGATCAAACGTAAAATTCATGGTCGACTGGTGGAGGAGGCCAACCTTGCTGCCCTGGACACTCTCGAACCGGGAGAAATCCGGAATGAGATCGAGAATGTTGTTGAATATTACCTGCGTGACGAAAAAGCTCTCCTCAACGAGGAAGAGCGCAAAATCCTCATTGATGACATCATCGATGAGCTGACCGGTCTTGGTCCGCTGGAGCCTTTCTTCAAAGACCCTACGGTCAGCGATGTTCTGGTGAATACCTACAAAGACATTTACGTCGAGCGTTTTGGCCTGATCGAGAAGACCAAGTCACGTTTTATCGATGAAACGCACCTGCGCAACATCATCGACAGGATCATCTCCCGGGTTGGTCGTCGCATCGACGAGTCTTCACCGATGGTCGATGCCCGCCTGCCGGACGGGTCACGAGTCAATGTCATCATCCCTCCCCTTGCAATTGACGGGGCCATGCTCTCCATCCGTCGATTCGCAGTTGATACTCTCAAAAAGGATGATCTGGTTAAATACCAGACGCTCACGCCGGAAATCGCTCAATTGTTGGCCGGCTGCGTTAAAGCAAAACTGAACATCATGATTTCGGGAGGGACCGGTGCCGGCAAGACTACCCTGCTGAATATCCTCTCCGCAAACATCCCCGGCAATGAACGCATCATCACCATCGAGGATTCGGCCGAGCTGCAACTGCAGCAGCCCCATGTTATACGCCTGGAAACCCGGCCGCCAAGTATCGAGGGGACCGGCCAGGTCACTCAACGCGACCTGGTGCGTAACAGCCTGCGTATGCGCCCGGACAGGATCGTTGTCGGTGAGGTGCGCGGCGCCGAGGCCTTTGATATGCTGCAGGCCATGAACACCGGCCATGATGGCTCACTGACAACCATCCACTCGAACAGCCCGCGCGATTCACTGACACGTCTCGAATCGATGATCCTGATGACCGGAGTTAGTTTGCCGGAAAAAGCTATGCGCTTCATGGTCTCTTCGGCCCTTGATCTCGTGATCCAGTCTTCACGCATGACTGACGGTACCCGCAAGATCACCTCGGTCGCGGAGGTTGTCGGCATGGAAGGTGACGTCATCACCCTTCAGGAGATCTTCGTATTTGAACGCAAAGGTATAGATAAAGACGGGAAGATAGTCGGCCAGCACCGTTCCACCGGGATCAGACCGAAGTTCTCTGACCGTCTGGAAATGGCCGGCATTGAAGTCCCTGAAAACCTGTTCAACAGCTAAATGAGCTGACGTCGGAGACCTCATGAACCTGACTACAACATCACTTTACATCGCGGTATTCATTTTCACGGTGGCCATCATCC
>JBPPMD010000075.1:0-11114 GCA_051305875.1 Desulfuromonadales bacterium | reverse complement strand
GAGAAAGTTGGCCGGATCGCCGCCATAATGCTTGATAATGTCCATGGTCGCCATGGCCAGGCCGGCACCGTTGACCATGCAGCCGATGTTGCCATCCAGAGCGATGTAGGACCGGTCGTACTGGGAGGCCTCGATCTCCATCGCGTCTTCTTCGTCATAATCACGCAGATCGCGGATGCGGACGTGACGAAAGAGGGCGTTGTCGTCCAGGTTCATCTTGGCGTCGAGGCAGATCAGGTTGCCCTCGCCGGTCAAAACCAGCGGGTTGATCTCGAGCAGGGCGCAGTCGGTCTCAACGAACGCCTTGTATAAATTCATCAGCAGCGGCACGGCCTGCTTGACCTGGGCGATGCCGAAGCCCAGCTTGAAGCCGACCTTGCGGGCCTGGAAGGCGGTCAGACCGGCCACCGGATCAATCGCTTCAAAGAACAGCTTCTCCGGGGTCTTGGCCGCGACTTCCTCGATATCCATGCCACCTTCGGCGGAGGCCATCAGGGTGACCATGTCGGTCGCCCGGTCGACCAGGAAGGAGATGTAGAATTCGTCGGCGATGTCGCAACCGTTCTCGATCAACACGCGTTTGACGAATCTGCCCTCGGGTCCGGTCTGGTGGGTCACCAGGGTCATGCCGAACATGGCGCGGGCAAACTTTTTGGCCTCATCGGCATTTTTGGCGATCTTGACGCCGCCGCCCTTGCCGCGTCCGCCGGCATGGATCTGGGCCTTGACTGCATAGGGCCCGTCACCGAGCCGCCGCGCCCAGTCGCGGGCCGAGTTGCTGTTGTAGACCACGTGCCCTTCCGGAACCGGAACCCCGAAGTGGCGCAGGATCGCTTTGGCCTGGTACTCGTGGATGTTCATGGATGCTTACCCTCCGCAAGGAATAGGTTTGATGGGTCGATATCGCTCGATTGACCCGGGGTTGGGTTAAATAAAATCTGATGACAGCCGCAAACCTGTTAAACGTCCTCCGGAATGGAGTGTTTCTCAAATCGGCGGCAGAATTTGTCGTTTGGCCAGACCTCTGACCTCTTGCCTGCTGAGAACGTTAGCCTGATTTTATTTTTTTGTCTAAGTAAAAATGCTTTTATTGTAAATAAAACAACGGTTTACATTTGAGGGTTTGCTTTTAGAAATGTGCTTGGTGCAGGTCTGCCCTGTCGAGGTTGGTCCTCCTGTCTGGATGAAGTGAACCGGAAAGGACAAATCTTTAATGATCATGATCGTGGTACTTGTCACCGTGTCGAGGAACCAGCGGTTTTTGCTCCGGCATGATCCGGCTTCCGGGTGAGCAGATCGGGCAACCTTGCATGGCCAATGGTTTTTCGAGCCGGCAGGTTTTGAGTAGCTCCTCGTTGCCGAATATCTCAAGAGTCGGACCGTCAGCCATCACCCGGCCTTCCTGCAGGACAATCGTGCGTTCACACATGTCCAGGACCATATCGAGATCGTGACTGGTGACAATCCGCGTATGATGGAATGCCTGCAGTAATGCAATGAGTTGCCTTCGGGCATGCGGGTCGAGTCCGTTGGTCGGTTCGTCCAGGACCAGGATCTCAGGCAGCATCGAGAGCACAGTGGCGATCGCCACGCGCTTCTTCTCGCCACCCGAAAGGTGGTAGGGCGGCTTATTGCGCAAATTTGCGGCCCCCACCCTTTCCAGAGCCTCTGTAACCCTGGATTCAACTTCAGCTGCGGCAAGTCCCATATTCAGCGGTCCAAAGGCAATATCATCGAAGACAGTCGGCATGAACAGCTGGTCATCCGGGTCCTGAAAGACCATGCCCACGGTCCGCCTGATCTCGGTCAGGTTGTGCTTGGCCAACTGTGTGTCGCCGATCACAATCTCTCCAGAAGTAGCGGACAGATAGCCATTCAGGTGGAGCAGCAAGGTTGATTTTCCTGCCCCGTTAGCACCGACAATGGCGACCGATTCTCCATGGTGGATACGGAAAGAAACGTCGTGCAGGGCTACGGTACCATCGGGATAAACGTATCTCAGGTTTTTGACCTCAACCTTATGATGACTCATGGCATGGTTCCTGTGAAAAGCCTGCCGAGCAGTTGTGGAGCGTTGTAAACACGGAAGAGAGCGAAGAAGGTGATCCAGCCGCCCATGAACACGATCTCCTCGCGGCCGAATCGGCTTTGCCGGTGCGTGGTATGAAACTCGCAGGAAAAGCCGCGGGCCAGCATTGCCATGTGAATACGTTCGGCGCGGTTCCACGTCCTCAGCAATAGATGGCCGATCATCGAGCCAAACTGACGAATGCCGAGTCCCCGCCTGCCGAAGGTGCGCAGCTGGCGCGCGCGTGACGTCCGTACACTTTCATCAGTCAAGACGAAAATGTAACGATAGAGAAAGAGCAATTGCACAGCGAAAACCTTCGGCATTCCCAGCTTTTCAAGTGCTTCGCAGGTCGCCGGAAAACCGGTTACGGCTACGAGGATGAGGGCGACGCTGGTGGTGAGGATAGCACGCATGAGAATTGACATGCAGGAGATCCAGCCACCCCAGATTTCGAAGGGGCCGAGCTGCATAATTACCTGCCGGTCAAATACCGGGTTGAAAATACCGATGACCAGGGCAAAAGGGATCACGATCAGGATTTTGCGCAGAAGATAACCGCCGGGCAGGTCGCCGACGGTCATTAAAACCACCGGGTAGATCAGGAATGGCAGCATTGCGGAAATCTCGTAACGGCCGAAGGAAACAACGCATATGATAAACAAGAGCGTTGTCAGGACCTTGGCCCGTGGGTCAAGGCGGTGTATGGCCGTTTGTCTCATGGCCAGCAGGTCAAGCTGCTTGAAATCGAGGAATGAGCCGTCTATTGCCAGCATTGCTTTACCCTGCTATCGACGGGGATAACCAGTCGGTTACTTGTATCAGCGGCTTGCCTGGATGCGATGGCTATGTGCTCGCTTCTTGAGGAAAATGCCGATCAGGAGACAGAATGCCAGCGTGAGCGTACCGCCGACAATCCCGGCAAGGCTGGTGCCGAAACGCTCTTCTGCCGTAGTCGGAGTCGGATCATGACCATCCCTTGTCTCAGCTGGCAGGCTGTAACCAGGGAGCAGGGCTGTTTTCTCCTGGATGGCGGCCAGTTGTTTGTGCCCTTTGTGGTCTGTTTCCGGTAGCTCGCCGGAGCCGGTGATCTTGGCAATCGACCATTCAAGACCATCGGGAGAATCTGATGCAAACCAGGACAACCCGCCGCCAATCAATAGCGCAGAGACAAGAAGTACGGCCAGCAATGGGCGCACCGGCAATTCAGCAGGCGGCTTGTCCTGAAGAACGCTTTCGAGAACTTCCGGTCTGGCCCGATAAATGAAAGAGACAATGAGCACGGTCACCACTCCTTCAACGACGCCAATGGCCAGATGAATCGGTTGCATCAAAAGTAGAAAGGTGTTGAACGGCAGAGCGGATACTCCCGAGACAACTGTTTGCAACACGACTCCCAGGGAACCTAATTGCAGGCCGACTACAGCGGCGATGATCCCCGCCATGACCATGCGCGACTGGCATGTTTTGCGGCCGACCAGATTCTTGTAAATCAAGGGGTAGGCAATGAACGCCGGAAATGCTCCGAGATTGATAGTGTTGCAACCGAGGGCGAGCAGACCGCCATCGGCAAAAAAAAGGGACTGTACCATCAGCACCGAGGCAATGGTCAAAAATGCCGCGTGCGGGCCCAGCAGGATAGCCAGGAGCAGACCGCCGCCGAGATGGCCGCTCGAACCAGTTGCCGGGATTGTGAAGTTGATCATCTGTGCAGCGAAAACGAATGCACCGAGCGCACCCATGAGCGGCACTTTTCGCTCGTCGAGGTTCTTACGCACCCTCGAAGAACAGTAGGCGATCATTGCAGCTGAAGCAGCCCATAATGTCCCGCCAACAGCCGGAGAGACGAGTGCATCTGCCATATGCATGAGTGACTTCCTTGATCTTGCGAAAAATTGCTCGTTTCCGGATCGAAAACTGCGGTCGTGCCACCCGGAGTTTCCGGATGGACATACTCTAGGATTGCGATAGAGATGGGTCAAGCAAAAAGTGCTACGAATTATAGAAACGTAACACTGACAAGGCTTGATGGGAAAAGTTACGGGCTCTGTTGCGCAGTAAACTTGACCGGGGTTTTGCAGGCCTTGCAGAGGGCCTGGTAGTTGCGGGATATCCTGTTGTGCATGATGCTGGTCAGATGATGTTCGCGACAGCTACAGGTGTAGAGATAGGGCCTTGGAACGATACGCGCCGGGGTAGTCTGGTAGCTATGACAACGCTCTGGTGAAAGGTTGAAACAGTTCTGCATGACTGCCCGCCATTCCGGCCCATGTGGCCGCGGGCGTTGACGTTTGTTGCGGGATTGCCAGTTAACAATCAGGTGGGCCACTTCGTGCGGGATGGTATTGCTCAGGTAGTCGTCGAGATTTTCCGCCAGCAGTTGTTTGTTTATGCGTAGACAGGTTTTGCCATAGCGATCAACCCTGGCTTGACCGGCGCAGCGACCACGTAAGGAAAGGTCGATCGAGGCATCTGGCAAATCAAGACGATAGTAATCGCGGGCTTGCTTCTCAGCCTGCCGCACGGCTGTTTCGACCTGTTGTCGAAGCGTGGTGTTTTCTGGTTGGCTGGCCATATAAGTTGATCCGGAAGGGGCTGCTGATGACTTTGTTCGTCGCTATGATAATGACACCTGGCCTGAGTCACAAGCTTTTCAAGCGGTCCCGGTGAGAAAATCAAGGAAAATCAGATTGCAGGATCTTGATGAGTTCCCGGGCCGGTTGATAACCTGAATGAACGCCAAGGGCCTTTTCACAATCGGATAAAGCCAGATCGAATTGTTGCATGTCGTAATAGGTCTGGGCACGTCCAAAGTAGCTTTCAGGCCGATTCGGATTGATCTTCAGGGCCTGGTTGAAGTCCTGCAAAGCCCTTTCGTATCTCTTCAGAACGCGATAGCATAGTCCGCGATTTGCATAACCCCGATCACTCTCCGCATCGTAATTGACGGCGTTGGAAAAATCCTTGAGTGCCCGCTGGTGGTGTCCCATGGCAAAGTATGCCATGCCCCGATGATTATAGACAAGTCCACGGACTTTACGGTCAAGTTGCATGCTGAGCAACTGATCATAGAGGTCTATGGCATTTTCCAGCTCGTGATTGCTGTGGGCTTCAAGGGCGCGCAGCATGGTTTTTTCCAGATGACTGCCCACGGATGAAGGTATCGGACCCATGCGGGCAGGTGGATTCGTCGTCGTCGGATGGGAAATAGCAATAAAGCCTTGATCCTGGTGCTCGCGTTCAACAATGGCGCGACGTTTGCTCCCATGCCGGCGAATCTCTTTCTGGTAGTCGCGAATCTCCTGAAAAATCAGGTCAGAGAGCGTCAGGGTTGCATTGAGAGAGGCCAGTTTGCGCCGAACCGACTGGTTGGGAAGCGATATGTCGGATTTGTAGACCAGTTCATGTTCCACTTCGGCCCAAGCCTCCTGCAATATGGTTCGAAGCTGAATCTCGCAGACTTTTCGAACCCCTGGTATCAGACGACCCGCTTGGTGCGTTTCCAAACGAATGGCAAGATGCAGCGAATCGTAACCGAACTCACGAAATGAGTGTTGATTGGCCTTGCGTTCCGTTTCCAGTACCTCGAATCGGGTGGCAATCAAACTCGAGACGGTTTCAATATCCTCAAGAAAAGGACAGACGATGCGCAGGCCGAAAAAGTCATTGACAGTGACATTGCGAGTGTTGCCCTCATGGTCATTCCGTTTACGAAGCTTGTCAAAGTAGGCCTCAAAGTTCTTAACACGATACTTGATTGCCGGAGCAAGGCCCTGTTGCTCCAGGAAAATACGCATCTCCAGGGCGAGTTGTTGCAGGGTCGATTTGTGTGCAGGAAGTTGCTGCTCGTAAAGAAGTTTAACTGTATTCCGTTCCTGTGGACCGACGTGACCGCTTGCGGGATTCTTCATACAACACTCCAAAGGACGCTGAAAACGGTAAAACCAAGACTATTACAGTGTAAGCCAAGATGTAAATGAGGCAAGAGAGGAAGGCGAAGTACGAAAAACTGAAAACCGGAGTGCCTGGCGCATGAAAGCGATCGGACCTCCACTCGACTTGGCGAGAAGGTTCCAGACGCTGTGGCATACAGCAGAGACAAGAACAAGCAGGATGGCAGATAGGCTCAAGGGAGTTATACCTCGGTCGGTTTTACGGGGAAATCCTGCCGGATATCACGAGGCAGAATCTTCCTCGGCGTGAGTTTATCGTTACCATACCAAACACACCTTAAAATTACTCAAGAATATTCTTAGCCCTTATCGCTAGCAGCCTGTATGCCATGCCACAACCCACTGTAAAACAATGCTTATTTATCGTATTCATCGTTGACTTGCCCCCTTTGTTTATGGCAATGTAACGATGGTTGCGCAAAATCAACAAACTTTCGGCGTCTTTCGGAAAACCAAAATCCATCTAAAGTTTGACACCCAAAATAAGCGACCTCAAGGCCTTCGCCTTCAAAATAACGGACTTCCTGATGCTTGGTCAAATCTCCCCACAACCTTCCGCAAAACCCACCAAACTCCGTCCAGGTTTCACACGAGCGTTAATCCTGCTCAGTTTGGTGTGGCTGCTTTCGGGAGCCAATGCTCTGGCGGCGACAGTTGCCGATCTCCCGGTCGAATTCGGTGCAGTCGTCTTCCAGGTGAATCACGATGCTCCAACGCAACTGTTTATTATTGCCAATAGCCATCGCAGCGTTGTTACCGGCTCCAATGGAACCGATACCCTCCAGGCGCAGATCGAGACCTTCCGCATCGGCGAGTGGCTGATCCGTCGTCGGCAGGTTGCCCTGTTGCTTCCCGAGGGGTTTTTCGGCAGTTGGACAGTTGCTGAGCCAGCTGCAATCTCTGATGTCAGTTTCGACGGTGCGACGCTGGCGCGCTGGTTGGCAGATACTTCGGGTTTTGTCAATGCCGAGATGCTTTTGCATGAGCATTACGGTGTTGATCTGGAGCAGATCGAAGATCGTGAACTCTATCGCAATGTGCGGGAGTCCCTGAGTGCCGGTTCAGATGGTGTTGGCGACTTGGGATCAGTGATCGATGGGCGGCTCGAATACTTGCAAAAATGCCGTTCGGCCGCGATACTGCAGGGCGTCCCGGCGGTGCTTGCGCAGGCCAACCGGCGGGGCCACGGGGCAGCGTCTAGCGCAATGTTGACCATTGGCCTGGCGCATCTCGGCGATATCCTCGAATTCATCGAATCCGGCGAAATCCACATCCCGGCCATGCGCACGGATGGAGCCGACCTTCCCGCCGTGCAGGTGCCGTTGGATCTTTTCAAGAGCCAGACCGGCATAACCGTCATCATTCCTAATTCCCTTCTCGAAAAGCTGCCGGCGCCGCCGCACAATCAGACCTGATCAGCCAGTACAGAGTTCGATCCCCATTCACAATTTCCAAATTGGTTTCCTGCTACTCCTCACCATTACATTTAGTTTAAAATTCAATCCTAAAATATTGATTTTTCGTCCTTTTTGTTTATAGACCCCAATTTTATGCCTGTTATAAATAGACATTAAGGCAGCGAATCTTGGAAAAGGCGCTGGTTTTCACTGATGTCCTGTCTGGTGGTCAGGCGTGGGTGTCATGACAATCAGTCTGCTGCGAATTTTAACCCATGGTAAGAAAAGGAGTAAGTATTATGAAGAAGTCGATATTTATCACAGCTACAGTCCTCATGTCGTGCTTTGGCCTTGCTGGGCTGACGCTGGGTAGCGGCCTGGACTGGAAAGCCGACAAGTCTTCGACTGTTGAGTCCGGCATGGAGTCGTCAGGCATGGCGACGATGCACCAGCAGAAAGATGCAACCTCTCTGAGTGCGAACCAGGTTCGCGAACTTCAGAACCTGCTGAAGGAAGAGGGCTATAAGGTCGGGAACGTCGACGGCATTATCGGGCCAGTCACTACCGGAGCTATCCGCCAGTATCAGACCGATCGCGATTTGGAGGTATCCGGGATTCCCAACGAGAAGACCCTGCGTTCACTGGCTCCCGAACGCGAGCAGCAGGAGTTTTTCGGGTTGGCGCCGGAATTTGGTGAAAAGGAAGGTATGAAGCCTGAGAAGGAAGGTATGAAACCAGAGAAGGAAGGTATGATGCCTGAGAAGGAAGGCGTGACGCCTGAAAAGAACCTGGATGCCGAGCCTATGAAGAAGGGCTACTGATCTCAGATCGGAATGGTCCGATTGTCTCCCTCAAAAAAAAGGAGAACAGCTATGCCCGTGAAAATGCCTGAGGTCAGGAATTGTGCGGTTTCCAATTGCGCCTACAATAGTAAAAAAACCTGCCACGCTATAGCGGTTACTATCGGTCATCCCAAGAGCGATCCTAAGTGCGACACGTTCTTTGAATCGTCACTCCGCGGCGGGGTAGAGGACATGACTGCTGGGGTAGGGGCTTGCAAGACTGAGGATTGTCGCTACAACGTGCATTTCGAATGCGCGGCAACGAGTATCCAGGTCGGCATGAAAGAGGGGGATCCGGACTGCCTGACTTTCGACATGCGTTAGGTTGCCGGACCAAGCTGGAAAGGGACAGAGCTGCTGGTGGCTCTTGCCCGATCCGGATAAAGAATGTCTGCGCCCCCGCAGCTTGCTGCGGGGGCGCTTATTTTCAGCCATTCCGGTCGGTCGATCCGGGGAAAAGCCTCTGGCTGAAGCGAATGGTCAAGGTGGAAGCGCAAGAAATTCGGCCACTGCTCAGGTCGTTCAGTTACTTTTTCTCCCTGCTGTGTGGGTCTTGGTCTTTCAGCCATCGCTTTCATCGCAGTACCGGTGGCCGGGGGGTGGGCGTGGATCTGCTACCAGCTCGGCAGAATGCAGGAAGAACGAGCAAAAGCTGAGGAGGTATCACCATGAATGCACAAGATTACTGGATGTCCCGAAGGGTTTTTGTCGGTTCCCTGGCCGCCACACTTGCCGCGGCCTGGATTGCTCCTGCGGGATTGCGAGCTGCGGACAAGGCCGCGCTCCGCAAGACGATCCCTGGCACCGCCGAAACCCTGGCAGTCATCGGCCTGGGCACATCACGAACTTTTGACATCGGCAGCGACAAGGAGGCACTGTCCGGCCTCGCCGAAGTTCTACAGGCTTTCTTCACCAACGGTGGCGAGTTGATCGACTCTTCGCCCATGTATGGCACAGCGGAAATGGTCCTCGGCGAGCTGCTGAACCGCGTCGGGCGCCGGGATCAGCTGTTTGCCGCGACCAAGGTCTGGACTGACGGCAGACAGGCCGGTATCCGGCAGATGGAAGACTCCCTGCAAAAGTGGAGTATCAATCGATTTGATCTTATGCAGATTCACAACCTGCGTGACTGGCAAACTCATCTCAAGACCCTCAGGACCTGGAAAGACGACGGCAAAATCCGTTACATCGGCATCACCACCTCCCACGGTCGTTATCACCGTGAGCTGGAGCAGATCCTGCGTAACGAGTCGCTGGATTTTGTCCAGCTGAGCTACAACATCGAGGTTCGCACCGCAGAAGAGCGCCTGCTGCCGCTGGCGGCTGATCGCGGGATGGCGGTCCTGGTCAATCGCCCTTTCCAGCGCGGCGAGATCTTCCGCAAGGTCAAGGGGAAAGCCTTGCCGGATTGGGCCGCTGAATGCGATTGCGCCAGCTGGGGACAGTTCTTCCTCAAATTCATCGTTTCCCATCCGGGGGTCACTTGCGTGATTCCTGCCACTTCCAGGGTTCATCACCTGCAGGACAATATGGCCGCAGGTTTTGGCCGTCTGCCCGACAGTGCGATGCGTAAAAGGATGGCGGACTATTTTGAGTCGTTATAGAGGTGCATTGTCGGAATATAGCCGAGTTGATTTACAGGTTGAACAACAAAAAACCTGCCTCAGGGGGAGGGGACCCAAAGAGGCAGGAAATATCACAGGACTATTTGGTGGGAAGTCCTGTGAGGTATTAGGCTATCAGGTATAAATTAACGTACAATTGATGCCTGTCAATAAGTAACGGCAAATAATTCATCTAAAAAAAGATCGGATGCAGATCAAAGACACTTCAAAGGTCGAACCCGCTGGCCATAAACTTTTCGGTTCTATAACCCCATAAATAGGTCTTTCCTGCCAATAAGCCACGAAGGCACCAAGAAGTGTGTTTCAAATTTATCGGGCGCTTCTCGGCCCGGCCAGAAGCCAGATCAGCAACCCCAGGACTGGCAATAAAAGTATAACAACGATCCAGATGACCTTGATCCCGGTCGTCGCAGAGCTTTGCACAGTTTTGATGATCGCCCAGACATCGGCGATCAGGATAAGCAGCCCTAAAATCCCACCGACTTCTATTCCCATGGAAACCTCCTGTTTGGTTTTCTCACGCGCTGTGACTCAGTTATTATCGTCCAGCAGGGCAGTTCATTCTACCGGCATGCTGTTTACAGGCGACCCCTCTTTGCCTCAAGTATAATCGAAGAACGGTGCCTGCCAAGTTGTCCAGGAATACTCTCTTAAAAAAAGTCGCAAGCCGGGAAGCTCTGACACGTACTACAGAAAAATAAAGGCCGATCCCCGAAGAGGACGGTCTTTTTACGTTGCCTATTCAGCGCAGGATTAAACCTGCCCGCGTGATTTCTTAATTGAACATCTTGGCGCCGAGATAGGCGAGGGCTGGCCAAGCGATCAGAATGGCGGAGACAAAGGCGAAGACGCCAAGGACACCCATTACGGCGATTGTGTAGCTGGCTTTTACGGTGCTGACGATATTGGCTGCGGTTGTCATGGTGTTTCTCCTATGGTTTCTCTCACCGGATGAGAGGGTTGGTTGCCTAAGGCTAGTTAAAAAGTTTCGAGCCGATGTAAGCAAGTGCCGGCCACGCGATCAATACGGCCGAGATGAAAGCGAAGATTCCGAGTATGGCAATAACCAGAACCAGGTAACTGCTTTTCACATTATCCATAAAGCGGCTTTGAGTTTTCATGACGTCCTCCTGTCGGTTTTGTTTGTGAGTTGTTCCTCACTGTTGATTAAACTTTTAACATTAAAAATAATTCACGTCAACTATAAAAGTTAAAATATTTTCATATTT
>JBPPMD010000001.1:0-2973 GCA_051305875.1 Desulfuromonadales bacterium | reverse complement strand
GAGTTGGACGATGAACTGATCATCCTCGAAGCCCTGAAGATGGAAACCCCCATCTATTGCGACGATGGCGGCACCATCAGCGAAGTCAGAGTCAAAGAAGGCGACTCGGTCAATGAAGGGGATGTGCTGGTTGTCATCGATTAAGCGTTCAAAGCGCAACACAAAAATAATGAACCACTGACACAGAGCTCTCAGAGGAAGTACTAAACCCTGGTGCTCGTGGGTTTCTCAGTGTCCTCTGTGGCTCAGTGGTTCATTTCGCTTTTTATTCTTCTGTTCATTCAACAGCAAGAAAGGAATCTGCCATGTCACGCAAACAAACACCGCTGCGCCCGTACTTCGAGAAAATGCCGGAGATCGGCAAGGAGCTCAGAGACGGAGAGATCCGCCGCTCCCAGGCCAACGTCGATCTTGTCAGGGAACAGGAAGAAATTCTCGCCAAGGAAGTTCAGCGGGTCAGGAATTCAGGCATCCCCGCCGAGAAGATTCACCAGCGCGGCGGCATGACTATCTACGACCGCCTTGACTACCTGGTCGACGCAGGCACCTGGTGCCCTCTGCATACCCTCTACAATCCTCAGGACAACGAGGAAGGCTGCACCGGGGTTGTCAACGGCATCGGCAAGATCGAGGGGCGCTGGGCGGTCATTATCGGTTTTGACAACAAGGTCATGGCCGGAGCCTGGATCGCCGGCCAGGCCGAGAACATTCTCATGGTCACTGACATGGCCAAGAGGCTTAACGTGCCGCTGGTGTGGCTGACCAACTGCAGCGGCGTCAAGCTTATGGAACAGGAAACCGTCTATGCCGGACGCCGTTCCAGTGGCGCACCTTTCTACCGTCACGCCGACCTCAACCACCTGGGGATACCGATCCTCAACGGCATCTACGGCACCAATCCGGCCGGTGGCGGCTACCAGGGGATCAGCCCCACCATCCTGCTGGCCCACAAGGACGCGAACATCGCTGTCGGCGGCGCCGGTATTGTCGGCGGCATGAATCCCAAGGGATACATCGATGAAGAAGCCGCTCAGGCACTCATCGAGGGTACCAGGAACTTCAAAGGCAAGGTGCCGGGTCGGGTGGAGACCCACTTCGACCAGACCGCTTACTTCCGAGAAGTCCATGATACCGAGCAGGGCGTACTCGACGGCATCAAGGACTACATGCGCATGATGCCCGCTTACGATCCGACCATGTTCCGGGTTGCCGAACCCGCTGAGCCGAAACTGCCGGTCGAGGACCTCAACATGCTCCTCCCTGCAAATCAGAAACGCCCCTACGACGCTGTGCAGATCCTGGCACGCCTGACTGACAACAGTGAATTCATGGAATACCGGCCCGACTACGGGCGTGAAGTTTTCACCGGCATCGCCAAAATAGACGGCTTCCCGGTCGCCTTTATCGGCAACCAGCAGGGTGTCTTTCCCGGCTACCCGGAATATGCCGGAGGCGAATATCCCGGCGTCGGTGGCAAGCATTACCGTGAGGGGCTGATCAAACAGGGCGAGTTTGTCACCCTGTGCGGTCGCGACAACCTGCCGATCGTCTGGCTGCAGGATACCACCGGCATCGATGTCGGCGATCTCGCCGAAGAAGCGGAGCTGCTCGCCCTGGGCCAGTCGCTGGTCTACTCCATCGAACAGACCGAACTCTCCATGATGTGCATCGTGCTGCGCAAGGGCACCGCTGCGGCCCACTACATCATGTGCGGACCGCAGGCGAACAACAACAACGCCTTCACCCTCGGCACCCCGCTCACAGAGATCTATGTCATGCACGGCGAGACGGCGGCTGCGGCCTCCTATGCCCGTCGCCTGGTCAAGGAAAGCGAAGCCGGCAACGACCTCACGCCGACGCTGGAGAAAATGAACCAGATGATCCAGGATTATCAGGACAAGTCACGGCCGGCTTACTGCGCCAAGACCGGCTTTGTCGACGAGATCGTCTCGCTTCCTGAGTTACGCAAGTACATCAAGGCCTTCACCGGGGCCAACTACCAGAACCCCAAATCGATCACCCCGGTGCACCAGATGCTTCTGCCCCGCATCATCAAGGGCTAGCCGAATGAGCCATGAGCTGGATGCAATTGAATGGTAGTAACTATTCAGCACATAAGCGAGTGCATTGACTGAGGAGCCTCTGCACCTGGTGCCGGATCAGAAATTTCAGAAGCATATCAACCTGAGGTCTATATCAGACCTTTAGAGAGGAAAATCATGAAAGAAGTCTATATAGTCGAAGCGTTACGCACACCCCAGGGGTCCTTCGGCGGTGCGCTTGCCGATGTGACGGCTCCGCATCTTGCTGCCATCGTCATCACCGGGCTCCTTGAACGTACCGGCCTGGCGACTGCAGCCGTGGACGAAGTCATCATCGGCCAGGTTCTCTCCGGGGGCTCTGCCCAAGCCCCGGCACGGCAAGCCATGCGCTATGCCGGTTTACCCGACACCATCCCCGCCATGACCATCAACAAGGTCTGCGGCAGCGGTCTCAAGGCACTGATGCTCGGTGCCGGTTCAATTCGACTCGGTGATGCCGAGATTGTGATCGCCGGTGGGATGGAGAATATGTCCCTCGCCCCTTTTCTGCTCAAGCAGGGGCGCTACGGCTATCGGATGGGTAACAGCGAGCTGGTGGACCTTATGGTACATGACGGTTTACAGGATCCCTACAGTGACAAACATATGGGCGTGATTGCCGAGGCCAGCACAGAAAAGCACGGTCTGAGCCGGGAGGAACAGGACACATTCGCCATCGGCTCCTACCGCAAGGCCCAGGCTGCTCTGGAAAACGGCACTTTCAAGGATGAAATCGTCCCTGTAGTGAAAAAGTCCCGCAAGGGTGAGGTTATTGTCAACAAGGACGAAGAGCCCTTCAAGGTTGACTTCGACAAACTTTCCGGGCTGCGCGCCGTCTTCAAAAAAGATGGCACCATCACCGCCGGCAATGCTTCGACTATCAATGACGGCG
>JBPPMD010000357.1:0-6218 GCA_051305875.1 Desulfuromonadales bacterium | reverse complement strand
CGCAGGTCGGTACCATCCTGCCCGGAAATTTCAAAATCAAGAAATCAAAAATCCGCGGCCAGGAGTCTTGTGGCATGCTCTGCTCCGTGAGCGAACTAGGCCTGGCAGATGAGTCTGACGGTATTCTGATTCTGCCGCCCGGACTACCCCTGGGGCAGCCGGTTTTCAAGGCGCTTGGTCTCAAGGACGTCATGTGTGAAATCGGCTTGACGCCGAACCGGTCTGATTGTCTCAGCATTGTCGGTGTTGCACGTGAAATATCGGCTATGGTCGGTGCCACGCTGCAACTGCCGGAGCCTATCATAGCAGAAAGTGATTCTCAGATTACGCAGAAAACATCAGTGACCATTGAGGATGCCGACCTTTGTCCGCGTTATGCAGCGCGCCTGATTGAAAATGTCAAGATCGGCCCATCGCCAGAATGGCTCTCACGACGCCTGGAATCAGTCGGCATGCGTTCCATCAACAACGTCGTCGACATTACCAACTTTGTCATGATGGAGTTGGGGCAGCCTCTGCACGCCTTTGATTTCAACCTTTTGCGCGAGCATCGGATTCAGGTGCGTCGGGCTCATGACGGTGACCAATTTACAACACTCGATGGTCAGATCCGGACTTTGATGGAGTCAGATCTGGTTATCTGCGATGGCGTGGGTCCGGTTGCACTGGCTGGCATTATGGGCGGCGGAAACTCGGAAGTCAGTCCAGAAACGACGGATATCCTTCTCGAGAGTGCCTATTTCAATCCATCCACCATACGCCGCACCGGTAAACGCCTGGGTCTGCATACTGAATCTTCACATCGTTTCGAACGTGGTACCGACGTCGATATAGTGCCGCTTGCGCTCGACCGTGCGGCCGCCCTGATTGCAGACCTGGCAGATGGTGCGATTGCCCGGGGTGTCATTGACATCTATCCCGAGGTATTGACACGTCGGGTCGTCACGATAACTGCGTCGCGCACCAGCCAGGTCCTCGGTCTTGAGGTCGATGCCGATAATATTCGCAACAAGCTTAATTCGATCGACTTGAAGTGTAAACTCCTGATTGATCGGCGAGATGGAGCAATCAGAGTAGAAATTCCCAATTTCCGTCCTGATCTGGAACGCGAAATTGACCTGATTGAAGAAGTTGCCCGCTTGATCGGTTACGACAATATCCCGATGACCATGCCGGCCAGCACCCTGACTTGTCAACAGCTTCCCGGCCACCTCTCTCTGGAGTGTCAGGTTCGGGAATGCATGGTGCATGCAGGGTATGCCGAGGTTATCAATTATTCGTTTTTCAACCCTGAGTGTCTCGATAAGATCAGACTCTCAGCAGAAGATTTGCGACGGCAGAATGTCAAGATACTCAACCCGCTGACGGAAGAGCAGGGGAGCATGCGGACCACTCTGGTACCGATCCTGCTTGAGAACGCTGTGCGTAATCAGGCTTATCGCAGTGAAGATCTGGCTCTCTTTGAGTTGAGACCTGTGTTCCAGCCGGAAGATGGCGCTGAGTTGCCTCGCGAGAGCCTGCGTTTGACAGCAGTCCTCTGCGGTCGACGTGAGCCGCAAGGCTGGGCTCAATCTGCCGAAATGGCAGATTTCTACGATATGAAGGGCGTTGTTGAACAGCTTCTGACTCATTTGAGAATCAGCGATGTGAGCTGGCAAGCGGAACACGATGAATCTTTTTATCATCCCGGGAAATCCTGTGCAGTTTATCAGGGGGCACGTCTGCTTGGTACGCTGGGGGAGCTCCATCCAGAGGTTTTACACAACTTTGATCTCGGTCAGTCTGCGATTCTTTGTGATCTGGATGTGGAAGCCCTGATTGAATTAAGCTGCGCAACGGTAAAGTTTCAGCCCTTGTCGCGCTTCCCGGATGTTCAGCGTGACTCTGCTTTTCTGGTCGATGCGGATGTATCGGCGCAACGAGCGCTCGCCGTTCTTGGCCAGGTTAAAATCAATGATCTTGAGAGCATCGAGCTGTTTGACGTCTATTGCGGAGAGGGTGTTCCTGCCGGCAAAAAGAGTCTGGCCATCCGTGCCTGTTATCGGGCTATGGATCGCACTTTGACAGATGAACTGATCCAGAATCTTCATGGTAAATTGATCAAGGCGATGGAAAAGGAGCTTGGAGCAGAGCTTCGTTAAAAATACAGTTGCTTAGCAGGTTCTGGTTGTGATATAAAAACCTGAAAATTCGGGTAGATATAACAGGAGGTGGATTGAAATGACTAAGGCGGACCTTGTCGAAAATGTGTATCTGAAGACCGGTTTCTCCAAAAAGGAATCCGCTGAGATCGTCGAAATGGTTTTTGATATCATGAAAACCACTCTTGAAGACGGCGACAAGATCAAGATCGCCGGCTTCGGAAATTTCGTCGTCAAGGACAAAGCGACACGCCGTGGTCGCAATCCCCAGACCGGTGATGAAATTGAAATATCATCCCGTCGGATCTTGACTTTTAAGCCGAGCCAGGTGCTCAAGGCGGCGATTAACGGGTTGGAGGACTAAGGCTGGTCCGCTCCGCCATCTTCAGGAATTCGGCGCATGGACTTACAGATTCCCGAGAAACTTTATTACAAGATCGGTGAAGTCGCTAAATTCACCGGTGTAAAGACTCATGTTCTCCGCTACTGGGAGACAGAGTTCAACACGATTCGTCCCAACAAGAGCCGCAGCAATCAGCGACTCTATCGCAGACAGGATGTCGATCTCATCCTGCACCTGAAAGACCTTCTTTACAATCAAGGCTTCACCATTGCCGGTGCCCGCAAAAAACTGCGTGAGAAGCCGGCAAAAAATGTTGTCGAAACTGTCGACCCTTCAACAGCTAAAGCTGATGATCAGCTGGCATTGCCTCTCGCAGGAGCCTGCGACCCGAAAATCTTCAAGGAGCTCCGCCAGGATATTCTACGCCTCAAGAAGAGTCTGGAATTTAAACCTTGAGTTGGTGCCCCCTGTTTCATAACCTCTCTCTGAAATAATCCCCGTGTTGATTTTACTCACCAATGATGATGGAATCCACTGCGCAGGTTTGCAGGCCCTTGCAGAGCGCCTGCAAAGCCTTGGCAGGGTTGTTGTTGTTGCTCCTGACCGTGAACGCAGCGCAGTCGGTCATGCTCTGACCTTGCATTCCCCTCTGCGAGCAGAAGAAATCAGCAAAGATCACTGGGCCGTCAGCGGAACACCGACCGATGCTGTCATCCTCGGCATCTGCACCCTTTTGAAAGAAAAACCTGACCTGGTAATATCCGGGATCAACAAAGGCGGCAATCTGGGTGATGACCTGACCTACTCAGGAACGGTCGCGGCGGCCATGGAAGCTACCCTGATGGGTGTACCGGCCATTGCGATATCTCTTGCTTCGCAGAGTTTCACGTATGATGATTTTGCCGCCGCTGCAGGGATAGCCAAACAACTTGCTGCAACAGTTATTGAGCATGGCCTGCCGGCTGACACCTTTATTAATGTCAATGTTCCGGATCGAAAACCACTTGGCATCAGACTGACCCGGCAAGGGAAACGGGTTTACGAAGATGCGGTCGTCGAAAAATGTGATCCGAGAGGACGTTGCTACTACTGGATCGGTGCTGGTGAATTTGGTTTCCAGGATCTTGCGGGGACAGATTTTAATGCGGTGCATAACGGTTATGTCTCTGTCACTCCTTTACACCTTGATTTGACTAACTATGCAGCGATGGACCGTCTGCGTCAGTGGCAACTGGAAGAAATGCCATTCGATTCCGCCGATGCAGGATCGTGTTCATGAGAGACTTCGCGATAGCCCGCAGGCGTATGGTCGACGAACAGGTCTCAGCTCGCGGTATTAAAGACAAACGCGTCCTTGATGCCATGCTGAAAGTTCCACGTCATAAGTTTGTCGAAGAAGCTTTGGAAGGCAAAGCTTATCAGGATGCGCCGTTGCCGATTGGGGAAAAACAGACGATTTCCCAACCGTACATGGTCGCGGTCATGAGCGAAGCCCTTGCTTTAAAGGGTTCCGAAAAAGTGCTTGAAGTCGGCACCGGTTCCGGTTATCAGGCGGCAATCCTGGCATTGCTCGCAGACCGGGTCTTTTCGCTCGAACGGATACCGGCACTGGCCCGCCGTGCCCGCAAAGTGCTTGATGGCTGCGGCTTCAGCAAAGTCAATATCCGCCTGGCAGATGGAACTCATGGCTGGCAGGATATGGCGCCATTTGATGCTATCCTCGTTACTGCAGGAGCTCCCGAAGTTCCCCAGGACTATCTCGATCAACTGGCTATAGGCGGTTGCCTGGTCATTCCTGTCGGTGATCGGAGCAGCCAGGTGCTTATGCGGATTACACGTATCGGTGAGCAGGAATACCGGGAGGAGCAGTTGATGGGGTGTCGTTTTGTACCATTGATCGGCAACCACGGCTGGCATGAGAGTGCTTGACCAATGCGATTGATACGTAAGCTTTATGACTGGGTTCTGCATTGGGCCGAAACCCCTTATGGCGGTCCGGCTCTTTTTCTGCTGGCCCTGGTCGAATCCTCTGTTTTTCCTATCCCACCCGATGTTCTTTTGATCGCCCTTTGTATTTCACTGCCGACACGGGCCTGGCGATTCGCCTTGCTGGCATCCGCTGGTTCCGTGCTGGGCGGGATGCTCGGTTACGGAATCGGCTGGGGACTCTGGCCGCTGGTCAACGGATTTTTCTTTCAATACATCCCCGGCTTTACGCCTGATGTTTTTGCCAAGGTACAGGGCCTGTTTGCCGAATACGGCTTCTGGACCGTGTTTACTGCCGGTTTCACTCCAATACCTTATAAAGTGATTACCATCGGATCCGGGGTCTTCCAGATCAATCTGGCGATTTTTCTGATTGCTTCTTTGATTAGTCGCAGCCTGCGTTTTTTTCTTGTGGCCTGGCTTCTACATCGTTATGGGCCAGGTATGCGTGGATTCATCGATCGTTATTTCAACCTTCTCAGCATCATTTTTCTGGTGTTGCTGGTGGGAGGTTTCCTGTTTTTGAAATACATTTTCTGATATAAGACAGTATGGGGAGTTTGAGTGAGGAGTGAGGAGTGCTGCAATCTGTTCTGATAAATAGCCTGATTCTTCTGGTAGGTTGTCTGCTTCTGATAACCGCCTGCGCTCCTACGGGCATTTATCATACTGTGCAGCCTGGACAGACGCTGTACCGGATAGCCAAAACTTATAAGGTTGATGAACGTCATCTGGCGAGAGTCAACCGTATCAAGGACCCGACCCAACTCAAAGTCAACCAGAAACTCTTTATCCCGGGTGTGACTCAACACCGTAACATTTCCGCAACGACACCGACCTCTGCAAGTACGTCGCCACAGGTTGCCACTGCACCTGCCGTAACACATAAGCAGCCGACGACAACTCGCAATATGCCTGCAGCAAAAACGCCGACACCATCCTCTGCCACTGCTGCCAAATCGGCGAAAGGAATTTTTGTCTGGCCGGTTAAAGGCGCAGTGCTGAATAAATTCGGGGCACAGGGACAGAATGTCTACAAAGGAATTGAAATCGATGTACCGGAGGGGACGACAGTGGTTGCTGCTGCTTCGGGGAAAGTTATCTACAGTGGCAACGCGATTCCCGGTTATGGAAATCTCGTGATCCTTGAACATTCAGACAGTTATTTCAGTGTTTATGGATACAATCAGAAGACCCTTGTCAAGAGTGATGATCATGTCGGGCAAGGGGAAAAAATTGCTTTAAGTGGTTTGCCGCCAAACGGACAAAGTGCCCGACTTCATTTCGAAATTCGTAAAGGCAAGTCAGCCGTGAATCCGATTTTATACTTGCCTTAGAGGCGTTGCTCCCTTAGACTCTTTTCCACACGGAAACGGTCCTTTCCCGCGGTTACAGTGATTATCAGTCTGCTTGCTTGTGTAGCGTACCAATTTACTTACCCGCGTAATTGCTGGTTGTCTTGACTTAAAGAGACTTAATGTTTACCTCTGGAATGAATCGGGCCTCCCGGTGTCTACAGGTTAACACTAAACTCGAGAGTCTCTTAAACTCTGTGCAGAATGAGCTGATGCCATGAATGATGCTTTGCCGGACAGTGAAAAAGTTGAACTTGAGGATGATGTCCAGAAAATTTCGCAGTCAGGGGAAGAGGAAGAACCTGATAGCGAGAGCCTGGCTGCCGTAGAGAGTGAAGAAGAAGAGAAAGACACTGGCGACGATTATGAAGATTTTTCGATGGATGCGATCAA
>JBPPMD010000331.1:0-4064 GCA_051305875.1 Desulfuromonadales bacterium | reverse complement strand
TTTCCATGTCAGGAAGGTGTGAAACCTCCGGAACGACCTGTAGATACCTGATCGTTCCTTGGCCATCTACGACCATGACCGCACGTGCCAGAAGGCCAAGATCTTCAAGCAACAGACCTGTTCCACGACCGAATTCAGCACTTTTGTAATCGGACAGGTAAAAGATATTTTCAAAGCCTGTCTGGGTGGCGAAACGACTCTGGGCAAACGGCAGATCCCGCGTGATCTTAACCCTGACAACCTCTTCGGGCAAATCTTTATCATCGGCCTCTCCGAGAAGATGAGTCTGTCGTTCGCAAACCTGGGTATCCAGGGATGGAGAAATACTGAGCAGCACTGTTCTGCCTCTGAGCTCATCGAGAGAACGAAGCTGCATATTCCTGTCAGTCAATTTGAGGTTGGGCAAAGTCTGCCCGACAGCAACCCCATCACCTATCAATTTTTGAGCATTACCGGCGCGCGTGACAGTCGAACCAGCGGCCACAGTCTCAGTGCTGGTTGGTATCTCGGGTACGGAGTGCAAGGCACAGCCGGTCAAGCCAGTGACAAAAAGAGCCGCCATGACGATATGTATCACTCTGGTAGTCATGATTTTCTCCCTGCAAAACGGTGACGAATTTAGTTATAATATAGCGTCATCAGCAAAAATTCGCAACACCAGCGGCTTAGCCAGCGAGAACAACGTTGTCCATTAAAAAGCATGGTGGTCAAAGATGATCGCGCTGTGCTGTTTACTTCTTGTGACAATCCGTGCAACCGGTCGGACCAGCCCCTTGCTCTTTATGGCAGTCCCTGCAGAGCGCGTGTGCTTTATCCTTATCCAGTCCAAACAGCCCGGGCGCCCCTTCGCCGTGGCAGGTGGAACACTCAAAGGCGGCCTGATGCAGCGCATGCGGAAAGGTAACGTTGCCGTAGCTGGCTTCGAGCACGATCGTCTCCGGGCTGACAGCTTGCTTTACGGCGTCAACGGCTTCGCCGGCAGCTTCTTTGGTTGATTCTGCGGCCTGACCAGCCATCTCCTTGGTTTTGTCGACCGCCGCAGCGGTTGTCTCCCTGGTTTCCTCAGCGACATTTTCAGCAGTTTCTTTCACTTCCCCGGCAGCAGATTTGGCTGACTCAGTCACTTTCTCCGTGGCTGTTTTTGTGGTGGCCGGCGCCGATTTCGATTCTTCAGACTTTTCGCAGCCGGAAAGTGTAAAAGCCAGCAACATTGCGCCTACTGTTAAAAGTTTGATCATGTTCTTACCTCCGTTTATTAGGGTTTTAAAACATATGAAGTATAGCAGGGTTTGGGGCATCGTCTAATCTTTTGCCTGATTGTGTACCGGTCGTGCATATTTCGTAAACGGGTTCTGTTTACTATTGGGTCTCTGCATCAATCCACTGGGTTAATTGTCCGGTGTAGCAATAGACCCTTGTGGACACGGGTGTAACTCCGTTCCCCGTTTTAACAATTTGATAACAGGGTCAGCGCAAGAAAGACCGGCTACGGTTGTTTTTTGCGAGAAAGCAGTCAAAATAGTAAAAGCGATGGAAGTGAATACGCAGAGCCAAGAGCCGAAGGCAGGACACGCTATGAACGAATCAGAATTGTACTGGAGAGCCGCAGACCAGGGACAAAGACTGGAGGAGCTGACCAGCGCGGATCCGGAACTCAAAGAACGGCCCTTGCGGCGTGACGTGCGCTCGTTGGGAAATCTTCTGGGAACGGTGATTCGTGAGCAGGCCGGACAAGAAGCGTATGACCTCGAGGAGAGCGTGCGCCGTCTGGCGATCCGCCACCGGGAGCTGGAACGTGAAGCCGGCGGAATGGGCTTGGAAAACCCGGCCGAGCATGAGCTTCTCAAACAAATGGTCAGCCTCGTCACCCCGTTAAGCCTTGACGAACATCACCAGATCATCAAGGCCTTCGCCACCTTCTTCGAACTGACGAATCTTGCCGAGGCGAATCATCGCAAGCGACGCAGCCGCTCACATCGCGTCGCAGGTGAGCCTGGCAAGGCCGGCTCCTTGTATGCCACCCTGAGGCGGATGCGTGAAACCGGGATCACTGTCGATCAGGCAATGGACTGGCTTCGACAGGTAGATGTTTTCCCGGTGTTTACCGCTCATCCTACCGAGGTTGCCCGTCGGGTGGTGCTCTTCAAACGGCGCCGCATCGCCAGGGAACTGGTAAAACTAGACCGCCTGCCCCTCGCCGACAGCAAGGCCCGCCAATGCCAGGATGCGATTCTGGCAGAGATCACTGCCCTCTGGCAATCAGACGAGGTGCGCCGGCGAAAGCCTACGGTGCAGGATGAGATCGCCATGGGCCTCGACCACTACAGCGTATCGCTGTTGCCTCCCATCGCGACTTTTTACGAGGAGATGGCCAGGGATTTCCAGGAGGTCTTCCAGGTCGATCTTGACCCGCAGGCATTGCCGACCGTAGTCCGTTTCGGCACCTGGATCGGCGGCGACCGCGACGGCAATGTCTTCGTCACCTCTGAATCCACCCGGGACGCCCTGGTCAAGGCCCGGGAGCTGATCCTTGCCAATTATATCGCCGATGTCCAGCGTCTGCGGCGTCTGCTGACCCCGTCTACCTGCCGGGTGGACGTAGCTCCGGACCTGCTTTTGGCCGTGGATTCAGGCATAGCCAGGATGCCGACGGCACGCCGCGAAATCGAAATTCTGCCCGAGTGCGAACCTTTCCGGCGCTTCCTGACTCTGATCCATCACCGCCTGCGGTGCACCCTGGCGGATACGCAGAACCCGGACGCCTATCCCGGTGCCGCCGCCTTCCGAGAAGATCTGGAATTGTTGAACCGTTGCCTGCGCGAGCAGCGCGGGGGACGTCTGGCCAACCGAATGGTGGAGCCGCTGCTGCGTAAGGTAGCCACTTTCGGTTTTCACCTGCACACCCTCGATATCCGCCAACACGCCAATGTTCACGCCCGGGCTGTGGCGGAACTCGCTGCGGCGGCATCGCGAATCGCCGATCCACCTTCCGTTTCGTCACAGACTACTGAACTGCTCGATACATTGCGGGCGCTTGCCCACCTGAAGCAGGAGTTTCCTGCCGAGGCGATCCGCAGCTACGTGATCAGCGGTGCCAGCTCGAAGGAGGATGTCCTTTCGCTGATTTGGCTGATGGAGTTATGCGGCATTCAGGTCGCGGGAACGGCGGT
Source organism: Desulfuromonadales bacterium (assembly GCA_051305875.1). Lineage (GTDB taxonomy): Bacteria > Desulfobacterota > Desulfuromonadia > Desulfuromonadales > BM103 > M0040. The sequence continues at coordinate 894 of JBPPMD010000331.1, read as the reverse complement.
GGGCGATCCAGGCTTGATGCCGGTCCCGTTGTTCGAATCGATCGAAGATCTGCGCAATGCGCCGCGGATCTGCCGCAGCCTCTGGTCGCAAAAGAGCTACAGCCCCTACCTCGACGCCTGGGGGCGTTGGCAGGAGGTGATGCTTGGCTACTCTGATTCCAACAAGGACGGCGGCATGCTCACCAGCAGCTGGGAAATCTACAAGGCACATCGCGCCCTGCACCAGGTCGCCACAGAGTGCAACGTCAAGCTGCGCCTGTTCCACGGTCGCGGGGGCACTGTCGGGCGCGGGGGCGGCCCAACCCATCGCGCAATCATCGCCCAGCCGGTTGGCGCCTTCAACGGGGCCTTCAAGCTCACCGAGCAGGGGGAAGTGATCAACTTCAAGTATGCCGATCCGGCGCTGTCAAGGCGCAATCTGGAGCTGATGGTCTCTGCCTCATTGGAGGCCCTGGCTCGTACCGGACTGGTAGAGGCCGTTGTCGAACCAGCCTGGGAGGAGGCTTTGGAGGAAATGTCCGAAGATGCCTTCGCATGGTATCGGGAAGAAATCTTCGACAATCCCGACATCCTCACCTATTTCGAACAGTCCACGCCGGTCAATGAGTTCGAACTGGCCAAGATCGGTTCTCGACCCTCGAGACGTAAAGAAACCCGTGGGCTCGACGATTTGCGGGCTATTCCCTGGGGGTTCGGCTGGATACAGAGCCGCCTGCTGATCCCCGCATGGTTCGGAATCGGCACCGCATTTGAACGGTTTGCCGCCCGCGGTCCGGTACAGAGCGATTTGCTGAAAACCATGATGCGCCGCTTTCCCTTCTTCTTCGACATGGTCCGCAACGTGGAGATGGCTCTGGCAAAGGTCGACCTTCCCCTGGCCCGCCAATACGCTTC
>JBPPMD010000333.1:0-2860 GCA_051305875.1 Desulfuromonadales bacterium | reverse complement strand
GCAGGTCGCTGACCAGACCACCCATCATCGCAATGTTCGCCGCATACTCTTCCGAGTTGGTGTTGAGGGCACTGTTGTATATCGTCATGATGCATTACCTTTTCGTCTGGGTAAAACTTGCAGGAAAAAATTGACGCCCTGAGATCAGGTAGTGGACTCGTTAAACAGTTCGCGACCGATCAGCATCCGGCGGATTTCACTGGTCCCGGCACCGATCTCGTAAAGCTTGGCGTCACGCAGAAACCGGCCGGTTGGGTACTCGTTGATATAGCCATTGCCTCCCAGGATCTGAATCGCTTCAAGCGCCATCCAGGTAGCCTTTTCGGCACAGTACAGGATGACCCCGGCAGCGTCCTTACGGACTTTGAGTTTCTTGTCGCAGGCCCTGGCAACCGTGTAGGCGTACGCCCGGCAGGCACTCAAGGTTGTGTACATATCGGCAACCTTGCCCTGTATCAGCTGAAACTCGCCGATCGCTTTGCCGAACTGCTTGCGATCATGAATGTAGGGGACAACCACGTCCAGACAGGCCTGCATGATCCCCAAGGGGCCGCCGCTGAGAACCGTGCGCTCGTAATCAAGGCCGCTCATCAGCACCTTGACGCCCTGATTGACCTGACCCATGACATTCTCTTCTGGAACTTCGCAGTTCTCAAACACCAGCTCACAGGTGTTCGAGCCACGCATGCCGAGCTTGTCGAGCTTCTGCGCCGTGGAGAACCCCTTAAAACCCTTTTCGATCAAAAAAGCGGTGATGCCGTGCGCGCCGGCCGCCATGTCGGTCTTGGCATAGACGACCAGAACATCGGCATCCGGCCCGTTGGTGATCCACATTTTATGGCCGTTCAGAACGTAATGATCACCTTTTTTATCCGCCCGCAGCTTCATACCGACCACGTCGGAGCCGGCTCCGACCTCGCTCATTGCCAGGGCACCAACATGTTCGCCGGAAACCAGCTTGGGCAGGTAGCGTGCTTTTTGCGCGTCATTGCCGTTGCGGTAGATCTGATTGACACAAAGGTTGGAGTGAGCACCGTAGCTCAAACCTACCGACGCTGAAGCACGGCTGATCTCTTCCATAGCTACCACATGTTCCAGATAGCCCATTTCAGCACCGCCGTATAGTTCGTCAACGGTGATGCCGAGCACGCCGAGGGCTCCCATTTTTAGCCAGAGATCGGCAGGGAACAGGTTGTCCCGATCGATATCCGCCGCCCGTGGAGCAACCTCCTTTGCGGCAAAATCCCTGACGGACTCGCGCAACAGGTCGATGGTGTCACCCATGTCAAAATTGAGTGTCGGATAGCTGATCATAAGACGTGCCTCCTTATTCTTTCCGCAGCTTGGCTTTGTCCAAAAAATCATTCACGGCAACGCTGTGTTCTTCAGTGTGATGTGCCATTCCCTGAAAACTGGCGCACAAGTCCAGGAAATCCGGCAATTCCATGCGTTGCGCCAGCTTCAGCAGCCGCTTGGTTAAACGCAAGGCCTGCGGCGGCCGGTCAGCCAAATCTGCGGCCAGCCTCTGAGCGCGAGGCAGCAACTCTTTCGGCTCCACGACCTCCAGGAACAACCCAATTTCAAGCGCTTCCCGGGCATCGAGCAGACGACCGCTCAAGGTCATTTCAGCAGCACGCTGATAACCTACCAGTCGCTGCAAAAACCAGGCACCGCCATCTCCGGGAACAAGTCCCAGGTTAATAAAGGTCTCTCCCACCCGTGCCCGGCTGGAACCGATGCGCAGATCGCACATGCAGGCCAGATCAAGTCCGGCACCGACCGCCGGACCGTTAACTGCGGCGATCAGGGGAATTTCGGCTTTATTCAATGCCAGCGGCAACTGTTGTATCCCGCGACGGTATTGCTCTTGTATTTCCAGCACGCTGCCGCTGAATACACCTTGCTTCTCCGCCATATCCTTGATATTGCCGCCGGAGCAAAACGCCGAACCTGCTCCAGTCAGAATCAGTACCGAAACATCCTGACATTGGTTGACCCAGTTGATCGTCTTGATTATGTCCTCGACCAAAGACGTGCCGGTGAGAGCATTACGGACATCGTCCCGTTGAAAGGTCAGCGTGGCAACCTGCTTGGTCACTTCGAGGGCCGAATCAATAAGTGTTGGCAAGTTCACAGTAACGTCCTTTCTGTATTCCAATTAACTTTCTGTCCATGTCGTGCCGACGTTTTGCCAGCCAGTTCTCCAACAACAGTTCCCTGCTATTTCGTCAATCAGCTTTTCTCGGCAACAATCCCCTGCAGAGCAGTTCGGCATAGTGTTCGGAGATCTGATCTATGCTCATCGGACCACCGGGCCGATACCAGCTTGCCACTCCCGTTCCCATCTGAATCGCCGCACGGGCGACCAGCTTGTAGTCGACAACCATCCAACCTTTCTGCTGGCAGCCGCCCTGAAAGACCTCTTCAAACAATTTCTGATACGCATCGCGCTTGGCAATTATCTGCAGGTAGTTGTCTGCGTTGAGATTACGCAGTTCATCATCAGTGATGTAGGTTTCATCGGGTCCGCAGACTGTGTAACTGATGTGGAAGCGCAGCAAACGACGCAGCTTCTCTTCCGGGTCAGTCGTTTCGGCAAGGAGGGTGGACAAACTGGTGACCATATCGGTCATGGTGTTATCCATTAACTGGAAGAGGATGTCCTGCTTGGAGCCAAAGTGATGATAGAGGCTGCCGCCCTGAATCCCTGCCCGTTTGGCAAGTTCACGCAAGTTGGATGCGATATAGCCCTTCTCGCGAAACAGCCGGGCTGCTTCCTTGAGGATGATTTGCTTGCGTGATGTTTTATCGTCCGCCATTGACCCTCGCTTACCTAACGTTTGTTAGGTAACGTTACCAT
>JBPPMD010000329.1:0-19573 GCA_051305875.1 Desulfuromonadales bacterium | reverse complement strand
GAGCCGCTCGACAAAGCACCGGCACTCTTCCTCCATGACCACTGGCACCGTCGCGAAACTGTTTTTCTTCATCAACTGCTTCGCCAGCCTTGCCGCTGCCGGTGGTTGCTTAGCCAGTAGTTGAACTTGCTCCAAGGCGTGCTGAAACACCTTGTTACCGGGAAAGACTCCATTGATCAGCCCGGCCTCATATGCTTTCGTCGCGTCGAACGACTTCCCGAGCAGCAACATTTCGGCGGCTCGCTGATAACCAGCCAACTGAGGCAACAGCAGACTGGAGGCGGCTTCCGGACAGAGGCCAAGATTGACGAACGGCGTCTGGAACTGTGCGTTTTCACCCGCGTAAACCAGATCACAGTGCAGCAACATGGTGGTGCCGATACCGATCGCCGGACCGTTGACCGCTGCGACCAACGGCTTGCTTGCCTGACTGATCGCGGCCAGGAACTTAAAAACCGGGCTGTCTTCGCCAGTCGGCGGATCCTGAGCAAAATCGTGCAGATCATTGCCACTGGTAAAGCAAGTCGTGCTGCCGTGAATCAGGATCACCCGGATTGAGTCGTCCTGCTCCGCACGCTGCAAGGCTGCGGCCATGTCACTGTACATTTGTCGATTGATCGCATTGAGCTTTTCCGGTCGATTAATCCCGATCTGCAATATGCCATCGCCGCTGCGGATATCGATCAATGCATCGTTGCCTGTAAGAGTCATCATAACTATCTCCTGACTGCGCCCATCCAGCTATGACGTCCGGCTACAGAGGTCATACATATTTGAAGGATTCAGCAAAAACGATCAGTGCCTCATTATCGTTGGCCGGGCTAAAGCTTGTTACCGACTGCGTAGCCCTGATGCACGGCATCGAAGACCATCGCTGGCCGTTTCGCATCGCCGATGACGTGACAGACGATACCCTTCTTTTCGAGTTCTGCCTTAAGCGGGTGACTCGACATGGTCCCGGCAGCCAGAACCACTGTGTCCGCTGAAAACGTAATTTCCTTACCAGCATGTTCGACATTGACCGAATCGATGCTGATCCCCAACGCTTTCGCTTCGGTCAATGCCTCAACCCCGTAGCGCTTGAGGTCGTCGATCATCACCCAGCGAGTGGTTTTACCGAAATTGGCGCCAAGCTTGTCAAGCATCTCCAGCACCACCACCTTGCGTGTTCCACGAGTCGCCAGAGTTCGCAGTTCGTCCAAATCTGCCGCTCCGTGTACCAACAAGAACTTCAACGCATCGGCCGACAGGGTCCCCTGCTCGGTCAATGCCAGTGCTGTCTCAACTCCAACAGCACCGCCGCCAACAATCACTACATTTTTACCGACTTCAGCCTTACCAGAAAGCACATCCCAGGCCTGCACCACATGTGGCAGTTCCGCACCGGGAATCGGTGGCGCGACCGCAGTACCACCTGTTGCCATAATCACAACATCCGGCTGCAAACGTTCAACCAGGGTCATATCGGCGCTGGTACTGAGCAACAGTTTGATCGACGCGGACCGCACCTGATACGCCAGATCTTCGGCAAGTTGGAGGAATTCTTCTCTCCCCGGAGGAGCGCCGGCCAGAAATAACTGGCCGCCAAGTTGGTCCGCCTGTTCGACCAACGTCACCTGGTGGCCCCTCTCACAAGCAGCAAGTGCCGCGCTCATGCCGCCTGGTCCGCCGCCGATCACCAACACCTGTTGTGAGGTTACAACGACAGCCATATTATCTTTAGATTCATGTCCAGCACGTGGATTACACAGACACTCGACCGCGCGCATTTCAAACAGATGATCGAAGCAGCCCTGAGCGCAGGCGACACAATGGACGATCTCTTTCTCCCGACCGTCGCGCGACTTCTCCGGCAGGTACGGATCGGCGATCAACGCCCGCCCCATGGCAACCATGTCGCAACTACCGTCGTCCAACATTTCCCGTGCAATTACAGGGTCATTGATCCGATGACTGGCTATTACCGGCACGTTAACAACTTCGCGAATTCCACGTGCCAGATAGGCATAAACGCCACGCGGCACCTTGGTCTGAATCTGTGGCACCCGTGATTCGTGCCATCCGACATTGACGCAAAAGGCATCGGCACCGTTCTGTTCCAGTTGGCAGACAAATTCGCGCATCGTTTCCCGGCCAATACCTTTCGGCATAAAATCATTACCGTTCACCCGAACGATGATCGGAAATTCTGTTCCAACCGCCGCACGAACAGCGCGCATCACATCAAGACCAAAGCGCATTCTCTTCTCGGCCGAGCCACCATATTCGTCGCTGCGTTGATTTGTTGCAGGAGAAAGGAAGGCACTGATCAGATAGCCGGTACCACAGAGAATCTCCACCGCATCAAATCCGGCCTGTTTAACCCGTTCTGCGGCCAGGGCGAAACTGGCAATTGTCGCTTCGATCATCGCGAAGCTCAGTTCTTGTGGTGTTTCACCGGTCAAGCGTGAGGGGATCGGCGAAGGCCCGACCGGCTGTTTACCGCCGAGCAACATTGAATGGTTGTATCGACCGGCATGATTGAGCTGCACGACTGCGCGCGCTCCATTGTCCTTAATCGTTGTCGCCAACCGAGTCAGGCCGGGGATAAATTTGTCATCGTGGGCACCGATGTGCATTTGATTGGCCGCTAGTTCATTGACCGAAGCGTACCCGACACTGATCACCCCTGCGCCGCCCCGGGCGCGTTCGGCATAGAAGGCGAGGAGTTGCTCCGTCACCTGGTAATTGCGGCACATATTCAGGTGCATCGCCGGCATATAGATGCGGTTCTTGATATTTAGGGTACCAATGGTAATAGGCTCAAAGAGAAGATCGCTCATATTGTAGCTCCGTCCGGTCGGCGAGGACCGTCACGCATTGCTGTTCACTGTGCCGTCAATGCCGTGAAGTCTTCGGCGATTCTGTCAAAGAGGCCGAGGTGGTCCAGGGCCTCACGCAGTTGTTGTGGCCTGACGAGAAAATCCTGCATGAAAACAATCTCTGACGCCTTCAGATAAACGTGAAACGGATCATCCATTGCAGGTCCGAAAAGCTGGCGAACAATGACACTGACATCATCCTCGTGTGCATATTTTTTGACGCGCTTGGCCCGTTCCATCAGCTTACCGACATAGAAGAGGATCGCCGCATCCAGACTATCGACGTCCCGGCGGTGCCCGGGCAAGAGACGCAGACCGCGAAGCTTTATCATCCGGCGCAGGCTGGTGCAGTAGGCACCATAGTTATCGAAGCGTCTGGACAAAGTGTCGAGATCCAGGTCGAGCAACGGGGCTTGAAATATGCCACGCAGCAGGGTATCGCCAGTAATGGCCCAATCGTCACCGAGGTAGACGAGATCGCTCTGCGAATGACCTGGACAGTTTAAAAAAGAAAAACCTAACCGTTCTAATGCATCTGTTTCTTCGACCACATGATAACGTTGAGGAAAGTTCGGGAAGACCCCCGCGCTGATCACCGTCTGTCGAAACCGCTCAACATAGTGAGCGTCGAACCCCATCACCCGCAGCAGGCCCTCGATTCCCTCCAGACGCTTATGGTGATGCTTGATCTTAACAGCGTCCTTGTGTGGCAGGTAAATCTCAGCACGGGAATGTTTGCTCAGGTAATCAGCCAGTCCGTAGTGATCGACATGGCAATGGGTGATGAAGACGTGTCGAAGCCGGTCCAGCTCAACATTCTCTTTTAAAAAGGCCAGTGCCGCCGCAGTGGGAGGCCCGGTGTCGAAGAGTACCAGTTCACCATCCACCTCGGTGGTATAGATATGGACTTCGCCCACCGCGTATGGTGTTGGAACCGTGAGCTGCTGCATCTTCTGCACCTGGGGTTCGGGCGACCCGAGAGGCCGCCCGTCTTATCTATCAAAACAAGTATTTTTCGCTTTCGAGCGACGCATTCGCCAAAGCCCGTTTGGCCTGTAGCAACCCGCTCGCATCGTACTTGGCGAAGCGTCGTACACCGCTGAGGATCATGGTCAGCGTATCGCCTTCCTCAATATAGAAGGCGCCTTTTTTAGCTGCGGTTCCAACTATTTCAGTGGCGTTGAATGCACAGACCTTGACTGCTGACAACAGTAATTCACGCTTCGCTTCGCTGGCGTCTGGATAGACCTTCTCAGCTCGTAGTACCGCGCTTTCAAGGGCAAAGATCTGAATTGCAATATCGGCAGCGGCCAGCAAGATTTCCTGCTCATTCGCAATACGATCCATGAATTTCTGTACACCGGTACCAGCCAGAATCAGGAACAGGGTTTTCAGATTTTTCAGTAGCGCTTTCTCCCGCTCAAACGGGATACTGTCATCGATTTCTTCGAAAGACGGCGCCATCAACGATTCAAAAGCCTTCATGGCTTCCTGTTGCAACGGCAATTCGCCTTTCATCGATTTGCGCAGGATCATGCCCGGAATCAATAGCCGGTTAATCTCGTTGGTACCTTCGAAAATCCGATTAATCCGTTCATCGCGGTAGAAGCGTTCCGCCGGGTATTCGCTGACAAACCCGTAGCCACCATGAATTTGCAACACTTCATCGACGGTACGCGCCAGAACTTCGCTACAGTAAACCTTGGAGATCGCACATTCTGGAGCGTATTCTTCGATCCCTTTCAAGTATTCATCATAGTAGTTGTCGATCCCTTTTTCGATCGTCGCCAGCTTGGTATCGAGCAGACCGGCCAAACGGTAGACCAAGGATTCGGCAGCAAAAATATCGGCGTTCAGATCGGCGATCTTTTCCTGAATAGCGCCAAACGAACCGATTGACTTACCAAACTGCTTGCGTTCATTCGCGTATTTGACTCCCTCAACAAGAGCCATTTTCGCCGCACCGGTCACCCCGGCGCCGAGCTTGAAGCGGCCGACGTTGAGGACATTAAATGCAATTTTATGACCTTTGCCAATCTCGCCAAGCAGGTTTTCCACCGGAACCTTGCAGTTATCAAGAATAATCTGTGTGGTGGAGGAACCTTTGATACCGAGCTTCTTTTCCTCGGCGCCAACGATCAAACCTTTGAAATTACGTTCGACCAGAAAAGCGGTGAAATGCTCCTTGTCAATCTTGGCGAAAACGGTGTAGAGCTGAGCAAATGAACCGTTAGTGATGAACTGTTTGGTGCCGTTCAACAGGTAATGCTTGCCATCCTCGGAGAGGGTTGCCGTTGCGCTGGCGCCCAGAGCATCACTACCGGAGCCTGGTTCTGTCAGGCAATAGGCAGCGATCCACTCGCCACTAATGATTTTTTCCAGGTACTGTTCTTTCTGTGCTGGCGTTCCGTAATAGACCAGCGGCAAGGTTCCGATACCGGTGTGACAGGCGAAGGCGACAGAAAACGATCCGGATGACGCGATTTTTTCGCCAACCAGCATGCCGGTCGCCTTGTCGAGTTCGAGACCACCATATTCCTCTGGCGCATCAAGCATCAGCAGACCGAGCTCACCGCACTTACTCATTCCTTCCACAACCAGATCAAAATTCTGGTTGTCGATTTCTTCGAGATGCGGAAGAATTTCATTGGTGACAAACTGCTCCGTTGTCTCGCCAATCTGCTTCTGTTCGTCAGTAAATTCCTCTGGAGTAAAAACCTCCCCACATGCCACGTCTGTGACCAGGTATTCGCCACCTTTTAGAATTCTTCTGTCCATTTTCATCTCATTTCTCCTTGTCGCCATTCGCGTGGAACGTTATCTCGAAGGCGAAGATCCTTTAAAGTTTTTCGAAAATTCCTGCTGCGCCCATACCACCACCAATGCACATCGACACCATGCCGTACTTTGTGTCTCTGCGACCCATTTCGGCCAGTAACGTTGCCGACAACTTGGCACCTGTGCAGCCAAGCGGATGACCAAGCGCGATTGCACCGCCGTTGACATTGATGATTTCCGGATTGAGCCCAAGCTCACGGACCACCGCAAGAGATTGCGCAGCAAACGCCTCGTTCAACTCAATCAATCCTATATCGCTCTGTTGCAATCCAGCCATCTTTAGTGCCACCGGAATCGCTTCAACCGGCCCAATGCCCATGATTTCTGGTGGGACACCTCTGACCGCGAATGACAAAAAGCGGGCGATCGGGTCCATGGTGAGCTTTTTCAAATAGTCCTCAGACACCACCAACACTGCTGCCGCACCATCGGTCATCTGCGACGAATTTCCGGCGGTGACACTACCGTCGAGTTTAAAAGCGGGCCGAAGTTTGGCCAGGCCGGCCAATGTCGTATCACCACGCACGCCATCGTCAACCGCAACGGTTTCACGTTGTTTCTTCATCTTGTTGCCAACCAACGCAACCGATTCAATCTCGACCGGAATGGTTTCATCAGTAAAACGACCGGCCTCAATCGCCGCAGCGGCTTTCTGATGACTCTCAAGGGCAAATGCATCCTGATCTTCGCGACTGATGCCGTATTTCGCCGCCACCAATTCAGCGGTGATACCCATTGAGGCGTAGCTTTCCGGCCACTCGGTCACAAGCGACGGATTAGCGCTATACTTGTTGCCACCCATAGGCACGAGACTCATCGACTCGGCACCACCGGCGATAATACAGTTCGCAAAACCAGCCATTATCCGCTCGGCGGCACTGGCGATGGTCTGAATGCCAGAGGAGCAGAAGCGGTTAACGGTTTGGGCCGGCACCTGAAACGGCACACCAGCTTTCATCGCCGCAGTACGCGCGAAGTTCATCCCCTGTTCGCCCTCTGGGAAGGCGCAACCGATGATAACGTCATCGACTTCACCAGCGTCGATCCCGGTGCGTTCAATCAATCCTTTGATCGCCACAGCGGCCAGATCGTCGGGACGCATATCTTTGAATTTGCCTTTTTTGGCGCGGCAACCGGGGGTGCGGTAGGCTGCCAGTATGTATGCTGATCTCATAATGTCCTCCACTATTTTAGCTGTCGTGACGGCTTAAGCCCGGCCACGACATTGGTCTGATTAGTTACGCAGTGGCTTGCCTTTTTTGAGCATATGCTGAATCCGCTCGGCAGTTTTTTTGTTACCACACAGTTTGAGGAACCCTTCCCTTTCGAGATTAAGCAGATACTGCTCACTAATCAGGGTTCCGGCGGGCACGTCGCCGCCGCACATGGCATCGGCAATCACACCACCCATGACCGCTTCGTACTCTGTAGCAAAACCACCCTGCGCCAAATTCCATAACTGGCTCTTGATACTTGCCGCAACACTGCGCCCTGGTGCGGGGATGCCCTCTTCCGGCTTGCCTGGGCGATAGTTGGTTGCCAGCGCCAACACCTTCTGCTTGGCGTCGGCGATCAACCGGTCTAAATTCATGGTGATCGAATCGCTTTCACGCAGGAACCCGAGCCCGCGCATTTCCGCTGCAGACATCGACACCTTGGCCATACCGATATTCTGGAAGTTTTTGAAGATAAAGGGCGAAACGTCGGTGTCATAGTGTTTGGAAAGCTCGACGGCCCGCAGACACATCTCTTTTGTTCCGCCTCCGGCTGGCAGCAATCCGACACCGATCTCAACTAACCCCATGTAAGTTTCGGCATAAGCGTTGATTGCGTCGGCATGCAGACTGAACTCGCAACCACCACCGAGGGTCATATTGAAGGGTGCAGCCACCACCGGCACCTTGGCATACTTAATCGCCATGGTTGCTTTCTGGAAGGCTCGTACCGCCATGTCGATATCTTCATACGCGCCTTCGGCCAGTGCGACAGCCATCATCATCAGATTAGCTCCGACCGAAAAGTTGGCGCCCTGATTGCCGACCACCAGCCCAACACCTTCTTGCTCAGCCCGCTTGATCGCTTTGTGGGTCATCGACAAGATATCACCGGTAATCGCATTCATTTTAGAGTGGAATTCAAAGCCAAATACGCCATCACCGAGATCAATCACTGAGCAGTTAGAGGTCTTTTCAACCACGTTGCCTGATTTTTTTAGGACATGGAGATTAATTTCGCTGGCAACCGACTGAATTGCACGGTACTCGCCACCGATCATGTCGTAATGATATTTCCTGCCATCTTCGAACTTGTAGAAGCATTCAACACTCTTCAGCACCTCGGGAACAGTAACACCGTCCCGCTCGGCACGTTTGACGAACGACGCGACACCGAGGGCATCAAGCATCTCGAACGGCCCGAGTTCCCAGTTGAAGCCCCACTTCATTGCGTTATCGACGTTCACTATATCGTCGGCAATTTCTGGAATTCGTTTGACGGTATAGATCAACGAATCACGCAAGGTACGCCAGGCGAATTCAGCGGCCTTGTCATTACCGCCGATCACCATTTTCAGGCGCTGCGCCGGATCGTCGATCATTTTGACAGCTTCGACAGAAGCGAACTTCGGACGGGTGATCGGTTTGTATTCACCATCGGTGTAATCGAGATAGGAGATTTTGCGACCTTCAGCGGTATTCTTCTTCAGGTAAAAGCCCTGTTTGGTTTTGTTGCCGAGTCGACCGGCTTCGACCATTTTGGTCACGTACTCCGGAACCTTGAAGGTCTCGCGTTCCCCATCATCGATCAGTAGTTCATAGGAATTATTGCCGACATGCGCCAGGGTATCGATTCCGACCAGGTCGGCAGTCTTGAAGACCGCGCTCTTCGGTCGGGCGGTTGCCGGGCCAGCCACGGCATCAACTTCTTCAACACTCAGGCCCATGTCGACCATGTGCTGCATGCCGTTATACATGGCATAGACGCCGATCCGGTTGGCGATAAAGTTTGGTGTATCCTTGGCGTAGACAATCCCCTTACCGAGACGTTTGGAAAGGAAATCCGCCATCTCAATCACCAGCTTCGGATCGGTTTCACTACATCCAACCACTTCCAGCAAGCGCATGTAACGTGGCGGATTGAAGAAATGGGTGACCAGGAAATTCTTGCGCAATTCAGGTGGCAGCGCCTTGGCCATTTCGTTGATCGACAGCCCACTGGTATTGGTCGATAGAATCGCTCCTTCAGCCATATTCGGCGCGATCGTTTCGCTAAACAGGCGTTTTTTGATCTCCATATTTTCGATGACAACCTCGACAACCCAGTCGCACTCACGCAATTTTGCCGCATCATCTTCGAAATTACCGATATCAATTTGCTGGGCGTATTCTTTCAAATGGAATGCCGCCGGCTTCATCTTGACAACAGATTCCAATCCATCTGCGGCAATCCGATTGCGCACTTTTGGGCTTTCCAGTGTCAAACCCGCAGCCTGTTCCGCAGCGGTCAATTCCCTGGGAATGATGTCAAGCAGCAAGACTTCAAGGCCAGCATTGGCCAGGTGGGCGGCAATAGTTGCCCCCATCACCCCTGCGCCGAGAACGGCAGCTCGGTTAATTTGTCTCATCTTTTTCCTCCATTTCCACTGTTATCCTGATTGCCAAAACCGTTACCATTGGCGTGATATAGCGAATTTATTGTTTCTTGATATTTTTCGATAATAACTTTGCGCTTGAGTTTCAGGGTGGGCGTTAACTCGCCCCCTTCCACCGAAAACTCGCGGGAAAGTATCACAAATTTCTTAATGGTTTCGTACGGTGGCAGCTTGGCGTTAACTGCCGCAATCCGTTCTTCGAAAATTTCACGAACCTTGTCGTTAGTAACCAGATCTTCCAAATCCAAATAATTCAAATTCTCTAGATGGGCCAGTTCGATCAAACGTTCTAACGATGGTGTCAGCAGCGCGACCAGGTAGGCCTGACGATCCCCGAAGACAAAGGCCTGGGAAATAAATTTGTCGAGCTTGAGTTCGTTTTCAATCGGATGCGGAGCAATGTTTTTACCTCCAGCAGTGACAATAATCTCTTTTTTACGATCAACGATATAGACATAACCATCATCAATCTTGGCGATATCTCCTGTACTGAACCAACCGTCATTCAACACATCGGCCGTAGCTTCGGGATCCTGGTAATAACCACGCATAACCTGCGGTCCCTTGAGCAGCAATTCTCCGTCAGAAGCAAGCTTGGCTTCAGTTTGCTCCAGCAGACGACCGACCGATCCGAAGCGAATTTCCTCAAAGCTATTTATGGTCACCGCCGGACTGGTTTCAGTCAAACCGTAGCCCTCACAAGTCGGAATGCCAATAATCCACATGAATTCATTGATCGTCTTATCAAGGGGTGCGCCACCACAAATACACAGCCGCAGTCGACCGCCGAAACGCGCACGGATTTTTTTGAAGACCAAACGATCCACAAGTCGGTACTTAAGACCGAGTATGCCGGTTTTTTTTTGATGGACGTATTTGCAATAAATATATTCCCGACCTATTTTGACTGCCTTGTGGAACATCCGGCGTTTCACCGGGTTCATCAGGTGGACATTTTCATGAATTCGCGAATAGATCTTCTCAAACAGTCGCGGCACACTGACCATCATCGTCGGTCGAATTTCAACGATATTTTCCACCATCTTTTCGACACATTCGGCAAAGGCGATATGGCATCCGTGCATCAATGCAGCGTGATAGCCTGCGGTCCGTTCCAGGGCATGACTCAACGGCAAAAAGCTTATAAAAGTTTCCGGTTTCTTGATCCCGCCGAGCTTTTTTACAGCGCAATGAGCATTGAACAGCATGTTGCCCTGGGTCAGCATCACCCCTTTCGGTACGCCGGTCGTGCCGGAAGTATAGATGATCGTAATAAGATCATCGCGCCGAAGCTGCGCAATATCGACCTCGATTTCCTGCTGTTCATCAGCAGTCAACGGATGCGAAATTTCTGACAACTGATACAAGGTATAGACAGGAAATTCCGGTTTTCCGAGGAAACGTTCAAAGGAGAAAACATGCCGGACGCCAGGTATTTTATCCCGAATTGCCAACATTTTTTCATATTGAAGACGATTCGAGACAAAGACGATTTCAGCGCCTGAGTGATTGATTACGTACTCGACCTGATCCGGAGTATTGGTCGCATAAATCGGCACAGTAATGCCACGAGCCGCCTGCGTACCGAGATCAGCAATCACCCAGCCAGTTCGATTTTCCGAAAGGATCGCCACCTTATCACCAGGCTGTAGTCCTGCCTTGCGGAGGCCGCGTGCCGCCATCAAAACACGCTGATACAAGCTCTCATAATTCAAGGAGACGAACTTGCCGTCTTTCTTGTCGCTGACGGCTGGCAGCGCTGCATATTTCTTAGCAACACACTTTAATATTTCAGGAAACGATTGATACTGTATGGAGTTCATCGCAACACCCTTTTAACGCAAGTTGGCTAAAACCTACATTACTTTTACGTACACGTCAATATATTTTAAAACTAGTTTATATTTATTCCAATGCTTGCTTTTTTTGTTTACTTTCAGTGAGTTAAACTACGAAAGGAAGACCTGGGCCTTATTGCTTATCAAGAAATTCAGATGTTTTGAGGCAAGAGCCATTGAATCGAATTTCATCAGTTTGTCGTATGCCGATTGTGACGCTAATCCTACCTTCTCAGGTCAGAACATCTACAGGTAAAAGCCTTCACTTCCCCTTATCCAAATCCGAGCCTGAACACATAAAACCATCGTCATTTGAACCAAGATCAACATGAGCGTATGAATAAAGGTGTGTAAGTGATTTGCCAAAAAAGATTTTCAAAATGCACCGTTTAAAGCATTGATTAAACAGTCACTTTCGAAGCTCACAGAAACATTCAAGACTCCTGCCGTACGGTTTTCTTCCCCTGACCTAAAATGCTCTTGCTATCGTGTTGCACTGCACGGCTCTTTGGCAGCAGCATGTAGGCCAGAGCCGGAAGCAGCAGGATTGCACCGAGCATGTTCACCAGGAACATAAAGGTCAACAGGATGCCCATATCAGCCTGGAATTTAAGTGGCGAGAAGATCCAGGTTGCCACACCGATGGCGAGGGTGACACCTGTGAAGACAACGCCGTTTCCGGTGATTGCAATGGTATGTAGGTAGGCTTGCTGTAACGTCTGGCCTTCATTCATATAGCTGCGCAATCGACTAAAAATATAGATACCATAGTCGACGCCGACGCCGACGCCCAAAGCAACAACCGGCAAGGTAGAGACTTTTAAGCCGATCTGGAGAATACTCATCAGAGCATAGGCCAGTAGCGATACCAGACCGAGAGGAAGAATAATGCAGAGCACCGAGCGAAGCGAGCGAAACTCGGCATAGCAGAGCAGGATCACCGCACCAAACACGTAAAGCAGGATCGGGAACTGCGCAGCGGAGACCACTTCATTAGTTGCGGCCATAACACCGACATTGCCGGTCGCCAGCCTGAATTTCACATTTTCAGTCACATGCTGATCCCGGTAATTTTTCACCTCATCGACAATACGAGCGATGGTTTCTGCCTTGTGGTCAGTGGTGAAGATCATCATCGGCATAACACTGCAATCGGAATTCAGTAGACCGCTACTTGTCGGGACATAGCCGACCGACTGCACCATCGTTGACGGGTTGCGTGGTAAAGCCCGCCATTTCAAGCTACCCTCATTCCATCCGGAAGAGATCCCTTTGGCGATGCCAGGCAGCCCGATGAGCGATTGCACGCCGACAACATTTTTCATGTGCCAGCCAAAACGGTCGATGGCGGTCATGATGTCATAATCAATACAGCCGTCCGCTTTGGTTTCAACAATCACAGTGATATTGTCAACACCGA
Organism: Desulfuromonadales bacterium; assembly: GCA_051305875.1. Taxonomy (GTDB): domain Bacteria; phylum Desulfobacterota; class Desulfuromonadia; order Desulfuromonadales; family BM103; genus M0040. Next base: position 6,967 of record JBPPMD010000329.1, on the reverse strand, counting down.
TAGAAAAGTTCTCAGTGATCACTTCACTGTCCAGATTGTAGCGCGAATCGGCACGAAGTTCAGGGACCCCACGATGCATATCGCCGATTTTAACATCGGAGCCTTTCCAGAGGCCAAAGCCAAGTAGCACGATCGATAGCGCAATTATAATGGCAGCCGGTTTTGGTTCAGCCGCCTGTTCGAAGAAGCGCCAGACGGGTTTAAAAATATGAATTTGCTGATCTACACTTCGTTGAAATCGACGACCAGTTTTTACATAAGAGAGGAGAATCGGAATCAGAATCAAATTCGTCAAAATGATGGCTGCAACCCCGAGACTGGCCGTGATCGCCATTTCCTGAATGACCCGGATCTCAATCACGTGGATGGTGATAAAGCCGATGGTATCGCTCGCCAGGGCAATAACGCCGGGGATAAGCAGTTGTCTGAAACTTGCTCTGGCCGCCGACATATTATCTGCACCGGCATGTACTTCAGCAGCGTCTGCAGTTATCATCTGCACGGCATGACTGACCCCGATAGCAAAAATCAGGAAAGGAACCAGCAGGCCCATCGGATCGATACCATAACCGAACAGAGGGAGCATGCCGAGTTGCCAGATGACCGCAATTAAAGAGCACCCAAGTGGAATCAAGGTAAAAATCACCGAACGGGTGTAAAGAAAGATCAGCAATGCGGTAACCAGAAAAGCAATACAGAAAAACAAAATAACGCGTTTTGCACCATCAGCGATGTCACCGATAACCTTGGTAAAGCCGATGATATGAACATCAACTTGATCACCCTGGTATTTTTCGCGAATCTGCTCCTCAAGTAGATGTGAAACCTTGATGTAGTCGAGTTTTTCACCACTATTCGGATCGATTTCTAAAAGCTGGGCACTGATAACCGCCCCAGTGAAATCATTGGCAACCAGACGACCAAGGATTCCGGCCTTGAGGATGTTTTTACGAACTTTTTCCAAACCTTCCTGGGTCGCTACAAAATCGGCTGGGACAACGTTACCGCCGGCAATACCATCCTCGACAACTTCAGTAAATCGCACATTGGGAGTAAACAGCGAGCTGACCTTGGCTCGGTCAACGCCGGGAAGAAAGAACACATCGTCAGTAGCATTTTGCAACGTTTCAAAAAAATCTGGTGTGAAGATGTCGCCCTGCTTTGCCATCAGTGCAATCAGCACCCTGTTGGCACCGCCGAATTCCTTGCGGTACTCGCTAAAAGTCTGCATGTACTCATGCTTGAGAGGTTGCAGTTTGCTGAAGCCGGCATCGACGCGCAGATTGGTAGCCGAGTAGACCATCAGCAGCGAAATCATGGCGAAAAGGCAGAGAATCAGGCGACGGTTGTTGAAGATCAATTCTTCCAGTCGCAAAATAATAGATTTGAGTTTCATAAGGTTCTCCTGCCGTTTACTGCCGCGTGACAAAGTTGCTAGCAGAAAGTATCTTGATACCGAACTCTCCAACTCCGACCATGATTCCGTTGGTCGCCTGCAACACAGCGGAGAAACCCTTGCGATCCGCCTCCTGCTGCAACTTGAAGCTTTGACCATCATCTTTGCTGACCAGCAAGGTACCGGCCAGGCCGGCGACGACAATACTACCGTTAGCCAGACGTAGGCCGCTGGTCAGGCTGGCCTCGGTACCGGTTTCGATCTCGGTCCAGCTCTCTCCGGCGTCCTCGGAGCGAAGCAGATTACCGCGCAGGCCGAACAGCAATAATTTGTTTTCACCAAGTGGCAGACAGCCAAAGAAGGAGCCCTCGTATGGTGGTGCTAGACTCAGCCAGTTTTGCCCAGCATCGTCTGAACGGTAGAAGGTTCCGGATTCGGCAGCGATGTAAAGATGCCCTGCGTCGGAAACAATCTGATTCAAATGCCAATCGTCCTCGCCAATCCGGCGACTCTGCCACGACTCGCCGCCATCGATGGTTTCGAGAAATTCACCATAAGCACCGATGGCGTAGCCGTGCAGCCGATCGAGAAAATAAACATCGAGCAGCGGTGTTTCGGCTTCTGGATCCTGGTAGACCAGATACCAGCTCTGGCCACCATCAAGGGTGCGCAGGATGACCTGGTCGTGGCCGACCGCCCAGCCATGCTGCCGATCGACGAAATGTACTCCGGTCAGGATAGCCCGGGTTGGGCCCAAAGCCTGCTGCCAGTTATTACCGTTATCGTCACTGATCAGGATATGCCCCCATTCACCAACAGCAACCAGGGTCGATTCAATGCGCTGGGCATCGAGCAACAAAGAGCTGGTCGCCAGCCTAGCGTGAACAGAGTTTTCCTCGGCCAGGGCCGGGATGGTCAGAAGCACCAGTACGACCAGACAGATCAGGCCGCATAGCAACCGATGGATGAACTTTTCATCAACAATCTGGATCATAGAATCGCTCTCGCGTCATTAAAGATGGTCTATTATGGTGAACATGGCCGGTCCGACAACGGACCGGCCGTCAGGATGGTGGAAATCAACAAGCGGCTTTAGCGACGACCGGAACGTCGGAGTTCGCCCGGCGAGTAATCACTCAAGGTACGCTGGATGTCGAAATCGTACATGCTGCTTTCGTTGTCCAGTCCGATTGCGATATAACGACCGGATTGGAGGTCGGTGTGAACCTCGAGGGTGGTCCAGAAGGTCGGGACTTCATAATAATTGATCGGATGCCCTTCCGAAATGCGCCACAACTGATCCCGGTTGTCGTAAATATCGACGGAGAGGATCTGCCAACTATCCTCATCAATATAGAAGGTGCGCCGTTTGTAGAGGTGCCGTGCGCCTTCTTTCAAGGTAGCGTCCACGATCCAGACCCTGTGCCGTTCGTAGCGCAGATGTTCCGGGTTGATATGCAACGGGGTCAGGATATCCTTGTATTTGAGCGAATCGCTGTGCAGTTTGTAGGCATTGTAGGGTACGTAGATCTCCTTCTTCCCCACCAGCTTCCAGTCATAACGATCCGTGGCACCGTTGAACATGTCGAACTGGTCATTTGTCCTGATGCCGTCCGAGGCCGTGCCAGGGTTGTCGTAGGAGACATTCGGCGCTCTTCTGACTCTTCTCTGACCGGGATTGTATACCCAGGCAGCGCGGGGTTCCTTGATCTGGTCCAGGGTTTCGTGGACCAGCAGAACGTTGCCTGCCAATCGGGGTGGCGATGTCACTTCCTGCTTGAAAAGGAGGATCTTGTTAGCCAGTTTCTCTTCGGTAATCCCCTCCTGAGAGTAGACCAGGTTGAATTCATCGTCGAACTTGACCAGGGTATAGTCGCCACCGCGAGACGGGGCGGCTTGGGCAATCTGTCGCGAAGCAATATCGCCGCGATAGCGCAACAGGTGGTTCCAAACAACCTCGATCCCCGTTTTGGGAATCGGGAAAGGAATTCCGTTAACTGTGCCCTTAACCCCGTCGCCCTCGTTGACCAGTTCCGCGGTGGAGGCGACCTTATGGGTGGCCTCGTAGATTCGTTGCGGAGACGATGCACTGCGACGGGTCGGGTAGATGTTCATGTAGAAACTCGGATAGGTCTTCAACATCGCCTGATGACCAGCTGATATCTGGCCGGCATATTGCGCCATGTTCTCAGCGACAATGGTTAATACAGGCTTATCGGAAGCGAAAGGATCGGGATGGTGGTCCCCTTTCTTGTAGCCTGCCGGTGGTTCGGTGATCCCGCCGGTCCAGGCCGGGATGGTTCCGTCTGCGTTGCCGGCTGCCTCCGCGCCGACCGGGGTCAGATCCTTTCCGAGTCGTGCAATTTCATCGCTAGACAACATCGCCCAACTCGTCGCCGAGCCACAGATGAGCAGTAGAACGGTGCTGATCGTTACAAATGCATTTATCAACATGATGAAACTCCCCTTTTTCTAGAAAGAATATTTGATATTGGCTGCAACGATGTCGCGGTCGTTGAGGAGGTTGTAGCGCCCTGCACCAAAAAAGTCGGTATAACTTAAATCAGCCGTCCAACGATTTAGGTAATTGGCTGTGATCCCAAAGGTGATCGCCTTACGGTCTTCGATGAAGCTGCCCCCAGGACCAGGCGTATTGCCGTCGACGTCGTGCGACCAGGCAATCCGCGGTGAAAGGGTCACTGCGCCGATGGCATTATTGAAATCCATCTTGGCGACCATACGGTAGCCCCATGAGGTCTGATCGGCAAAGGCGTCAGATGGTTCAGCGGGCTTGCCCGCGTGGGCACCTCCAGTAGCGGCCTGTTCAGGATTACCCGTTACGTATGTACCGGCTGATTCCATGCGCATTTTACTCTTACTGGGCATGCCGTGGACATATGTCACACCAGCTTCACCGACCATTACGAACTGGTCAGCGCCAAAAGTCGGTCCGAACAGTTTGGTCATGGTCATCTGCAACTGAGAAACATCCTTCTCTTCGTAACCACTGATATACGTTGAAGGCGCTTCGTTTGAACCATTTGTGATCTGATTATCCGAGAAGGGAAATGCCGGATTAATTGCTCCCAAAGGACTTAGAGCCGCCAGCAGCAGTTCAACATCATCAATCTGCAAAGGTGCATCTTGATGGTACGAGTATTCGCCTTGCAAGGAAGCCCCGATGCTGTCCAGTGTTGTGTTGAAGCTGACACCGTAAACCTTAATATCCTCCGGGTATTCAACCTTGTATTGTGCCGTTTTGGCGTACTCGTTTACAATGTATGCACTTGCTAAGCTAGAGTCACCAGTCGTTGCTGCATTGACTGCTCCGGTAGCAACAGCTTGTGCCGTAGTAGGATCAAGTCCTGCATTAATGCCAGCGTTCGTTCCGTTAGCGATCCCAGCCGCAATTGCTGCGGGAATGCTGGATGGATTGCCAGGATCAGCCAGAGTCTTAAAGGTCACTATTCCAGTTGCCGCTGTGCCAGCTCGCGCTAAGCCGCTAGTTGTTCCCGTTATCCCACTTAAGGTCGGTAGCCGGCTGTGATAGTTAATAAAATAGAATCCGAATTCCGTATCATTCAAACCCGGGGCATAAACACGCATTGCCAAACCGTATTGGCCATCGTCCGAGGGCTTGTCGTCCTCACCACGCGGTACCATCATGAAACGAAGATCGGTGTCAGGACCTAGAAGCCCCTGCCAACTCGTCCCGAGATCCGACCAGTCGCCAAATCCGAGCAGCACCCTGTCCCCGCTTTCCCCGGGGAGGTCATTAGTGCTCCAGTAAAAGCCGGTGGGATCGATCTCGACCTTTTCCCAGTCGTACTGATAAAAACCTTCGAAGGTCAGATTTTCAGTTGGACTGATTGATGCTGAGACCATGCCGACCGGTACGAGGCCTTCTTTAAGTTCAGCACCAGGGACACGTAATTTGCTGACATCAAAGGGATTGATGATGTTGATGCCATTCTGAATGAAGGTGCTTTCGCCCCAACTCAGAACCTGGTCACCGAGACGGAGTTGACCAGGCATGCCACCCACTTCGTAGTTCCCCCATATATAGGCGTCAAGCAATTCAGCATCCTTGCCGACCAAGTCTTTTGCATCATTACTCAGATCAGTGCGCTCGCGATCACCATCCTCGTTTTCGAAATCGTAGAAAGTTGAACCGCGAACAAAGAAGCCGAAATTGTCATATCTGAGGTCAAGTTCACTCGTGGCTTTAGCGAGACTGCTGATCGGCTCGCCGTCATCATAATTCAAGTTACCGTCATCGCCATTGGCCGAGTATGCCTTGCCGCCTTCTCGCAAGCCAATAATGTTCTTGTCTCGATCAGAGACCCGCCAACTCATACCGTAGGACAGGGTCGTGTCAAAATTACCGGAGAGATCTCCATACTGAAATTCAAATGTCAGGGCTGGAACCGGCGTCAATAGAACAGCGGTCAGAATTGACGCCAACAACCAGAACTTCTCTGGTCTGCTCGTGAATAGCTCACTTGTCTGATGGGTACTCATTGGGCCTCCTTGCTTTACTGTTGCTTGACATTGGATATATGAAACCACTCTTGTTTCCCACGATTTGACTTGTAAGTGTCACGATACTGCGGGCAAGAAAAGACGTACCATTACATCAGTAGTTTTTACCGTTGGAGGAGGTGCCGATAACTGTCGTCGAACCTCCATCCTTGTTCTCCACCGTTGTTTAGATCAAACGTGACCTAACGACTACCTCCGGTTTACCCAGCCTAGCCGTTGCCGAAACAGAGCGCACTCTCTGCGGATAACAAGCAAGCGCAAACAGAACTACATCATCCTTACGTTTAAGTCAACGTGTTTTGTAACACTATTTTATTTTACCAGCAATCTCACATTCTAACAGATGTATTTTTCGGTAACCAAGGACACTACAAAGTGTATATTGCCGTTATTTAAAGCTTTTATGACACGTAACGTTTAACATTATGTGTGTCTAAAAATAACATAGTTAGATTTGACCGTTTTAATCTCAACATTATTACAGCGAATTCAACCTATTTTACTTTAACGTCTACGGGATTTTTACGTTGGCAAGATTTAAGATAGGGAGTTGTATGTTTTTGTGTTGTCAGCTTCTCCCCCACCTTGTGGGCCTGGCGCATGGAGAACGTGAGCTTGCCCGTCCATTCGCGGTAGAGATCGCAGAAACGACTGTACTGGTAACCCGTACCTGATACTCCTCCCAGAGCAGCGCAGTTTGCCCAGCGGCGCTGCATGAATCCGACAGGTCGGCAAAATTGGACGAATTGCCGTCGGAATGGGTGGTCGAAATCAATCGGAATCAGTGGACGAATTGGATTGGAACGGGTGGACGATTTGCGTTGGCACATTTGTTATAGAAACACCAGACTGGACACCTAAAAAGCAACAAGGGGTCGGCCATAATCGGCCAACCCCTTGTTTCATTATGGTACCCGGGACGAGAATCGAACTCGTACAGGATTGCTCCCGAGGGATTTTAAGTCCCATCTGCCGGCCTTAGACGTTTAACACACCACGACAAATTTCAACACGCTAAAATCAACAATA
>JBPPMD010000244.1:0-4811 GCA_051305875.1 Desulfuromonadales bacterium | reverse complement strand
AGTTACAAGGGGCAACCCTTTACATAGTTGTATGCGCCTATCGTCTAGCCTGGTCTAGGACACCGCCCTTTCACGGCGGCGACGGGGGTTCGAATCCCCCTGGGCGTACCATTCAGCATCTTCCGAGGAAGGTGGCAGCGGAGCCGTATGGCTCCGCTTTTTTTGCACTACATCACCGTCTTGACCCCTATCATGATAGTAATACTTATTAAACTGATTAAACTGTAACTATTCACTCCCTTACTCTCCGGCACAGCATGTGGGCTGCAGTTGTTGCTTGCGGGAAGTTAAGTGACAATGTTGGACGCAGGCAATGGCCGCAGACCACATGCGCTCGTTTATGTGCTGAATATTTACATTAACTTTTGAAATGACTGGATGAACGCTTCGACATGATAAAATCATTGACTGATCTCAACAGAAACAACCTTGACCCGCAAAAGTTCATTTTCTGGCAACCGCCCGCTGATCGGGCAATCCATGTCGGACCGGATCAAAAACCGGTTTCTCTGCCGCAAATTCCTCTGCCGATCAAGCGCGAGGACATGGATAATGGTCCCAGTGACAATGCGATTGGTGAAGGTGTCTACGATTATCTGCGTCAGTTTCCCGATTGTCTGCATAATACGGATTACGCAGAGCTCTTGCGTGATGGTTATGCGCATTTCCTGGCAGATCTGGCGGCTCACGTAGTCATGCTTGACAAAAAAGAAGTCGAGCCTGCTTACGTTTTTCGCAAACTCACTTATCTCAAGATTCTGCACCTGCTCGAGCCAGACAACACCGGTCTGCTCTGGCAGCTCTCCCAGGGGTTCTACGGGCTGGCAATGACCTTTACCGAGCTGTCGCAAGTGCGTCGCCATCTATTGAATGCAATGCGATACGGACAGGACATATTGAAGTTGCAGGCAGCTGATCATGCTGCCTTGAACCTGCTTGCTGAAATCGACATCCTTTTCGGAGATTATCCCGCGGCGATCAGCAAATTTGACCGGCTGCTGAAGTCTTTTCCCGATCAAAAGACTGCAGACAACATTGGGGCCCGGCTTGAATCCTGTGTCCAGGTTGGATTTCCAGACCATCCGCTGGTGGATGATCTGGAGTGTATCGGTGAAGCGATGCACCTTTATGCTGCGAAAGATTATAGTCAGGCAACGGAATTGCTGGAGCGACTGGAAGAGGACAACTATTTTATGACCGAGTTCAAGTCAGCCGATTTCTTCTGCCTTTTGGGGATGTGCCGCAGCCAGACCGGCGACCGCGCCGGCGCCTTTGATGCCCTGAGCCAGGCTCTTGAAGTAGCGCCGGATCACTTACCAGCCCGTGAAGCACTTGAATCAATCTGAAATTGCATGCTGATAGTTAATTCAGGCAGTTCAAAAGAATGATTTTTTGCAGATGAAAAGAATCCACTTCCTGTTGTTCAATTCATGTCCTCATGCTAAGCTCGCAACGGCTTCTCGGCTATTATCCATCTATCCGGTTTGATACATGAAACGTAGCATTTCACTCCTTCTGATGTTCGCTGTATTCTGGTGTGCAACGACTGCTATTGCAGCCGAAGCCACAGTGTCAACGATGTGGCCGTTGTTCGATTATCGCGCCTCGGAATCCGCTGACTATCATAGCCTTCATCTGCTCGGGCCACTTCTGAAATACGAAACCAAAGGGATTGAAACGGAATATGCCTTGCGGCCCCTGTTTTATCGGGCTGTCGATGAAGAGAATGTCTCTCGCACCGATGTCCTTTATCCCGTTTTCGGTCACCGTAAGGATAAGGAATTTACGAGCTTCCACCTTGTACACTTGCTTAACTACGATTTCGGCAAGCGTGAAACTGGCAGCAGTAATCGTTTTTACCTTTTCCCTTTCCTCTTCTATGGTGAAGAAGAGCAGGGCCGCTACATGGCTTTTTTCCCTTTCGGCGGCACCCTCTTCAACTGGTTCGGCCGTGATCGCATATCTTTTACCCTCTTTCCTCTCTACGGCCGCACGGAACGCAAGACTACGCGAATTGATAATGTCCTCTGGCCATTTTTTGCCAGAATAACCGGGGAAAACGAGTCAGGTTACAAGTTCTGGCCGGTTTATGGACAAAGCAGCAAGCAGGGCGTCTACCGGAAAAGATTTTTCCTCTGGCCGATTTTTTTCTCGGAATCGGTCGGGCTTGACAGTGACGTCCCGATGGAGGTGAGAGCGGCCTGGCCGTTTTATGTCAGCAAGGAGACACCCGAGACATCATACCGTTCCGCTCTCTGGCCTTTTTTCTCCAAAACGCAAAATCACGTCAAGGATTATCAGGTATGGAACGCGCCCTGGCCGCTCGTACGTGTTATCAAAGGGGAAAATCATCACGGGTTGAAAATACTACCGTTTTTTGCGGATGAAACCATAGATGTTAAGAGACGGAGGTGGTATCTTTGGCCGCTATACAAGGTTGATGAGATGCAGACTGAGCTGCTTGAGAGTCGTCGTGATCGTATCCTTTTCTTCCTTTATTCAGATCGGCATGAAACCAAATATGAAACGGGCGATTCAATGCGCCGCGTCGATCTTTGGCCTCTTTTTGGTTACAATATGACAAACGGCGTAAGTCATCTGCACGTTTTTTCGCTAATCGAGCCGTTTTTTCCGGGCAATCAGTCGATTGAACGTTTGTGGTCACCTTTATGGCGGATTTATCAGCAGAAATGGGACCAACAAGGCAATTCCATCGTCAGTCTGTTCTGGAACCTTTACTGGTATGAGAAGCAGAGTGAAAAAGTTGCCTGGGAACTTTTCCCGTTCGTTGAATATCGCAAGGAGTCGTCAGACTCTAAGGACATTCGCTTCTTGAAAGGGTTGGTCAGTTACCATGATCGCGACAGCGGAAAACAGCTAAACCTCTTTTATCTGCCCTGGGGCTTTCGATGGAATGAACCACTGTGAGACCAGATGTGAGACAAGTGCTTTATGCGTTTTTTAAATATCCTGGGAAGTAAACTGCTCAATGTTGCGCAGGGTCTCGGTGAGATGTTGGAACTGCTTTGCCAGACACTCTATTATTTCAAGGAAGCACCGCGTAATCTGTCCAGCATCCTTCGCCAGATGAACCAGATCGGCGTCGGCACGCTGCCGATTGCCATGCTGGTCGCTCTCTTTGTCGGTATGGTGCTTTCTGTGCAGACGGGAACCGAGCTGGCTCTTTATGGCTCCCAGGAAGCTATCGGGGCCATCGTTGGCGTGTCGATGGTCAAGGAGCTCGGGCCGGTTATGACCAGTTTGCTGGTTGCCGGCCGTATCGGTTCTGCCATGGCGGCCGAAATTGGAGCCATGCAGGTTTACGAAGAAATTGATGCACTGAAAACACTGGAAATCAGTCCGGTCCGCTACCTGGCCATGCCGAGATTGATTGCCTGCCTTTTTTGTGTGCCGGCGCTTGTTGTCTTTGCCATTTTCATCGGTATCATCGGCGGTGGTGTCGTCGCAGAGGTTAATCCGAAAATTAATGTACCTTTTAGTGTTTACTACGACAACATGATCCGTGCGTTGAGCTATATGGAAGTTTTCAAAGGTCTGCTAAAGGCGATGGTTTTCGGAGGCATTATCGGTCATGTCGGATGTTACATCGGCTTTAAGACAAGTGGTGGTGCGCGGGGAATCGGCGAGTCGACAACCAGATCGGTGGTTCTCTCCTTCCTGCTGATCATGGTCGCCAACTATCTCCTGACTCGGTTCATGATTTAAGGGGCTCTGCATTGACTCATTCTGACAAAAACTCGAAAAATGGACATTTTCTGAACGGTTTGAATCCTCTCGGCAGTCTCTGGACCAAACTTGCGCACGGTTTTTCGCCATCAATCATAGAGGGTGACAACTGTCAGGCAAATTACGAAGGCTCAGCTGGAGTAAGTATTCAGATCAAGGACCTCAATAAATCTTTCGGCGACAATCATGTTCTCAAAAATATCAACTTGACTATTGAGCCTGGAGAAACTTTTTCGATTATCGGCCCATCAGGAACCGGGAAAAGCGTGCTGCTTAAACATATCGTCAAACTGGAAAGTGCAGACAGCGGGCAAATCCAGATCAATGACCATGATGTAAGCAAGACAGAGTCGATAAATGCAAAACGCAGTTATCGCTACAGCATGGTATTTCAGTCATCCGCACTCTTCAATTCGTTGACAGTTGGCGAAAACGTCGGCCTCTGGCTGCGTGAAAAACGCATCTGCGGAGAAGCGCGTATCCGCCGTATTATCCGGGAAAAGCTGGATCTGGTAGGCCTCGCAGGCAAGGAGGAGTTACGCACCTCGGAACTTTCGGGCGGAATGAAGAAGCGGGTAGCAATCGCCCGCTCGCTGGCGATGAATCCCGACCTGATCCTTTATGACGAGCCGACAGCTGAACTCGATCCGGTGACTTCCGATGAACTGGCTCGGGTCATTATGTCTCTCAAAGAAAAGGTTAAATTGACGACTGTTATCGTCAGTCATGACCTTAGCTTTGCACTTTATCTGTCTGACCGTGTTGCTATGATGCATGGTGGTGAAATCATTGCTGTCGGCACGCCTGATGAGATCAAAAAAAGCCAGAACCCAATTGTGCGGAATTTTATCTATACAACGACCAAAGGCATCCAGGAAGAAGGAAACTAGTATGGCAATAACGGTCGAGCAGAAAGTCGGTCTGTTTTTTCTGGCAGCCCTGATTTTGCTGGCAGTCATGATTGAGCTGGTCGAGGACTGGCGTCCCTTTGAGGATCAATACGCATATTATGCGTATTTTAACTCTTCGGTAGGCTTGAGCGTCGGCGACCCGGTCAGGATCGC
>JBPPMD010000225.1:0-7506 GCA_051305875.1 Desulfuromonadales bacterium | reverse complement strand
GGCGGGGTTGTCGATCTCGCCGCCGAGGCCGGGGGTCTCGCCGTGTTCGTAAAAGGCGAAGCCGTTGACCGTGGACAAATCATCGTCGAGGGCGATGAAACCGTACATGGTCGACCACAGCCCCTTGCCGTAGACCGGCAGGATCAATTGCTGCAGCTCTCCGCCGTTATCCATCACCAGGTAGATGACTTTGTAGCGGGAACGGGACTTGATCTTCGCGAGATCTAGCTCCGGCGGAATCCGATAACGGGTTTCGGGAGCACGCGCGGCTGACCGGCTATCGAAAGTGATCGGATCGAAATCGCGACTGAATTCGTCTTGCTGCAGATCGACCAGCCGGGGCTGAATTTTTTCGAACTGCGCCTCGATCGGCCGGCCTTCCTCATAGAGACCTGCAGCCTGCAGGATGTTTTTTCTCTTTTCCTGGATCTTGTTCTGCTCCTTGCGGCTGTTCAAGCCTACGGCTGCCGCCGAAACCAGAATGGAACAGATCAGGCACAGCAGAAAAGCGACGGTCAGAACCTTTGCGGTGCTATCCCTCGACATGACGCAGTCTCCGCTTGATGTGAAATTTGAGGACCATCTGATCGATCAACGGGGCAAACACATTGCCGAACAGGATGGCAAGCATCATCCCTTCAGGGAAAGCCGGGTTGACCACCCGGATCATGATGCACATGGACCCGATCAGGAATCCATAGACCCACTTGCCCTCGTCGGTCATCGCTCCGGAAACCGGATCGGTCGTCATAAACACCAGACCGAAGGCAAAACCACCAAGCACCAGATGCCATTGGGGGCCGAGTTCGAACATCGGATTGGTGTTGCTGCCGATGAGCGGAAACAATATTGACAGGAACAAGGCGCCGATCAGTGCCGAGAGCATTATACGCCAGGAGCCGATGCCGGTCAGAACCAGGACTGCAGCACCAAACAGGCAGGCCAGGGCGGAGGTTTCCCCCATCGAGCCGGGGATGGTGCCGATAAAAGCGTCGAACCAGCTGATTGTGGCGGTGATCGCTTCGACGCCTCCTTCCGCAGCACGGCTTAATGCGGTTGCCCCACTCACACCGTCGGCGGCAACCCAGACCTTGTCGCCGGAGATCTGGGCCGGGTAGGCGAAAAACAGAAAGGCGCGTCCGGTCAAGGCAGGGTTCAGAAAGTTTTTGCCGGTGCCGCCGAAGATCTCCTTGCCGATGACGACGCCGAAGCTGATGCCGAGCGCCACCTGCCAGAGCGGCAGAGTCGGCGGGCAGATCAGCGGGAACAGCGAACCGGTCACCAGAAAGCCTTCATTAATCTCATGGCCGCGGATACTGCTGAACAGGGCTTCCCATAAGCCACCGACAATGTTGGTCACCAGGTAGATGGGTATGAACCATGCCGCTCCGAGCAGCAGGTTGTCAAGCATCCGGTCGGGGCTGGCGGAGTAACCGAGGACATTGAGCAAGGCGCCGCGCCAGCCTTCGACACTGCCGCCCGAGGTCTGCATGATGCTGTTGGCCTGATAACCGGTATTCCACATGGCCATGAAAAAACAGGGGAGCAAGGCGAACACCACGGTAATCATCACGCGTTTCAAGTCGATGGCGTCCCTGACATGTGGAGCCCCGGCTGTGACCTCCCCCGGGGTGTACAGAAAGCTGTCGGCCGCCTCAAAAAGAGGATAGAGCCGTACAAGTTTGCCACCCTGTGTAAAGTGAGGGCGAAGCTTGTCGAGAACAGTGCGTAGTGCTTTCATCAGCCCTCTTCTTCTATTTTCTGTAAGGCCTGGCGTAAATGATGACCGTAATTCATTTTCCCCGAACAGACAAAACTGCACAAAGCCAGATCCTCTTCATCCAGCTCCAGGCAGCCGAGATTCTGCGCAAGGTCAGTATCCAGAGTAAGCAGCGATCGAAGCAGCCAGGTTGCCTTGATGTTGAGCGGCATCACCTTCTCAAATGAGCCGATCGGCACCATCGCCCGCAAACTGCCGTGCGTGCTGGTGGTCATCAGCAAAGGTCGGCGCGGCAGCAGCGCCGAAGCGAAGACATTCTTGATCGAGAACTGTCTCAGCCCCGGCTTGGCCCAGCCGAGGAATTCACGGCGCTGATCTTCTTCGAGTACGGAAACCTGGTTGTGATAGCGGCCAAGGTAATCGCTGGCTTCTGCAGCGCTGTGACCATTCAGAACAGATCCTGAAATGACCCGGTTGTTGCCGGCATGCAGCTGTCCGGCGAGCAGCTCTGACAGGCAGGCACCAATACGAGTGCGGATCAATCGCGGGCTTTTGACTGCCGGGCCGCAGAGCGCAATGATTCTTTCGGTGAGGAGTCTGCCGGTGAGAAACAGGTGGCCGATGGCAATCACGTCCTGGTAGCCTATGTGCCAGACGGTGCGCTCTTGATCGACCCGTTCTAGGAAGTGACTATGGGTGCCAACCAGGCCGGCTGGATGACAGCCGGACAATTCACTCACGGTAATCCTCTCAGGAGCCTCAATCCACGCATCCGGTTTTTTGCATAGGTAGACTTTTCCTTCAGTCAGGTGGCGGATGACCTTCAAGCCGGCAGTGAACTCTGTCGTTTTCTCGGCAATCACAACCTGCGGATCCGCCGCCAACGGATTGGTGTCGATCGCGGTAACAAAAAGCGCTGCGGGACGGGTTCCCGGCGTTGGTATCTTACTGTATGGACGGGTACGAAATGAGGGCCACAGTCCGGAATTGATCAGTTGCTGTTCAACCTCATCAGTGGAAAGTTGATCGAGCCGGTCGGCTGCTGTTGCCGGAAAGGTTTGTTCTGCACTCCCGGCAATCTCGATAACCAGAGAAAGGAATACCCGCCGCTCTCCCCGGTTGATGGCGACAACCTTGCCAGGTGCCGGGGAAGTATAGAGGACCTTAGGATTCTTTTTGTCGGAAAACAGCGGCTGACCGAGACTGACCTGCTCCCCCTCGCTAACCAGGAGGGTCGGTTTCATGTCCTGATAATCACTGCCGACCAGGGCAACGTGCGAAACCGGCGAACCGGCCTCGACCTTCATTGCGGGAGCGCCGCAGATGGGTAGATCGAGCCCTTTTTTGATCTCAATCATGGCCGACCCTTCAGGCTCATTGTAAGGAGCCACAATATCGTGAGCACTCGATTACTCAGCAAAGGTTGATATTCGGAGTGTCAATCTGGAATTCATCCAGAAAAATATTATCTCCTGATGAGTGAATTGCTCTATCTTTTTACCAGAGTTCAGGCGCTGAGACAAACCAAGTTTCAACGCCCACATGCAGAGCATACTGACATCATCATCAAGGGTCGGATAAGCCCTGTCATGTGCGACAAACGCTTACTGTCGATCAGTGTACACCCTTGATATACTTCTTGAGCTGCGTGATGACGAAATCTTTCTCTTCAAGGGATGCCTTGACCAGGTCGCCGATCGATGCCAGACCGATCAACTGTTCATTTTCCATAACCGGCAGGTGCCGACTGCGGCTCTCGGTCACGATGGACATGGCTTCATCGACAGAGGTCTGGGGAGTGACATAGCAGATATCCACCGACATTACCTGGCGGACGATCGCCTTCTGGGAACAGAGTCCGCAGAGGTCAACCTTGCGGGCATGGTCGCGCTCGGAAAAGATACCGACCACCTGCCCCTCATCCATGACGACCAGAGCGCCGACACCCTTGTCCGCCATCATCGCTAAAGCTTCATAAATTCTGGCATCAGGAGCGATGCACCAGACTTCGCTACCTTTTCGTTTCAAGATCTGAGCTATGGATTTTGACATACCCTTCCCCCTTTGAACAGCAAAGACTGATGAGTAAGTGTAGCAAAAAAAACGTAGAACAACAGTGTGCATCATTCCGAAAGCCCAGGTCCATCAGCCGGCAGAGGCCTCTCTTGACTATTGGCCGGCTGAGGCCTGCCTCCTGCCGGGGAATTGATCTTCGAGCATGATCTCGAACTCTGCCAGGCAAACCTCGTCAAGGCCAAGGAATTGGGCCTCTGCCGTTGTCGGCAGGACAATATCCGGGTGAATCGTCAGTCCAAGGCCTGCCTTGCGGCAGCCTTTGTCTGCCAGCTTGACCAGGGCGACAAGAATGTTCTGCGTATCCAGCACTTCGTCATGGTGGTCGGCAACCACCTCTCTATAAATTTCCGGTAGATTCCATTCTTCAAAAAGCCGCAGGCCCTGTTCAACATGCATAGTGGCGATCACTTCCTGAATCAGCTGCCCGGAAAGGGTAATACCTAATTCGTCGCCACTCGAAATTTCCTGCAGCACCGCCAGCAGGAGCTGTTTGCCGATATCGTAAAACAATCCAGCCAGGTAGGCCTGATCAACAAGGCTCTGGTAGCCACAACGTTTCGCCAGCCATCGGGCACCGAGTGCGCAACCCTGAGCATGCTGCCAGAGGCTGTTCATATGACGGTGCAGCAACGCTCCCTGCGGACGGCCCCCGTCTTCTCGACACACCCGCTCAATGACCTGTCTGGCCTTGCTGCCGCCGAGACGGGTCACCGCTTCTTCTATCGAAGCGGTTTTTTGCAGGCCGGCAAAAAAGGATGAATTAGCGGTACGGAAGAGGACACAGAGCAGCGCCGGGTCACGACCGACCAGCGACCATAGTTTGTGAGAATCAGGATCTTCGCCAGCCAGGCACGCAATGACCTGTTGGCCAACCGTGGGGTGGATCGGCAGCCGTACCCGGTCGGCATCAACCATTTCTTTGATAATGTCTGTCAACGATTTTTCTGCCAAAACTATTCTCCCAACAGACGACGCAATTCATGTAACGGCCGCGGCTTCAAAATGCGCGGCAAACGGCGCATGACTTCCGGAAGAGAAACCTTGCCGCGAGCCGCCTTGGCAATACCGTCCTCCATCAGGGTAATCAAACCGGAACTCTCAATACTTATGCGGCGGATTTCCTGGACTGTTTTGCGGGCCAGAACGGCTTCCTTGACATTGTCATTAAGGTAAAGCAGTTCAAAGATACCGACCCGACCCTTGTAACCGGTAAACCTGCAGGCCGTACAACCGCGCCCGATCTGCAGGTCGGCACCGGCCAGGTCACCATGGGTGTAACCGAGCCATCGGTATTCTTCAGGCGTTGGCGTGAAGGGAGCTGTACAGTGCGGACAAACCCTGCGCAGCAGGCGTTGCGCCAACATGCAGTTGATCGTCGAGGCGATCAAAAAGGCTTCGATGCCCATGTTCAGCAAACGCAGAAGCCCCCCGACCGCGTCCTCGGTGTGAAACGTCGTCAGCACCTTGTGGCCGGTCAACGCTGCCTGTATTGCGGTCTCCGCAGAGAAAGCGTCACGGATCTCGCCCATGACGATGATGTCCGGATCCTGTCGAACGATGTGGCGCAAGGTTTCCGTGAAGGTCACGCCGATTTTCGGATTGATTGAACACTGGGAAATGCCGTCAAGAACATACTCCACCGGTTCCTCTGCGGTGATTATACTTAGCTCAAGGTTGTTGAGGTGATTAACGCAGCTGTATAGAGTCGTGGTTTTACCGGCGCCTGTCGGCCCGGTCACCACGATGATACCGCTCGGCGAAGCCAGGGCATCCTCACGAAACTGCTGCAACATGCGAGGCGCCATGCCGATGTCATCGATATCTAGCAACTCACCCTTCTTGTTCATCAAGCGTAAGACTATCTTTTCGCCATGAATGGTGATGTAGAAGGAGACACGCAGGTCGAGGGTCATGCCGGTGGCTGCGCTCTCATAGAGAATACGCCCGTCCTGGTGACGGCGTCGCTCGGCAATATCAGCCTCCGCCATGACCTTCAGGCGTGTGGCCAAAGGCGCGGCAACGTCCAGATTCATCTCCTTATGAATACCGAGCACACCGTCACGGCGGAAGCGGATGCGCAGTCGGCCCTTCATCGGTTCAATATGGATGTCACTGGCCCCCTGCTGCATTGCGTCGTCAAACAGGTTGTTGACGATGCCGATGATTGTTGAGTCGTCCGCCGCTGATACCGTGCCGCGCTGGGCGCCCCGTCGATAGAGTTCAATAACTGCGCGAATCCCCTGGCGCGGACTGATCGCAGCTACGATCTTTCTGCCAAACACCCGGTCAGCGGCTTCACGATCCTCAAGGTCAAGAGGGTCCGCAAATGCGACAATGACTCGATCATCGCTCCTTGCAACCGGGACAAAGGCGTGTTGGCTGAGCACTTTCGCCGACACCTGGGCCAGCAGATCGCGACCGATGTCGGCAAAAACAGGTTCGATGAAAGGGTAACCGAGCTTCGAGGCGAGAATTTCCATCAGACGGTGTTCGTCGATGAATCCATATTCAACCAGGATTTCACCGATCTTCTGTTTCTTGTTTTCTGCCTGAATGGCCAGAGCAGCATCCAGGTCACCCTCACGGATATGACCCAGCTCAATCAACAGGTCACCGATGCGGAGATCCAAACGATGCTGTTTGAGCACCTGACTGAGCTGTTGGTTGGTCAACAGGTGCAACTCTTTAAAGATTTCAACCAGCGAGCGCTCGGAAATCAGCTTGGTCTTGACCCGCTTGGTGTAGGTCAGCTGTTCTTCGGTGATCAGGCCTTGTTCGATCAGCAGGCGAGCGATGCCCTCGCCACCATGAGAAGCTGGCGAGGATTTCGCGACAGGGAATTTCCGGGTTTTCTTCAGGGGGTCAGGTGTGCCAGGTTCGTGCATAGTTTCATTCCATTACATAAAATAATTCAATAGCTTCAAGAGTAGCATATTTATCTCTGCATGTAAAACGCCAGAAGATTTACTTGGTTTTCGTCCGGAAACGGCCCTTTTCCGCAATCTCTGCGTCAATCGGCGGATTTGATTGTGCGGCGTAAAGGACTACGCCTCCGCTCAAATCCTTGGTTTCCTTGACCTTGCGAAAAATTGCTCGTTTCCAGATCAGAAATTGTGCCTGTGTTATCTGGAGTTTCCGAATGGGCACTAAGCTATCAAAAGACGCAGGGCGAAGATCAACACCGTTACAATGACAAAGCGTTTAATCCACTCATGGCCTTTTTTTACAGCCACGTGTGAGGCGACCCAACCACCGCTGGCATTGCCGACGGCCAGAACCAGGCCAAGCAGCCAGTCGACCTGGCCATGCCAGACAAAGACCGCCAGCGCAGGAATGGTGAAAGCCAACACGACGAAGATCTTGATGGCGTTGGTGCGCACCATATCGAACCCGGCCAGCAACATCACCGGGATAATCAGGAAGCCGACGCCGGCCTGCACGAAGCCGCCGTAGATGCCGATCAGGAAAAACGCACCGAGCAGAGCGGCCAGGCGCAGCGGCGTGTAGGCAACTTCGCGGCCCCGCAGGCGCTTGGCCGGGTCGAGCACGGAGATGATCAGCACACCGATCATGATAACGGCGAGCAATCGCTGGAACAGCTGGTCGTCAATGTCAATGGCCAGTTGCGCGCCGAGGTAGCTGCCGAGCAGGGACGGCGCGGTACAGATCAACGCCAGACGCATCGGCAGGACACCGTGGCGACGAAACGA